>NZ_JBCAQT010000002.1:0-366793 GCF_038419845.1 Marinimicrobium sp. C2-29
GTAGTCGCGCTTGAGCACCGGGTACTTTTCTTTCATTTCCTGGGTCGGTTTGTCCCGATGGGGGTAGTCCCAGGCTTCCTTGTGTGCGTTTTTGTAGTCCTTGATGTGCTCGATGTTCCGCCCGCGCTCCAACAGGAGCACGGTCAAGCCTTTTTCGGTCAGCTCTTTGGCGGCCCAGCCACCACTGATGCCGGAGCCAACCACGATTGCATCGTAATGATTATCTGCCATGGGTACTTCTCACTCTGGTTATTATTGCAACGCTTGTTATTCTGACAAACCGGCTCGCAAATCTTTGATTGAGGTTTTAACCGACGTCATCGGATCCATCCTTCCCGGATAGATCTCCTGTTCTATGACGAACCAGGCGGGGTTTTCCGCACTCTCCAGTGCGCTGACAATAGAGCGACAGTCCAGTCGATACTGCTTGATCAACGGTTGCACGGTTCCATGGTTGTCGGTCGCTGCCTACTTTTCCGAAAAGATGTCATCAAACTCGCGACGATGGCTGTGATATCCGGTATTAATCCCGTAACGTTAACCGCCATTGGGCGATTTTCCCGACTTGCGTGCAGACAAAACGACCGTTCCGTCACCAGTACGGTGGTGGTGAATATTGAAGTTTTCACGCAAAGCGAGAAGCAGGCCATCCACATCACCCGCCTTATATAGGCCGGCGATGCGTACCTGGGCGATTGCCGGATCGGCGACTTCGAAGTCTAGGGTGGTGTAGCGACTGACTTCCGACAGTGCCTCCTGCAGGGTTTCTCCCCTGAATACCAGATTGCCATCACGCCAGGACAGTCGGTCTTCAATCTGGGCTTCATCGACCGAATCGACCTGTTTGGGCTGCAGCGCCCGGATGGAGAGCTTCTGTCCCTTTTTTAGTTCCTGGACCGGCTCGTCAAGGGCATCTTCCAGGGCGGATTTCACGTGAACCACACCCTCGGTGACGATCACATCGACATCGTCGTCGTCCATCAGATAAACGTTAAAGGCTGTCCCCACCGCCTCGACCAGTTTGCCGCCGGCCTTGACCCGAAGCGGACGTTCCGGATCGTGGTCAACTTCGACGTGCAGCTCGCCCCGGCTCAGCTCCAGCAAGCGCTCGTCCGCCGAATAGGTGACCGAGACCAGCGTGTTGGTATTGAGCAGCAGGCGGGTGCCATCCGGCAGGTTCACCGTCGAGTGCGCCCCGATACCGGTTTCGTAGACGGTATTCTCCTGGGCGACCGTCGCGACCCCGGGAGTCTCTTGCGTGTCGTTCCAGGGTGAGAGTGGCGTGAACAGGCCGAAGGCGGCCACCAAGAACAGCACCGATGCGGCCACGGCGGTGGCGGCCCCCAGGCCGAACCGCTTGTGGTGACTCGACCGTGCCGGTGGATCAAACAGCTCAGAGAGTACCGCCAGGCTGTCCATCCGGTCCCACAGATCAGCCATTTCCAGCAGGCATTCGCGGTGATGGGCGTTCTGATCCAGCCAGCGGCGCAAGGTCTCGGTTTCTTCCCCGGACAGACCACGATCGAGACGAGCCACCCAGAGGCTGGCATCCTCGTACATCTGGTCTTCGGTCTGGAACTGATAAATATTGCTCATTGCTTGATTCCTTGACTCTCACTTGAGCCCGGATTCCGGCTCACTCCCGTGGGAGCCTGTTTCATATACTGCCGACACCGGTTCATGCCCCGGGCGATGTGCTTCTCGACCGTGTTTTCACTGATGCCCAGATCAAGAGCGATCTCTCTCTGTGAATACCCGTAGACCTTTTTCAATACGAACGCCCGCCGACATTGAAGTGGTAGGTGCCGGACCGCTTCGCAAAAGTGTTCAAATTCCCGCTCGGCCGATGCCTGTTCATAGACCTGATCCTGATCCTCGGTCGCCCAGTCCGGATTGACGCCCTCGTCCTCCATACTCACGCCCACCCGAGTCTCGGCACGCTTTAGGTGGTCGAGAGCCAGGTTACGAGCCGTCCTGTAGAGAAACGAATGCGGATTGCGGATCTGCTCGGTATTTTTCACCGCACAGATCCGCACGTAGGTCTCCTGGACGATGTCCTCAATCTCCTTCGGGGGCACCAGCCGGGAAACGGCCCGCATCAACCCCTTCCGGATGGAGAGGTAGGCGTTCTCCAAATTGTCTTTATTTGTCATACTTGTTCTTGCGCCTTAGATCAACTCACGCCCGCCCCGGCCAAACGAATCCGGGGCCTTGTCTGTAAGGACGACTGAGACCGGAAAATCCGCCACCGCTCTGTTCCCGAACGTCTTTTCATCGAGTTTACCCCCCGATGGGGCGATTGAGTAGCTGTTATAATGGATTGCGGGCACCCCCAAGGTCCTGTGGGCGATAGCGCGATTCCCCGGACCGACTTTGGCGCCTGACTTACGATTGTCACATTTCTGCAATAAGGTGAGCTTTTTGTCTATGACACAACAGGGGTACAGGGTGTCCAACGCCTTTTTCAATCGTGAGCTCAGCCTGCTCGAATTCCACAAACGGGTCCTCTACCAGGCCTGCGACCATTCGCTGCCTTTGATGGAACGGCTGCGATTTGTCTGCATTTTCTCGACAAATCTCGACGAATTCTTCGAAGTTCGGGTCGGTGGCCTGGTCGAAATGCTGGAATTGAACGCCTCCAGCCCCTCGGGACCGGACGGGCTCAGCCAGGAGGAGACCCTCGCGGAGGTGTCCGGGCGGGCCCACGATCTGGTGGATGAACAGTATCGTATTCTCAATGATCAGCTGCTGCCCCTGCTGGCCGACCATCAGATACGCATTCTGCGCCGGGATGAATGGAACGAGGCCCAGACTGCCTACCTGCGCGAGTATTTTGAATCCGACGTTCTGCCGCTGTTGAGCCCCATCGGGCTGGACCCGGCGCACCCGTTTCCGCGCATTCTGAACAAAAGCCTGAACTTCATCGTCAAGCTGGACGGCAAAGACGCCTTCGGCCGCAACTCCGGCCGGGCGATCGTCCAGGTGCCGCGCTCGCTCAACCACATGACGGAGCTGCCCCCGGAGGTGGCCGGTGAAGGTCGCGCTTTTGTCTTCATTTCGTCCATCATCCACTACTTCATGGCCGAGCTTTTCGTCGGCATGACGGTCATCGACAGCTACCAGTTTCGCCTGACCCGCAACTCGGACATCTTTCTGGACGAAGAGGAAACCGAGGACCTGTTGCGCGCGGTTCAGGGCGAGCTGGTGTATCGCCAGTACGGCGACGAAGTGCGCCTGGAAGTGGCCGACACCTGCCCGAAGGATCTGGAGGACTTTCTGGTCGAGCGCTGCGAGCTCAAGCAGCGCGACGTTTACCGGATCAAAGGCCCGGTCAATATCAACCGCCTGTCCGACCTGTTCGACCTGATCAAGGACAGCCGGTTTTACTTCCCGCCCTTTATCCAGGCCATGCCCAAGCTGCCCAAACGCACCAACAGTTATTTCGCCGCGTTGAAAAAACAGGACATTCTGCTCCACCATCCCTTCGACTCCTTCAATGCCGTGGTCGATTTTTTGCGGGAAGCGGCCATCGACCCGAATGTTCTGGCCATCAAGCAGACGCTGTATCGCGCCGGGTCCAATTCACCCGTGGTCGATGCCCTGGTGGCCGCCGCCAAGGCCGGCAAGGAGGTGACCGCCATCGTCGAGCTGCGGGCACGCTTCGATGAAGAACAGAATGTGGCACTGGCCGAACGCCTGCAGCGCTACGGCATCCATGTGATTTACGGGGTGGTGGGCTTTAAAACCCACGCCAAGATGCTCCTGGTTGCCCGCCGCGAGGAAAGCAAGCTGCGCTACTACGTGCACCTGGGCACCGGTAACTATCACCCGAAAACCACCATGCTCTACACCGACTACGGCCTGATGACCAGCGACAAGACGTTGGGAGAGGATGTGTACCGGGTGTTTCTGCAGCTGAGCAGCCTGGGCAAGGCCTCCAAAATGGACAGCCTCCTGTACGCGCCCTTTACCCTGCACAAGGGCATGGTGCGACGCATTCGCGCGGAGAAAGAGAACGCCGAGCAGGGCAAGCCCGCGCGCATCATTGCCAAGATGAACTCCCTGTACGAAGAGGAGTTGACCAACGAGCTCTACGCCGCCGCCCGGGCCGGGGTCAAGATCAACCTGATTGTGCGCGGCATCTGTCAGCTGCGCCCCGGCATGGAGGGACTGTCCGATACCATTGAAGTGCGCTCGATTGTCGGTCGCCTGCTGGAGCACAGCCGCGTGTTCTATTTTGAGAACGACGGGGACCCCGACGTCTACTGCTCCAGCGCCGACTGGATGATCCGCAACATGTTCCACCGGGTGGAGACCTGCTTTCCGATCAAGCACAGGAAGATTCGCGATCGGATCATCGAGGATCTGGACGTCTATCTGCAGGACAACACTCACGCCTGGATTCTGCAAGCCGATGGCAGCTATCAGCACCTTCAGCCCCAGGGCGGGGAAGAGGCGGTGGATTCACAGGCGATATTGTTGGATCGGTGGGCGGCGCGGCAGTTGACCACCAGTTGATGGTGGGCGATGGTGGGCGGAGCCCACCCTACCGGTTCGGCGCACAATGACGGTCAATTGGTGGGCGGAGCCCACCCTACGGGAACGGTCGGTGCGGTGATTGGGTCGGTGGGCGGAGCCCACCCTACGGGGTGGGGGCAATGTGGATGTAGGGTGGGCTCTGCCCACCAGGAAGTAGGCTGGGCTCCGCCCACCGCTCACTCGAGAATCAGCTCGTACCCAAGATCCTGAAGATAATTCCCTTCAATTTCCAGATCGGCGAGCGTCAGCGGATTGGCCTCGAGCCAGTCGGGCTGCACAAACAGATCCAACGTCTGCTTATGAACTTTCAGCCGCGCCGGGGGTGTGCCGCTTTTCTTCTGGGCGCGATTGAAAATGACTGCCAGACGCAACAGTATCGCCAGCCGCACCAGATCGGTGTTGTCCATGGGAAACTTTTTGGTGGGGAAGCGCTTTCGGTGGGCCAGCACCAACGCCGACAGCTGGGACTGCTCCATGCGCGAACAGCCGGCCAGATCCACGTTCTCGACAATATAGGCGCTGTGTTTGTGGTAGTCGCTGTGGGTAATATCCAGTCCCACCGGGTAGAGCCGCGTGGCCCAGCTCAACAACTTGCCCGCTTCGGCCGCGTCCAGCCCCCAGTCATCGGCCACCTGATCGAGCAGCAAGAGCGCGGTCTTTTCCACGTTCGCGGATTTGGTGAGATTGACATGAAAACGTTTGGCCAGTGCGTCCACGCTCTCCTGACGGATGTCGCGGTTTTCGAGTCGGCCTTTCAGGTCGTACAGCAGCCCCTCGCGCAGGGCCCAGTCGGCGGCCTGCATGCGTTCGATCTGTAGGCTCTCAAAGAGCGCGGACAGGACGATCACACCGCCGAGAAACACCGGCTCCCGATCGCTGGACAGGCCTTTCAGATTCAGGGTCAGATCACCCTTGTCGCGATACTGTTTGATGATTTTTTCCAGGCCCTCGGCGGTAATGCTGCCGTCGGTCCAGCCGTTCTGTTCGCAGACCTTGGCGACCGCCTTGATGGTGCCCGAGGCGCCCAGCACCTCCTCCCAGCCGCGCTCGAGAAAGGCATCACTGACCGGAGCGATTTCCTGCTGGCAGGCAATGCGCGCTTTTTTCACCAGCTTGTCGGTGACCTTGCCGTCGAGGAAAAACCGCTTGGTCAACGCGACGCAGCCCATGCTCAGACTCTCCTTGAGCAGAGGCGCCATGCCCTGCCCCAGAATGACCTCGGTACTGCCGCCACCAATGTCCACCACCATGCGCCGCCCCTCGCCCGGGGCAATGCAGTGGGCCACGCCCAGATAGACCAGCCGCGCCTCTTCCTCCCCCGAGATCACCTCGACCGGGTGCCCCAACCGCTTCTGGGCTTCAGCGAGAAAGTCGCGTGAATCGTTGATGCTGCGAAGGGTTTTGGTACCGACAATACGGACACTGCGGGAGGGGTAGTCGCGCAGCCGCTCGCCAAACCGCTCCAGGCAGGCCAGGGCGCGATCGCGTGCTTCATCGTCCAGGGTACCGTCTTCCTGCAGCCCCCAGCCCAGGCGCACCGGGTCGCGCAACCGGTCGAGCAGCGTCAGGGTGTCGTTGTCCCAGCGGGCAATGATCAGGTGAAAGCTGTTGGACCCCAGGTCAATCGCGGCGATGTGACTGGCACGCGATGAAAACAGACGGGACAGATTGAACATTCGTAGCACCTTTTCCGCTATGGCGATTGACGGCATCGGCGGTGGCCGTTTGTTAACCACCCGCCAGTTCAAGCTCCTCGGTGAGTTCCAGCCACTGCTCTTCGCATTCCTCCAGCTGGCTCTGGCACTCTCCCTGAGATCTTAGCAGTTTCTGCAGCTCCTGCTTGTTGGCCTCGTCATAGAGGTCGGGGTCGGCCATTTTGTTTTCCAGCTCACCCAGCTCGCGCGTCAGGCGCTCCATGTCCCGTTCCAGCTTTTTCAACTTGTCTCTCAAGGGTTTGCGCTGTTGGCGCCGGGCGGCCGCCTCCTGGCGCAGCGCCTTTTTGTCTTCTTTGGGGGCGGGCGCGGCCGCTTTCTCCTCGGCATTGTCGTCCAGCCGGCGCTGGAGCAGCCAGCGGTAGTAGTCGTCCAGATCGCCGTCAAAGTCGGCCACCCGGCCATCGGCCACCAGCAGAAACTGATCCACGGTATTGCGCAGCAGGTGACGATCGTGTGACACCAGAATGACGGCGCCTTCAAATTCCTGCATGGCCACCGTCAAGGCCTGGCGCATCTCCAGGTCCAAGTGGTTGGTGGGTTCGTCCAGCAACAGGACGTTGGGTTTCTGCCAGACGATGATGGCCAGCGCCAGCCGCGCCTTTTCGCCCCCGGAGAAATGGGTGATCGGCTCGAATGCCCGGTCCCCCTGAAAATCGAACCCGCCCAGAAAGTTGCGTACCTCCTGCTCGCGCGTCTCCGGCGACATGCGCAGAATGTGCTGTGCCGCCGAGGCTTTCAGGTCCAGCGCGTCCAGCTGGTGCTGGGCAAAGTAACCCAGTTTGAAGTTCTCGCCCACGTGACAGTCGCCGCGCATCAGCTGCAGATCGCCCGCCAGGGTTTTGATCAGGCTGGATTTGCCCGCGCCGTTGGGGCCCAGCAGGCCGATGCGGGTTTCGGGCAGGATGCCCAGGTTGACCTGGGAGAGGATCGGGCTGTCGCCATAGCCGATATCCGCCTGGCTCAGGTTGATCAACGGGCTCGACATTTTGCCCGCCGGGGCAAAGCGGAACGTAAACGGCGAATCGACATGGGCCGGGGCGATCTTCTCCATCCGCTCCATGGCCTTGAGTCGACTCTGTGCCTGCCGCGCCTTGTTGGCCTGGGCGCGAAAGCGACGGACGTAGGCTTCCATATGGGCCAGTTGCTCCTGCTGTTTCTTGTGCGCGGCCTCCTGCTGCGCCAGATGCTCCGCCCGCTGGTGCTCATAGGCGGAGTAGTTGCCGATGTAAAGGTTGAGCTTGCCATTATCGATGGCGACAATCCGGTCCACGACATTGTCGAGAAAGTCCCGGTCGTGGGAGATGATGATCAGCGTTCCCGGGTAGCGCTGCAGCCACTGCTCCAGCCAGAGGGTGGCATCCAGATCCAGGTGGTTGGTGGGTTCGTCCAACAACAACAGATCGGACGGGCGCATCAGTGCCTGGGCGAGATTGAGCCGGATGCGCCAGCCACCGGAGAAGTCGGACACCGGCCGGACATCGTCCCCCGGGGCAAAGCCCAGACCATTGAGCAACTGCTGGGCACGGGCCGGGGCGGAATAGGCCTGGATGTTTTCCATCTCGCCATAGAGTCGGGCCAGGGCCTCGCCGTCGTGCTGGGAGCGGTCGATGGCCGCCTCCAGGCGCCGCAACTCGATATCGCCATCCAGCACATGGTCGAGCGCACTGCACTCGAGGGTTTCCACCTCCTGCGCCATATGCGAGACGCGCCACTGTTTGGGAATATCCCACTGACCGGTGTCGCAGCTCAACTGCCCCAGTAGCAGTTTGAACAGGCTGGTTTTACCACTGCCATTGGGCCCGATCAGGCCGGCTTTCTGGCCCGGGAAGAGGGTGAGGTCGGCGTACTCCAGCAGAAACTGGGTCCCGCGCTGAAGGGAAACTTGCTGTAATTGGATCATGCCGAGTATTCTACCAGTTACGGGCGATGGGATGAGGGAAACATGAACCTGGCCATACTGAAATCAAACCTCTGGGACTTTGCCCTCTGGCTGTATCGACAGCCCGGAGTCGAGGAGCTGTGCCTGTCGCTTCAGGACCAGTGGGGAGCGGACGTCAACATCCTGCTCTGGCTCTGCTGGCTCGAGCGCGAGGGGCTGGCCCTCAATGAAACCCGCCTGCATCTGGCCCAGGCGCACATCGCCCCCTGGAAAACCGAGATCGTCCTGCCCCTGCGGCGCATGCGCCAGCACATCAAACGCCACTACGGCACCGCGATTCCGGCGGTCGAAGCCAGCCGCAAGGCGATCAAGGCCGCCGAGCTGCAGGCCGAACAGGCCGTCCAGGCCAAACTGGAAAAACTGGCGAGCACCTGGCTGGCCAGTGCCGGGCCCAGACCCGTGGCCCGGGGCGCCAACCTGGCTGTCTACGCCCGCATGTTGGCACTACCCGAAGAAGTGGAGCAGGAGGCACGGCACATTCTGATGCGGCGCTGACACATCCCGTCCTCCCGGGAACCAACGACCACACGATCGAAGTGACCCACAACAAGAAGTAACCCACAACAAAAAAGGGCCCGGAATTCCGGGCCCTTTTTAATGGTGGTTGGTTCAATTAACCGGGTTATCTAGAACTTGTCATCACTGTCGTGAAAATCCCGGTCGAACAGACTACCGGAAGACGGACGATCAGGTACCGGCTCCGCTTTGGGCTTGTCCGAAGGCTCAATCAGCTCGGTACCGCGATGCCCCGGCTTGGGCTCGCGCGGATCGGGCCGAACCGGATCGGCGGGCTTATCGGACACCGGGGGCGCTTCCGGATCGCGATCCACCGCCGGTGAGAGCGGTTCGGGCTCGGCGGGCTTGGCCGGAGGGGCGCTGGGTGTCGGCTGCGCCGGCGACTTCGGCGGTGCGGGCTGGGCCGGAGGCTTGGGCGCCGTTTTGCTCACCGGGGCTTTCTTCTGGCCCGCTTTGCTGGAGCTTTTCTTCGCCGTGGTTTTCTTCGCGGTTGTTTTCGTGGCCGAAGTTTTCTTCGTAGAGGCCTTCTTGGTAGAGGCTTTAGCAGAGGCCTTCTTGGTAGAAGCCTTCTTGGCCGTGGCGGTGGTCTTGCTGGCCGCCTTCTTCTTGCTCGGGGCCTTTTTGGCGGTGGTTTTCTTGGCGGTTGCGCCGGCCTTACTGGCTACTTTCTTGGTAGCGGCCTTTTTGCTGACGACTTTTTTCTTGGCGGCCGGCTTTTTTGCCGCCGCTTTTTTGGTGGTGGTTTTTTTGCTGGCGGATTTCTTGCGCGCCGTGCTTTTCTTGCTCGCGGCTTTTTTCTTCAACTTCTTTTCCACCGCCTTGGTGGCCTTGTTGATTTCGCGCGCGAGCTTGTCGGCCTGGGTTTTCTCGGCCTTGGCCTCGGTCAGGGCCTGCTTGGCTTCTTGCCAGGCCTGCTGGGCGGCGTCTACCACCTGCTGCTGTTTGGTCACTGCCTCAGCCGCTTTGTTCTGACGGCTCCGGGTAGCGGCGGTTTTGTTCTTTACCTTGCCGGCCGCCACCTTGCGGGCGCGCAATGTTTTGAGCTTGCTCTTGGCACCATCCAGCGCCTTTTTGGCTTTGCTCTCGGCCTTTTCAGCCTGAGTGAGTTTTTGCGCGCGGGCTTTGTCCAGCTGCGCCTGAACCTTCTCGACCT
The DNA here is from genome assembly GCF_038419845.1 of Marinimicrobium sp. C2-29. Taxonomy (NCBI): domain Bacteria; kingdom Pseudomonadati; phylum Pseudomonadota; class Gammaproteobacteria; order Cellvibrionales; family Cellvibrionaceae; genus Marinimicrobium; species Marinimicrobium sp. C2-29. The sequence goes on from NZ_JBCAQT010000002.1 coordinate 9,863, forward strand.
GTTTCTCCAGGTCGGTCACGCTGACAGTTGCTTTTTTTCTGGCGGCCATAGTGAAATTCCTGTGCAATTGGGAGTGAACGAAACCAGCAACAATGCTTTTCGCTATTGTAGTAGTGTCAAACAAAAATGTGTATGACCGCACGGCAATTTACGCCAAATCCAACCAAAATAGCCCTCAAATTGCCTCTTAAGGGAACCTTGCCGGCCCGCAACTGACCAAGAATGACCCTTGGGGCGGCAAAAACCCGCGAAAAGCGTACACAGAGCAGCAAGTTGAGTTACTATTGGGCGCTCTTATTGCCAACCAAATGACACTCTCCAATATAAAAGAAGGTGCACAACATGAAACGCAATTCACTACTACTGCTGGGACTCATGGCTTCCACTGCGGTACTGATTGGCTGCAACCAGGCCGAAGAAGAGCAACCGGCGAAGCTGGAAACCCTGGAACAGAAGGTCAACTACGTTTTCGGTACCAACCTGGCCGAGAACCTTGAGCAGGGCGGCGTATCGATTGAGCCGGAAGCCTTTGCCCAGGCGCTGCGCGACAAGCGCGACGGGGTTGAGCCACGCCTGAGCGAAGAGGAAATGCAGGAAGTGATGCAGACCTTCCAGGAACAGGAAATGGCCCGCCGTGAAGCCGAGACCGAACAACAGGGCGAAGCCAACCGCGAAGCGGCCGAAGCCTTCTTTGCCGAAAACATCGAAGAGGAAGGCGTGACCGAAACCGAATCCGGCCTGCAGTACAAAGTGCTGGAAGAAGGTGAAGGGGCCAAGCCCGACGCCGACGATACTGTCACCGTGCACTACCGCGGCCGGTTGCTGGACGGCACCGAGTTCGACAGCTCCTATGAGCGCGATCAGCCCGCGACCTTCGCACTGAACAGCGTGATTGCCGGCTGGACCGAAGCGCTTCAGCTGATGTCACCGGGCTCCAAGTACGAGCTGTACATTCCCGCCAACCTGGCCTATGGCCCCGGCGGCAACGGCCCGATTCCGCCCAATTCGGCGCTGATTTTCGAAGTCGAGCTGCTGGAAGTGGCCGAGCCGGAAGAAGCCCCGGCCGAAGAAGAGTAACACCCGTGCAAAAGGGGGGCTTACGCCCCACCACAAAAAAGGCCGCTCCCGGAAGCGGCCTTTTTTGTGGGTTTTTGTTTTGTGGGCCCCTGACGAGTCAGTACGTCAGGTCGTGCACAAAACCCTCGGAGCTGAGTGCCCGGTATCGGTCGGGATCCTCGGTAAAGGCCACATCGATCACCGACACCGCCGTGGGATGCCAGGCTTTTCGCTTGGGCAATTGCCAGCGGTAGACGAGACGGCGGTTGTCGATGTCCCACAAGAATACCCGACCGTTGGGCATCCCGGTGAGCAGGTAGGCCCCATCGTCGCTGAAGCGGGCGCTGATGATCCGCAAACCCCGCTTGACCCGCTCCTCTGGCAGAGGCAACTCCCACACCACTCCCTCGCGCGTCCAGAGTCTGGCCTTCTCGTAACGCCCCGAGGAGAGCACCAGCTCGCCATCCGAGCTCAGCCTGACCAGCTGCACCGGCGCATCGTGCTGCTCACTGGCAACCGGCTCGCCCGTCTCGGCATTCCACAGGGTGGCCGTGCCAGCGTCGGAGCCACTCACCGCATAGCGGCCATCGCCACTGAGCGCGACGGTCGACACCCGGTCACTGTGATGGAAGTTGCGAATGATGCCGCCACCGCCGACGTTGTAGAGCGACGCGCGGTAATCTCCCAGACCGAGCAGGGCCACACGTCCGTCCGGTCCGAGGCTGCTGGTGAGAATTTCCGAGGGGCTGCTCCAGTATTGCTCGGCCTCGCCGGTGTCGGTATTCCACAGCACCAGGGTGCGCTCATCGGTCGTGAGGGCACGGCGGCCATCGGTGGAGAAGCTGGCCGAGGTAATCAGGGTGTAACTGTCCTGTTTGTGGTTCCAGTCGTAAAGGCGCTCGCGCTCGTCCAGTTGCCACAAGCTGCCCCCATGATAGCTCGAACCGACGAGCGCCCAGTTTCCGTCCCGGGACAGCGCGCCTGTCTGCACGCTGCGTGCCGCCACCTCCAGGCTGCTCTCGGGTTTGGCGGGGCGATCGCACCCCGATAGCGCTCCCGCCAGCAATCCCGTACAGACCAGTAGTATCAGCCCTTGACGCCGGGGCCGGGCGGGTGACTTGGGCATGGCGTGTCTCTCAGGCTTTCAGGCTCCCGGGCTTCAGGTAATCCCGGGCTTCAGGTAACCAGGTCTTTGTGTGCGGTGTGCAACACTTCGATCATCCGGTCTTCGGCACTGAAGCGGATCTCCAGTGTTTCTCCAAGGCGCGACAGATCGGGCTCCAGTGCCTCCAGATCGTCAGTCTCTAAATACTTATCGTTGAAATCCAGAACTTCTTGAGTGGTTTGGTCGATGATTTTGAACAGACGACTCGCTTCCGCCAGGGCCGCCTTATCACCAAACTCGCGCCCCTCTTTGATCAGCTGGTCATACACTTCAAAGTGACCGGCCGAAACATAGTCCACCAGAGTTTCACACAATCGGCGCAGTTTGCCGCCGCGCACCTGGTCGTCGGCCTCGGGGCGTTTCAGCGCACTCAGATCGCAGAACTGCACGAGCATTTTGCGACGCGCTTCCAGCCACTGATCCACCAGGGTGCTGACCCCGCCCCAACGCTCTTTTGCATCTTTACAGTTTTCTAACATTTCGGGTTCCTTACAAATACCACTCACAAACTCAGGGACGGCCAGCGGGCGTCACACTGCATTCAGATTTCTACTTCAAATCAACGGGCCCAACCACGACTCTGGGGCGGGCGCCTCACAAACTGGTAGACATTGACCACCGCCAGCACCACAAACCCGATCAGGGTCCAGCCCGGGATGCTGATACCGAACAGCGACCAGACCACTTCGGCGCAGTTGCCATCGCCCATCAGCATAACCCGCAACGCCTCAAGAAAGGGCGCTGTGTCCAGAATAAATTCGAAACTGGGGCCGCAGGAGGGAATCTGATCTTCAGGCAGGCTCTGCATCCAGAGCTGGCGGCTCGACACCGCGCCGCCGGCAATGGCCGAGAGTATTCCGAGACCGGCATACACGCGGCGACCGATGGCGCCCGGGTTGTGCATCCAGGCCATCAGCGCCCAGACCCCCACCAGAATCACGAACACCCGCTGCCCCACGCAGAGCGGGCAGGGCTCCAGGCCCATGGCGTGCTCCATATAGAGAGCGACCGCCATCATGGCCGCGACGGCAAGGACAATCAACAGGTTGGTGGAACGGGTGGTCACTGGCATAGTCTATTCTCAAAGTATTTATCGGCTACAATGGTACGCAATAACCCCCATGGGGCGCTACTGCCAGCGTCCGATTTTGACGAAGCACTCACAAGATAAGGTGGCCACTGTCATGCAGCACCCTGCCCTTTCCCGCGCCGGTCATTTATTCCGCCACCCCCTGCCCCTGACGGCGGTCTGGCTGCTGGCACTGGCGCTGCTCCTCGCCAACGTCGACGCCCGGGCCCAGGCGGAGGATGTCGAGGACGAACTGTACATCCCTCTGGCCCAGCCTCTGGTGGTGAACTACGGCGGCCCGGGCCGGCTGAAGTACCTCAGAGCGGAGATCATCATCCGCATCGGGCAGCGCAGCGATGCCTCGGTCATCCGTCACCACATGCCGCTGATCCGGCATACGATGGTAATGCTGTTCAGCCGTCAGAGTGAGGAGGAGGTCAACTCTCAGCAGGGGCGCGAAGCACTGCGCCAGCTGGCGCTGGAAGAAATCAACCAGCGGCTGGCCCAAGAGGAAGGTCGTGAGGATATCGCGCGCGATCTGTTATTCAACAACTTTGTCGTCCAGCGCTAAGGGCTTTGTCGTCCAGCGCTGACAAGCCCTGCCAACCGGGGTCCGCCGCGAGGTAGGTCAGACGGCCCCCTGACACTCGCACTTTTCATACTGGCGGTAGTAGCGCTCCAGATAGTCCTCAAAACTGAGCCGGTCGGCCGCTTCCAGTGCGCGCTGATCCGCCAGTGACGCTTCGGCCAACTGCTCGAAGTGGCTCTTCAGTGCCGGCTCCAGCGGCCGCCGGGCAAAGACGTTGCGATGCTCCTCCGCCAGCGCCATGGCGTGCCCGAAGAAGGTTTTGCCCTCGCGCTGCATCTCCTCCAGTATTCTCGCTGAAGGGGTCAGCTCCGGCCGTGTCACCTTTTCCCGCTGATCGGCCACCGCCCGACGAAAATGGCCATCGCCTTGGCACTGATCGAGCAGGCCCGCACACTCTTCCATTCCCGCCAGCAGCTCGCCGGCCCAGTCAGCCATGGCGACCTCCTCCTCTCCGCGTTGCAGCGTCAGACCCGGCTCCCGGCCCCGGTAGACGATGCGCGACTGATTCTCCTGAATATTGCGATACTCCAGGTCGTTCGCGCGTGGGCTGTCCGCCAGCAGGCAGTAGAGCAGGAAGGCATCCAGAAAGTGGATCTGCTCGGCGCTGATGCCCAGCGGCTCGTAGGGATTGAGGTCGACGCAGCGCACCTCCACATACTCCACACCTCGCAGCCGCAGTGCCTGGAGAGCGGTTTCGCCGCGCTGGGTGGTGCGCTTGGGACGGACGCTGCTGTAGAACTCGTTTTCGATCTGCAGCAGGCTGGTATTCAGCTGCTGGTAGCGACCCTCGCTGTCTTTGACGCCAATCGCCTGATAGGCCGGGTGCGGGCGGGTAATGGCCTCACACAGGGTCTGCAGGTAGGTGGACAGGTCGTTGTAACAGATGGTCATCTGCTGCTGGGCATCGCTCTGGTAGCCCAGGTCGCCCATGCGCAGGGAGGTGGCATGGGGCGCATAGAGGCTGTGCTCGTCGTCACCGAAGGGCTGCAGGCTGTGTTTTTTGCCGCGCACAAAGGAGCGACAGACCGCCGGCGCCGCGCCGAACAGATAAATCAGAAGCCAGGAGTAGCGGCGGAAGTTGCGGATAAGATCAAAATACCGCTGGGTTTTGTAGTCCTGCAATAACTGCTCATCGCCCTCCTGCCGCTGCAGGTCGCGCCAGAAATCATCGGGCAGGGAAAAGTTGTAATGCACTCCGGCAATGGTCTGCATGGTGCGCCCATAGCGATGCCCCAGGCCCCGCCGATACACGGTTTTCATCAGGCCGCTGTTGGAGGAGCCGTAGCGGGCCACTGGAATGCCCTCATCACCCTTGAGCGAACAGGGCATACTGGCGGGCCAGAGCCGCTCTTCGCCCAGCACGCTGTAGGTATAGCGGTGGACATCATCCAGCTGGCGCAGCAGGTCACTCACCCGGTTGAACGGCTCGGTGATGAATTCCAGCAGCGCTTCACTGTAGTCGGTGGTGATGTGCGGATGGGTCATGGCCGAGCCCAGCGCCCTCGGGTGCTCGGTCTGCGACAGCCCCCCGTCCGGACTCACCCGCAGACTCTCTTTCTCAACCCCGCGAAGGATCCCCTTGAGCAGCGGATTCCCCGCCTTCGAGAAATGGGCGAGGTGTTGGCGATAGCGATGGGGGCGGGACAAATTTCTGCTCCTTTACAACGGGGCGCTGGCAACCGGCGATTGAGGCGCGGCAACCGCGATCAGGACTCGCTCGGGGGCAAGTCGTCGGTTGTTGATGCCGGGGCGTCAGCTGAGGGCGACTCTTCAGCCGATGACTCCACCTCCGCCGCTTTTGACGCTACAGGTCCGGATGATACCGCATCCGCACCGATCACGGGCAGCCCGCGCTCATCGGTCTGACACGAATGGATAGTAATACGCTGTTCAAAGTCTTTTGCGCTCACTTCCACCTTCAGATTGACCGCCTCGTCCCGGTGGGGCGTCTTGTACAGTGCCCCCCGGTCGCGGCCATCCAGCCAATCTTTCTGCTTTCCCAAAAACAGTCCTTCCTGATTCTGAAGAATATAGAGTTCTGTCATTGATCACCTTGCCATCGTCACGCAACGTGCGCCACCAAAACGCGAATTGTTCAGTGTTAGCGCGGCGAGTGCAAGGGGTTTTGAGAAACCGCTGGTCGGGCAAATACCACCTCTCGTCGCCCCTAACCCAAATGGGGTATGTGCCGGCTCAGCCGTTGGTCTAACATTTTGTGGGGAATTCAACGACATCTCCTTGCCTGGAGCCGCTGTTCCGCTCCACCGGTGCCGACAGGGAACTGACTGCCCACAGGGAACTGAATTTAAGGACCGGGATTCGGTAACGACCTACTAACAATCTGGAGCCAGATCATGCTTGTATTGCTTCGAACCCTGCTGGTAACCCTCGCCCTGATGAGCCTGGCCGCCTGTGGCGGCGGTGGTGGCGATGGTTCGACCCCTCCGACCAATAACGACGGTGGTGGCGACACCACCGATGATGACAACACTGACGACGACACCGGTGACAACAGCGACGAAGAGGAGCCCACCTCGGGCAGCCGCACCGGCACTTTTGTCGATAGCGCTGTCGCCGGGATCACCTTCACCAACGAGCCCAGCGGCATTACCGGCACCACGGATGCCCAGGGCCGCTTTACCTTCGAGCCCGGCGACACGGTCACCTTCTCTATTGGCGACCTGAACCTGCCCTCGACCACCGCCCGCGGCCTGGTCACACCGCTGACCATTGCCGGGACGGACGATCCCAATGATGTGGTGGCCACCAATATCGCCCGCCTGCTGCAGAGCCTGGATTTTGACGGCGATGCCAGCAATGGTATCGATATCGCCGGGGGCGCGGCCGACGTGGCCACCGCGGTGGACTTCTCGGCCGACGATTTCGATGATCAGGTCGCGGAGCTGGTGGCCAATTCCGGCAGCAGCAACACCAGCCTGGTTTCCGCCGAGGACGCGCGCGCCCACCTGCAGACCTCGCTGAATGAGGTCCGCGCCCGGGCCATCGGCAGCTGGTATTACGTCGACACCTCGGCGGCGGATGTTGAAGAACAGTTTGTGATCGTACTGACACTGATGAGTGATGGCCGATTTGCCCTCTTCAATGACGAAGACTGGCCTGAAATGGATGGCTTCGAAGTCGGCGATATTGGGTGGAACATCAGCAACGGGCAGATCACGCTGGACAACGTGCGTGACTACAGCGGGGAAATCGGCTTTGCCGGCGGCACCTGTGAATCAGAGGAAGACAACCAGTTCACCCTGGATCTGGTGAGCGGCAACAGCCTGGGTGACGACAAGCTATTGTTGGGAGCCGACACGGGCGTAGGCGAGGGCTGCGACGCCGAGGGCGATGGCGCCGAGGTCATTGAGTTTACCCGTCTTTACAGCGACACCGACGGCCGGGTGGGCACCTGGTTTATGGAAGATGCCGACGAGTTCCTCATGCTGCACCTTTTTGCCGATGGCATGTTCGCTTACCTGGAAGAAGATACCGACCCCCAATCCCTGTCAGCCGGGATCGAGCGCGGCACCTACAGCATTGATGCCGAAACCAACGCCGTCACCTGGACGGTGGTCACCGACACCAATGGCGACAGTGGTTTCTCCCACCCCTGTCCCGACCTGCCGGCCGGGGAAACCGGCTGCGGCCCCGACGGCGGGGACATCCAGGAAACCCTGACCTTTGACGCCGACAGTAACACCCTGGTGTTTGGGACCAATGCCCCCGACGAAGAGCCGGAAGCGTTTACGCGGGTCGGCCCCACCGGCGTGGAAGTGGGCACCAGTGGAGACAGTGGTAGCGGCGGCGACACCACGCTGGATATCAGCGGCACCTGGACCTTCGATATCAATGATTCCACTGACGTGGTCGAATGCGAAGACGACCGTATCGAGAACTTTGTCGTTGTCCAGACCGGTACCGATCTGGAAGTCACCGACGAAGGCGGCCACAATTACAGCGGCAGCCTGTCCGGCTCCAGCCTGGTCTGGACCGGCAGCTACCCGGAGGATGGCGGCACCACGGAAACCAGTCTGGAAGCCACCGTCACGGCCGATGGCGCCGGGTCGATGAGCATGTCCGGCTCCAGCGCCTGGAGCTTCACGATGGACGGCGAAACCGATCCGTACTGCTCCGGCACCAGCACCTTTACCGGCACGCTGAACTAGTACTCGTCAGCTCCGGGCCTGTAACGGGCCCGGAGCTACCCTTTTTCGCTCTTCCCTCCCTCTTCTCCTTCCCTTTCACTGACGTCAGAGCCGACCTTTCACTCTCGCCCAAATGAAAACGTTTCTATTTTTTTCACTCAAACGCTTGCCAACCACCTGAAAACGGGTTCATAATCTGCCTCATTCAGTGTCTTTACGACCATAAGACAGAATGACAACGTTTTCATAACGGCCGGCATTCCGTCGATGGTAACCAGGGGCACAGTGTTTACGGAGCGCAACCGTGTCGATCAAGCAAGTGGCCAAATTGGCCGGGGTATCCATCTCGACGGTATCCCGGTGCCTGAACAGCCCGGACCAGGTCAAACCCAAGACCCTGGCGGCGGTTCAGTCCGCCATTGATGAGACTGGCTACGCCCCCAATGCCCTGGCCCGCAACTTCCGCCGGGGCAAAACCGGGCTGGTGCTGGTGGTGCTCCAATCCGTTGGACTGCCCTTCTGGGAGGGCGTGATGCGCGGTATCAACGGGGTTGCCCGGGAAACCGGCTACTCGATCCTGATCCGGGAAACCGCCAGCAGCCAGCCCGAGCTGGATGACTACTGCAAAATGGTCATGTCCAAAGAGGCCGACGGCATCATTGTGCTCGCCAGCCCCTCGCCCATTTCCAGCACCAGCAGCAGTCACTACTCCAACCAGGCACGGCGTACCCCCATCGTGCTCGGTTGCGAGAACGTCACCGACGAGATGGCGCATATTCCCAGCGTACGGGTCGACAACCGGCGCGCGGCGAGCGAGGCCACCCAGTACCTGCTTCAGCTCGGGCACCAACGCATCGGCTTTATTGCCGGCTCGCGCGGCTCGCTCCTGACCCGGGACCGGGAGCGCGGCTACCGCGATGCCATGAAGGCCAGCCCCCGGGGCGAACATTCCGGGTGGGTGGTCAACGGCGACCAGACCATCGAGGGTGCACGCCGGGCCACCCGCCAGTTGCTCAGCCTGCCGGAGGCGCCCACCGCCATTTTCTGCGCCAACGACGAAATGGCGATGGCGGCCATCTTTGAGGTCAAGCGCCGGGGACTGCGCGTTCCGGACGACATCTCCGTGGTCGGTTTCGATGACACCCGCTATGCGGCCATCATGGACCCGCCCCTGACCACGGTGGTGCAGCCCACCGAAGAGATCGGGGAGCGCACCATGCGCCGGTTGATCAGCGCCATTGAGGGCCACGACATCGGCGAGGCGCCGGAGATTGTGGAGCACCGGTTGATTGTCCGGGATTCCACCGCCCCACCCCGTGCCGGGGAACCCGACAACCGACGGGGTCAGCCCACCGAGCAGACGGTCTGAGCCCTCACATGGACATACGGATTTACTGTTAGTCACACAAACTATAAGATGGGCCGCAGGCGGCTCAAACCCAACAAAAAACCAAGGTTAAGCACTATGCATTTTTTAGGACTGGACATCGGCAGCTCTTCGGTCAAGTTGGCCGTCATCGATGGCGATAGTGGCGAGCGCGTCGCCAACGCCACCTATCCACCCAATGAAATGGCCATCGACGCCCCCCGCTCCGGCTGGGCCGAGCAGTCGCCGGAAGCCTGGTGGGACGCCATCCGCAAGGGCTGTGAGGAAATGTGGCAGAAGCAGCCCCAGCTCAAAGACAAAATCGGCGCCATCGGCATCTCCTACCAGATGCACGGCCTGGTCGCGGTGGATAAAGACGGCGAAGTACTGCGCCCCTCCATCATCTGGTGCGACAGCCGCGCCGTGGACACCGGCGAGAAAGCCTTTGACGCCCTGGGCAGTGACTGGTGTATGGAGCACCTGCTCAACTCCCCCGGCAACTTCACCGCCGCCAAGCTGCGTTGGGTGCAGGAAAACGAGCCGGAAGTGTACGACCGCATCCACAAGATCATGCTGCCGGGCGACTACATCGCCTACAAACTGACCGGTGAGTTCACCACGACGGCCTCTGGCCTGTCGGAGGGAGTCTTCTGGGACTTCTCCGAGAACAAGGCGTCCGACAAGCTGCTCAAGCACTGGCACATCGACCCGGCGCTGCTGTCCGATCAGGTACCCAACCTGGGTGTTCAGGGCGAGGTCAATGATCACGCCGCCAAAGAGCTGGGCATCAAGGCCGGCGCCAAGCTGGCCTTCCGCGCCGGCGATCAGGTGGCCAACGCCATGAGCCTGAACGTGCTGGAGCCGGGCGATGTCGCCACCACCGCCGGCACCTCGGGCGTGGTCTACGCCGTCACCGACAAGAACATTGCCGACCCGGATCAGCGCATCAACACCTTTCTGCACGTCAACAAGGGCGACGCCCCCGTGCATCGCGGCCTGCTGGCCTGCATCAACGGTGCCGGGCGCATGAACAGCTGGCTGCGCGGCGTACTGAGCGCCGGCGGCGACGTCTCCTACCCCAAGCTGAACGAACTGGGCGAGCAGGTCCAACCTGGCAGCGACGGCCTGAAGGTCTATCCTTTTGGTAATGGTGCCGAGCGCATCATGCGCAACCGCCTGCTCTCGGCCCAGATGGACGGCCTGGATCTGAACCGCCACGGCCTGAATCATGTGGCCCGCGCCACTCAGGAAGGCGTGGCCTACGCCATGAACCTGGGCTTTGATCTGATCAAGGGCCTGGGAGCCGAAACCCGCGTCGTGCGGGCCGGGCACAGCAACATGTTCCTGAGCCCGATTTTCAGCAGCGCCTTTGTCAACCTGACCCAGGCGCCGCTGGAACTCTACGATACCGACAGTGCCGTAGGCGTAGCGCGCGCGGCGGCCTGGGGCTGCGACTTTTACAGCAGCCGCGAGGATGTATTCCGCACCCTCAAGCGCAAAGCGATTCTGGAGCCGGAACCGGCTCTGCAAAACCAGTATCAGGAATTTTACGCCGAGTGGCGCGAAGCGGTGGAACGTCGCCTCGCCCAGGCCGGCTGATCCCGACAACTGATTTCAACAACAGTCACCATCACTTTTAAACAAACGCAACACAAGGGTTACATCATGAGCATCACACTAGGCGATAGAGAGTATTTCAAGGGCGTCGACAAAATTCAGTACGAAGGCCCCGAGTCCGACAACCCCCTGGCCTTCAAATGGTACGACGAGAACAAGGTCGTGGCCGGTAAGACCATGAAAGAGCACCTGCGCTTCGCAGTCTGCTATTGGCACACCTTCAACGGTGCGGGCAACGATCCCTTCGGCCCCGGCCCCTTCGTGTTTCCCTGGAACGATTCCAGCGATGTCATGAAGCGCTCCTACCAGAAGATGGACGCCGCGTTTGAGTTCATCACCAAGCTGGGCGTGCCCTACTACAGCTTCCACGATGTCGACCTGACCGAAGAAGGCGACAGCCGCGCGGAAACCCAGGAGCGCGTCAAGAAGATGGTCGAGTACGCCAAGGAGAAGCAGAAAGACTCCGGCGTCAAGCTCCTGTGGGGCACCGCCAACCTGTTCACCAACCCGCGCTTCATGAACGGCGCTTCCACCAACCCGGATTTCGACGTAGTGGCCTACGCCGGCGCGCAGTTGAAGGACGCCATCGATGCGACCATCGAGCTGGGCGGTGAGAACTATGTGTTCTGGGGCGGCCGCGAAGGCTACATGAGCCTGCTCAACAGCGACATCGGTCGCGAGCAGGAGCACCTGGCCCGCTTCCTGACCATGGCGCGCGACTACGGCCGCAAGAACGGCTTCAAGGGCAACTTCCTGATCGAGCCCAAGCCCATGGAGCCCACCAAGCACCAGTACGACTTCGACAGCGAAACCGTCATCGGCTTCCTGCGTCATCACGGCCTGGACAAAGACTTCAAACTGAACATCGAAACCAACCACGCCACTCTGGCCCAGCACACCATGGACCACGAGATGCAGGTCGCGGCCAACGCCGGCATGCTGGGCAGCATCGACGCCAACCGCGGCGACTACCAGAACAGCTGGGACACCGACCAGTTCCCCTACAACATCAACGAAACCGTTGAAATGTTGCTGGTCGTACTGCGTCACGGCGGCTTCCAGGGCGGCGGCGTCAACTTCGACGCCAAGCGTCGTCGCAACTCCACCGACCTGAACGACACCTTCCACGGCCACATCGGTGGTATGGATGTGTTCGCGCGCTCACTGCTGATTGCCGACGACCTGATCCAGAACTCACCCCTGGAGAAAATGCGCAAAGAGCGTTACGCCTCCTTCGACGGCGGCAAAGGTGCCGATTTCGAACAGGGCAAAATGACTCTGGAGCAACTGGCCGAGCTGGGCAACGCCGGTGGCGAGCCCAAGCAGATCAGTGGCCAGCAGGAGCTGTACGAGAACATCATCAACCGTTACATCCGTTAAGACGTAACGGTCGACGTTCGATCCGGTGGGCGGAGCCCACCCTACAAGGCAGGTTCCTTGTGGGGTGGACTCCGCCCATTTTTTTGCGACACTATCGGAACGGACAATATTCGGGTCGGTGGGCGGAGCCCACCCTACGGGCAGGATCCTTGTAGGGTGGGCTCCGCCCACCTTTTTTGAAGCGCAGGCCGCCTGAGCGTCAATGATCTGGAGTATCGGGCACGGCCCTGATAAGCTAGCGGCTCTTGATCACGGCGCTCAGACCGCATCCAAAAAATCGCGGCGGGCGCCGCAGGCGCAAGGGCCGAACCTGACACGGCCCGGGCACCTGATGTTCGACATGGGGAAACAACCAGTTCAACGATAACAATCACGATCTGGCAGCGCCAGGCACCAACTTTAGTAGGGTAAAACTCCATGACTACACCAACGCACCCCGATCAGGGGAGTACCGCCTACGTCGTGCTCATCAGTATTGTCGCCACCATCGGCGGTTTTCTGTTCGGTTTTGACAGCGGCGTGATCAACGGCACCGTCGACGGTCTGCAGACCGCGTTCAACTCCGACAGTGCCGGCACCGGCTTCAGTGTCTCATCCATGCTGCTCGGCTGCGCCGTCGGCGCTCTCTTCGCCGGTGGTCTGGCTGATAAATGGGGGCGCCGCACCCTGCTGATAGTCGCATCGGTCATGTTCATCGTTTCTGCCTGGGGCTCAGGCGTCGCGGGCTCTACTGGCGAATTTGTGTTCTACCGCATTCTGGGCGGGCTGGCTGTGGGCGCCGCCAGCGTCATGGCGCCGGCCTACATCAGCGAGGTGGCACCCGCGCATTTTCGCGGCATGCTGACCTCTCTTCAGCAGATTGCCATCATCACCGGCCTGACCGCCGCCTTTCTCAGCAACTACCTGTTGGCCGATGTCGCCGGCGGCTCGCGCCAGGAATTCTGGGGCGGCTTTGAGACCTGGCGCTGGATGTTCTGGGTGGAGCTGATTCCCGCCAGCATCTTCTTTCTCGCCCTGCTGGCCATCCCCGAGAGCCCCCGCTTTCTGGTGGCGGCCGGCAAGAGCGAAAAGGCCAGCAAGGTTCTGGGCCGGCTGTATGGCCGCGCGGTTGCCGACAACAAAGCACGCGAGATCAATGAATCACTCGCCAGCGACCACCACAAGCCGCGCTTCCGCGATTTGATTGTAAAAAAGAGCGGCAAGAGCAGGGTGCGCACCATTGTCTGGGTCGGCATCGGCCTGGCGATACTGCAGCAGTTTGTCGGGATCAACGTGGTGTTCTACTACGGCGCTGTGCTGTGGCAAGCGGCGGGCTTTACCGAGAGTGATGCCCTGGCGATCAATGTGATTTCCGGCAGCATCAGCATCGCTGCCTGCTTCATCACCTTCTTTTTTGTCGACAAGATCGGCCGCAAGCCGATGCTGTGGTTCGGCTCGGCGGGCATGGCCATCAGTCTGGCGCTGGTCGCCTACGCCTTTGCCGGCGCTCCGGTGTCGGTCGAGTCCGGCAATCTGGATCTGTCCGACAATGCCGCGCTCCTGGCGCTGATTGCGGCCAACGCCTATGTGTTCCTGTTCAATCTGTCCTGGGGTCCGGTAATGTGGATCATGCTGGGCGAGATGTTTCCCAACCAGATTCGCGGTTCCGGTCTGGCGGTAGCGGGTCTGGCGCAGTGGCTGGCCAACTTTGTGGTCACCGCTTCCTTCCCGATTCTGCTGGCGGGCATTGGCCTGTCGGCGGCTTACGGTATTTACGCTTTCTTCGCAGTGCTCTCGGTGGTCTTTGTGTTGACCATGGTCAACGAGACCAAGGGCAAAGAGCTTGAGGAAATGCAGGGTTGATATCGGGCCGGGCAACGGCGGATGCGCCTTAGGCTTATCCGCCCTACGTATAGCACGGAGGTGGCGTAGGGCGGATAAGCGTCAAGCGCATCCGCCATCAACCACGCAAGGCAAGGCGCAACAACGCCGCCACCGAAATCGCATCGGTGATTTCACCGCGGTCGACCATCGCAATGGCTTCCGTCAATGGGAGCCGTTGCACTTCAATATCCTCGCTGTCATCCAGCGTCTGCTCTCCCTGCGTCAGGCCCCGGGCCACATAGATTACGGCGGTCTCGTTGGTGACGGAGTTGGACAGCTGCAGCTCCTGCAGTTTTTCCCAGTGCATAGCCGATAAGCCTACCTCCTCGCGCAACTCACGCTTGGCCGCCGCCAGGGTATCCTCCTCGCGCGGGCAACCGCCTTCGGGAATCTCCCAGGTGTACTGGTTCATGGTGTAGCGGGTCTGCCGGACCAGGTAGGTGTGGTTGTCGTCATCGAGCGGCACCACCCCCACGGCGGTATTTTTGAAATGCACCACGCCATAGATCCCGTCAGTGTTGCCGGGGGTAATGACTTCTTCGTGGGAGACTCTGATCCAGGGGTTTTCATACACACAGCGCGTGGATTTGCGCTGCCAGCCACCGATTCTGTCGGTCACAACGGGCTCCTTTCAATTCGAGCGAAGGCGGTGAGACAACTAATGCAGGCGATGAGGTTCGAGCTCCACGCCCTGAATATGACGGCCCAGCATCAGCACCCGGCCAAAATAGCGATCACCACCGGTCACGGTGAACTCGAAATAGAAGGCGCGCCAGAGACCCGGTCGGCCCCGACTGTCGCGTTTGATCCACAACCGGCGCAGATAGACGCTCTGATCGAGCATCTGCACTTCCATCTCGTCACAGTGACGACGGGCCGCCGCAAACGCCAAGTCTTTGGCCTGAAACGCGCGCCAACTGTAGTAAATGACCAGCACGACGGCGGTCAGCCAGACCAGGGATTTCAAGTCAATCATAGGGTTCAAACGTATGGGAAAACCCAGAGGATACCGTCTGCGGCTCCGGGGGGCCAGTGCAAACCCGAAAGTAGAGGCGGGTGGTGGGCGGAGCCCACCCTACGGGGGGTCGCACTCATCCGCCGGGCGCAGAAGCGTAGGGTGGGCTCCGCCCACCGGATGAATGCGACCCGGGTAGGGTGGGCTCCGCCCACCGGGTCGAGCCCGCAGTGGCTTAACGCGAACGAAAAGCAGCGGGGAAAGCACTCCGAAGCGGAACCCGCTTCGGAGTGCCAGTTGAAGCCCTGATGGGCTCCGGATGGCGAGTTACAGCGGGGTGACGTTTTCCGCCTGAGGCCCTTTCTGACCCTGGGTCACTTCAAACGTCACGCTCTGGCCGTCTTTCAACGTCTTGCGGCCACTGCCATTGATGGCACGAAAATGCACAAACACATCGGGGCCGCCTTCACGCTCGATGAAGCCGTAACCTTTGTCATCGTTGAACCACTTCACCACACCCGATACCAGATCATCTGACATACTTTCCTCGTCTTGCTTACCATTGTCAGCCGCGCTGACCTTACGTTGAACCGGCTCCTCGCGTTAACCACTTACAAGTCGAGCCAGGGCGAGTATTGCTAAGGGAAGGGTCGAACCAAGTAACGGAAGGGTGCCTCGCGGGAGCCTGGACATTGGCCGTTCACAATCTCTAGCATTAAGGGCCCTCTGGTCAGAGGGTCCTTAAAAATTAAAGCACTTCGATCTGGGCAGTTCAAGCATATTTTGATGAAATTTTGCGCTATGTCCGATCGCGGTCAAAGCTGGTGCATTTTTCATTATTGGGTGTGCTCAGAGGCAGCACGACGCCGCCCCAGAGTCTCGTGCAGATAGATGGCAAGCACCACCAGAGGGATGCTCAGCACCATCACGGCGCGCTTGAGCAATTCAAACTCCAGCCCCTCTTTGGCCAGCTGATAGCAGGCGAGCGCCCAGACCGCCGCGGCAAAATAGGCCCAGCGAAAATGCCGGAACACCCCCACGGCAATCACCCAGGCAATGGGCCCCAACAACAGACCATAGCCGGTGGTGTTGGTGACAAACACCAGCCCCACCAATACCAGGCTGACCATCATCAGAGTGTTGAGGCTACGTTGAATCACGGCTTTTCTGGACATACAACTTTCTCTCAAGCGAGCCAGGCTCGACCCGGTGGGCGGAGCCCACCCTACGGGGGGCACAGAACCGTAGGGTGGGCTTCGCCCACCATTTGGAGGCACAACATCACCCGCCGGGGCGCTTGGGGTGGTGGGCCGAGCCCACCCTACGGTCTAGTCGCTCCCCGGCTATTTTATTCCGGATCGACAAAATACATCGGATCCTGCTTCAGCGCCTTCAACCCGGCCTCCCAGGCCGCCTCGGCATCCACCAGCATGCAGTCGGCGGCCAACAACTGACCGCGCTTGATCGCCGAGTCCGGCAACAGCGACTCCAGCCGATCGTAACGCTGACGATAGCCCTTGAAACTGTGACAGCGCACCGAACTGGTCACCTGACGGCCACGGCCATCGGTCAGAATGAAATCCACCAGCTCATCTTCCAGAAGATAGGGCGGCATCACCTGCTCTTCCAGCGCGTGCATCATGGTATTCACGGTAAAGTCACACCCCAGAAACAGAATGCGCCCGCCCAGTTTGGGCAGACGCGCAAAGGGCGAATGCTCGCCGCAGGGCGTCTGATCCCGCTCGTGATCGAGCAACAGATCCGGCGACTTGGGGCCGGTGGCGGCGGCCGAATGCGTCGGGTGCAGGCTGCGCACCACCCCCTGACTGCGACGGAACGCCTCGCTCAGACTGCCCACACAGGAGGGCGTCAGCTCGGTATCAAACAGCGGATTGTCGGCGTTGACGGTTTCATAGCTCAGCGTCGGCATCGCCAGCGTACCACCGGGGCCGAGCGCGCGGCGCAGGCCCGCAATCACAATATCCGCCGGCATGGCTTCACCCAGTGAGCGCAAGGATGAATGCACCATCAGGGTATCGCCAGGTTTCACACCCAGGTCTTTCAGCAGATTGGAAAGTTCAAGGTGAGGGTTAATGTTCATAGCGTGGTTATACTCCCATAGCTTTTCGCGCTAGTGTGTTTTTTAATAATGGCAGAGAATCAACCCGACGCAAACCGGCGCTACGCGCCCAGATCAGCGGCGGGGTTCGGCTGCCAAACAATCGTTTAAAGCCTTCCATAAGCGCCATCATACCCAAATTGTCGCCCATCCGCTGACGCTGGTAGCGGCGCAACAGCGATGGATCGCTCAGCGGCAGACCGCGTTGCATCGCGCGCTGCACTTCTTCCGCCAGCGCCATGGTGTCCTTCAGACCCAGATTCACGCCCTGACCGGCCAGCGGATGAATACTGTGGGCGGCATCGCCCACCAGCGCCACCCCCGGGCGGGTATAGTCCCGGGCGTGCCGCTGATAGAGCGGAATCGCATGGCGTTGATCCGTGCCGGTCACCTCGCCCAGGGCGTATTCAAACTCGCGCCCGAGGCGCTGACAGAAGGCGTCCTCATCCAGGGCCATCAGTTCATCGGCCAGGGCCGAATCGGCGGACCAGACAATCGAGCAGTAGTGACTGTCCCAGCCCTGAATCGACCCACTGAGGGGCTCGGGCTGTTGGCAGTGCAGTGGTAAAAACGCCAGCGGGCCGGTCTGCATGAATCGCTGGCGGGCGCAGTAACCGTGCGCGCGCTCGGTGCGTACGGTGGTGACAATGGCCTTCTGCTCATAGGCCCATTCGCGAACATCAAAACCGGCGAATTCACGCACCCGCGAATGGGCGCCATCGGCGGCGACCAGCAGAGCCGTGGTCAGCACCGCGCCCGAATCCAGTTCGACGCGCACCTCGCCATCGTCTGTCTCTTCGCGCATTTCCAGGCCGGTCACCGCCGCCGGCTGAAACCAGTCCACCGAGGTCTGGTAGCTGAGCGACTGGCGCAGATGACGCACCAGCAGACTGTTCTCCACAATATGGCCCAGCTGCTCGCAGCCGAGCTCATCGGCATTGAAGGTGATCCGGCCACTGGCCTCACCGTCCCAGACGTGCATTTCCCGATAGGCGCAGACCCGCTCGGCTTCAATCCGCCGCCAGAGGCCCAGCCGCTCGAGCAGAGCGCGGGAGCCGGGCGTGAGCGCGACCACACGCGGATCAAAGGACTGCCCCTGGAACCGGGCGGGCTCCGAGCCGGCCTCCACCAGCGCCAGGCGCAGCCCGCGCTGGGCGAACACCGGGGCGAGCTGCAGCGCCAGCGCGGCGCCCACCAGTCCGGCGCCGGCAATCACCAGATCGTATCGAGTGTCAGTCATCGCGCAGCGGCTCCTGTGAATCGGGTGAACCTTGTGAACCGTGTGAACCGAAAGAGTCCAGTGGCATCAACCCGCTCGCCTCCCAGGGCGCGCGCGGGCCGGCGGTGCCCATGGTCTGGGCGGCAAACAGCGCTTTCATGCCCGGCAGCCAGTCCAGACCGAGAAAGCCCAGATGACGCAGGGCCGTGAGCGGCAGGCTCCGGTTGGAAAACAGCCGGACCAGCCGATCGCTCAGGCCCACGGTCAACGTCTGGTCATTTTCGCGCTGATCCAGATACGATTGCAGAACCGCCTGGTTGCCGGGATCTTCCCCCGCCTCCTGCGCCGGGCGCAGGGTGGCGGCCAGAGCGGCGGCATCGCGCAGGGACAAGTTGAACCCCTGACCCGCCACCGGGTGCAGATAGTGCGCACTGTTGCCCAACAACACCAGGCGGGAGCGGATCTGTTCTTTGGCCTGCACCAGCTCCAGCGGCCAGCACTGGCGCTCGCCCACCCGCAGGAAGCGCCCCAGGCGCCAACCGAACACCGCCTGCAGCTGAGCCATGAACTCATCGTCGGGCGCCTGCATCAGGGCCCGGGCCCGCTCCGGCGGCAGCGTCCATACCAATGCCGAGCGGCGGGCCTCCGGGCGCTCGTCCAGCGGCAGCAGCGCCATGGGCCCCTCGGGGGTGAAGCGCTCAAAGGCCTGGCCGCCATGGCGGCGCTCGTAGGAGAGGTTGGCAACGATGGCACTCTGGCGATAATCCCGACGCTCGATGCCGATTCCCAGATCCTGGCGCAGGGACGAGGCACCGCCGTCAGCCAACACCACCAGCCGGGCCGAAATCTGGCCGGGGCCGCCCTGCAGCTGCAATCGGGTGGACTCCGCCCCCGGGGTCAGCGCTTCCACCATCACCGGGGCCAGGTAAGTGACCCCCGGGGCGGCGCTGGCGGCTTCGCTCAGGCAGGGCGCCAGCCAGGCATTTTCCAGCACATAGCCCAGGGCCTCACGCTGCTGCTCGGCGGCATCAATCAGGCCACCGCCCAGATGGCCCCGGTCGGACACATGCACCTGACGGATGGGCGTGCAGTGCTCGCGCAAGCGGCGCCAGAGCCCCAGACGCTCCAGGATCTCGGCACTACCGGCGGAAATCGCGGTGGAGCGATTGTCGTACTGGGGCTGGTAGTGAGCACACACATCCGCGCCGGGGGAGTGAGTATCGAGTACCGCAATGCGCCAGCCGACACCGCCGGCGGCCAGCAGGTTGGCCAGGCTGGCGCCCACCATGCCGCCGCCAATAATGGCAATATCGTAATCGGTCTGGCTCATGCCTCTGCGCTCATCGGTGCCTATGGGGTTGTTACCGGTCGGCCGGGCTCAAGAATCCGCTCCGGCCATCAGGGCTTCGATCGCATCCGGGTCCTTGGGAACGTCGGAAGTAAGAATCTCGTAGCCGTCTTTGGTCACGACCACGTCATCTTCAATGCGAATACCAATACCGCGCCACTTTTTGGCCACCCGCTCATTGTCCGGGGCCACATAGAGGCCGGGCTCCACGGTCATCACCATGCCCGGCTCGAGCAGACGCCAATGGCCGTCGATCTTGTAGTCCCCGACATCGTGCACGTCCATGCCCAGCCAGTGACCGACCCGGTGCATGTAAAACTCGCGGTAGGCCTCGTTCTCGATCAGGGCGTGCACATCGCCCTCGAGCAGGCCCAGCTCCACCAGGCCCTCAGTGAGTACGTTCACCGAGACCTCGTGAGGGGCATTCCAGTGGTTGCCCGGCCGAATTTCAGCAATGGCGGCGTGCTGTGCCTTGAGCACTAGTTCGTAGAGAGTGCGCTGCTCGGCACTGAATGTCCCGTTCACCGGAAAGGTACGGGTGATGTCGGCGGCGTACATTTCGTATTCGCAGCCGGCATCGATCAACACCAGGTCGCCGCTTTTCAGGGCAGCGCTGTTCTCGACGTAGTGCAGAATGCAGCCGTTTTTGCCGCCCCCCACAATGGTGCTGTAGGCTGGGTCGCGCGCGCCCGACCGGGCGAATTCGTGCAGGATGTCCGCCTCCACCTGGTACTCCATGACGCCGGGCTGGCAGGCACGCATGGCGCGGATGTGGGCGCGGGCGGAGATTTCCCCGGCCTGGCGCATGAGGCGCAGCTCGGCCGCGCTCTTGATCAGGCGCAGGTCGTGCAGAAAGTGGCTCAGGTCGGTGAACTCGCCGGGAGGCGAGGCTCCGGAGCGCACCCGGGCGCGGATGCTGTTGACCCAGTCCATCACCTGCCGGTCAAACTCCCGGTCCTTGCCCATGGCGTAATAGACCCGCTCCCGCCCTTCGAGCAGGCCGGGCAGGATGTCGTCGATGTCATCGATGGGGAAGGCATCGTCGGCGCCATAGTCGCGGCAGGCACCCTCGGGACCGGCGCGGTAACCGTCCCAGATTTCCCGCTCCGGATCGCGCTCGCGGCAGAAGAGTACATACTCGCCGTGCTCCCGTCCCGGGATCAGGACCAGAACGGTGCCCGGCTCGGGAAAGCCTGACAGATAATGAAGATCGCTGTCCTGGCGGTAGGGGTAGTCGGTATCGCGGCTGCGCTGCCGTTCGGGAGCGCCGGGGACAATGGCAATGCTGTTGGGCTCCATCACTTCCATCAGAGCCTTGCGTCGACGAGCGTATTCCTGGCGCGTGATTTTCATAATCGGGTTCTGCTCTCCATCGGTTCCACCGGTTGGTTGAGGATCAATGAATGGCGGTCAGTGAATCGTGGGCTCCGGCCCTTCGCCCGATTCATCTTTTACCAGCTTGTCGGCCCCGAATTCCATAAACAGGGCGACCGCCGCCATGCGCACGTACTCGACCACTTCGGCGTAGTCATTTTCGGCGGCGCGGGCGGACTCCTCCTCGTCCAGATCCACCTGGGCAATGGCAGCCATGTCCTCCAGCGCCTCGCGCGCCTCCTCGGAGAGATTGGTATCGCCGGCGTGCCCGGCGCTGCCGAACCCCACCAGAAAGCCGTGGCACCAGCTGCCCAGCCGGCCCACCCGCTGGGTGATTTCCGCTTCGTCACTGGGCAGCAGCGGCTGCAGGGCAAAGCCGTCGCGGGTGAGCTGGGCCCGGGTGTCGCGAAACACCTGGGTGAGGATGTCGCGCACGTTTTCGTCCGGCGCCTGGGTGAAGTCCAACTCCTCCACCGCCTCCAGCAACCACTCGGTTTCGTCCGGATTGGCGCCGCCGCAGAATTTTCCGCACAGCAGCCCCTGCAACTCGGCCGGGTTGATGAGGGTTCCCAGAGGCTGAAGCAGTTCGCTCAGTTGTTCGTAGGTGACCGGGGTCGGTTCGGTTTCCGCTGTCATAGTTACCTCGCTGATTAGCCCGCCATGCTATCATGAATTGCGCCCGCAGGCCCGGAGAGCCAGCGTTTGTGCGCCCGTCGGTAATTCGCCGGGGCGGTGATTGACCCCCTGCAACGGGCACAATATAGTAGCTGCAAGCGAATAATGAACCCGGTTCCCAAAATCATGTCCGATGACCTACTAGAAAGCCTGGAAGCGAAAATGGATCGCCTGATTCAGGTGTGTGAACGCTTGCAGCACGAGAATGAAGAGCTGCGGGCCAAAAGTCAGGATTGGCAGCGGGAGCGGGTGCGGCTGATCGAAAAGAACGACCTGGCCCGCAGCCGGGTCGAAGCCATGATTATTCGTCTCAAGAGCCTGGAGTCTGAGTCGTGAGCAGTGAAACCGTCTTCGTAAAAATTCTGGACAAGGACTATCAGGTGGCCTGCCCGCGCGAGGAGCGAGCCGCGCTGCAGGAATCGGCGGAACTGCTGGATGAGCGCATGCGTGCCATCAAGCGCAGCAGCTCGGTCATCGGCCTGGAGCGCATCGCGGTCATGGCGGCGCTGAACCTCAGCCACGAACTGTTGCAGGCCAAACAGCACCCCACTCCCGACTCAAATCCGGAGCCGGAACAGACCGAGCTCAAGCGCCTGCACGAGAAAATCGACCGCACCCTCGCCCAGTTCGACCAGCCCTGAGTCACTATCAAAAGCGGTTCATGCGGCCATCAGCGAGCGCTGACAAGGCGCTCCGGGATTAGCGCAAATTGGCGCTTGCGAAAGCCCCCATCTTCCGGGTTATACTTAAAGCACGCCCTGGGGTGTTCGCCAGTCGACACGTCCTTGAGCCGATAACCGCAGTACAGGCCTTGCTTTGCTGATCCTGTTGAGCATTACCGCCATCGCGCGGGAAGCCTGATGGATGGCGGGCATCGCCACCTTGAGCCTTAGGGTTCAAGGCCCGCTCGACAGCGGCACCTTGGGGCTTTCTCTTCACTCGCCACAGAGACTCATACGTGTGAGCCACTCTCCCGCGAACGTTACACCCATCAACGACCATGTCTTCGACAAGACGTCCTTACGCCGTGAAATGCGCGCGCGTCGTCGTCGCCTGACAGCCCGGGAACAGAACCTCGCCGCCGAACAGTTGGCGCGCAAACTGGCCACCCTGCCCGCTTTTATTCGCAGCCAACACATCGCCCTTTACTGGCCCAATGACGGTGAGATCGATCCGCGTCCGCTGGCGGCACGCGCCTGGCGTTGCGGCAAGGAATGCTACCTGCCGGTGCTGCACCCCTTTCAGGGGCGACTCCTGTGGTTCGTGCGCTGGCGGCCCGATACGCCGCTGCACTTCAATCGCTTCGGCATTCCCGAGCCCAACTATCAGGACCAGCCCAAACTCTCGGCGCCCAATCTGAACCTGGTGTTGCTACCGCTGGTGGCGTTCGATCGCGCCGGCGGCCGTCTGGGCATGGGTGGAGGATTCTACGACCGGACCTTTGCCTTCAAACAGGAAGCGAAGCAACACGGAAGACAGGTCGGACCCGCGCTGGTCGGGCTGGCGCACGCCTGTCAGGAGGCGACGCAGGTCATGCGCGAGCCCTGGGATATTCCGCTGGATGCGGTAGTAACGGATCGGGGTGTGGTTCGCTGAAGATTGAAGGTTGAGCGCTCACGGCGCGTCAGTCGGTCGACGACTGCTGCAACACCATCGGCGTGGCGGACTCATCGTCTCCCGCCATCAGCCCACCCAGATCGAGTGCGCTCACCAGAACTCCAACACAAAAGACAACAATAACCAGAGTGACAATATCAGCTTTCATTATTCGAATAACCTTCGGGTGATTCAGTCAGGAAACAGAAACTCCCTGTGGTACTGCTTGATATCTGTGGTTGTTCGCCCGCCATGACTGCAATTCAGCGTGGTAAACCGACAACCGGGGAACTCTTCCAGAGTCACAGCCTTCAAGGGTAGAGGAAAATTACGACAGATCAAGGGAGATTGTCGGGAAATTAGACAGAATTGGGCAGGGATGTGATAAAAATCACGTTTTGGTGGAGCAAAACGGTGGGCGGAGCCCACCCTACGGGATAGAACGGCCGGAATTCACCCCACGTAGGGTGGGCTCCGCCCACCGCAGGTTTCATTCCAGCTCCGTAGGGTGGGCTCCGCCCACCACCGATCCGCTAGCCGAGAAAGAACTGATAGGCCTCATTCTCGGTTTCATCCCAATAGGGATAATTGATCTCGTCCAGGAATTTACGCACCTGCGCCCGCTCTTTTTTCGGCACCTGCATACCCACCAGGACCCGACCGTAAGCGGCACCATGGTTGCGGTAGTGGAACATGGAGATATTCCAGCGGCCGGCCACCCGAGACAGAAAGGTGTAAAGCGCCCCCGGACGCTCGGGGAACTGAAAGCGGAACACCATTTCTTCGCCCACATTGGGCGCATGCCCGCCCACCATATGGCGGATGTGCATTTTGGCCACTTCGTTCTCGGTCATATCCACGACCGCATAACCCTTGTCCTGCAGCTTAGTAACCAGCTCGGTCCGATCCTTGCCGCCGGTACCGACCTGGATGCCGACAAAAATCTGCGCCTGGGCGCTGTCGGAATAGCGGTAATTGAACTCGGTGATATTGCGCTTGCCCAGCGCCTTGCAGAAATCCTTGTAGGCGCCGGGACGCTCGGGAATGGTGACCGCCAGGATCGCCTCGCGCTGCTCACCGATTTCCGTGCGCTCGGAAATATAGCGCAAGCGGTCGAAATTGATATTGGCCCCACAGTCGATGGCCACCAGCGTCTGACCACTGATGCCCTGCTCGGCCACGTACTTCTTCATGCCCGCGACACTCAGGGCGCCGGCCGGCTCGGCGATGGAGCGGGTGTCTTCAAAGATGTCCTTGATGCCCGCGCAGATCTCATCGGTATTGACGGTAATCACCCCGTCGATGGTCTGGCGGATCACCCGGAAGGTCTCCTTGCCCACCTGGGCCACGGCCACACCGTCGGCAAAAATGCCCACATGCGGCAGTGTCACCCGACGCTTTTTCTCCATGGCCGCCTTCAGGCTGGCGGAATCTTCCGACTCCACGGCAAAGACTTTCACGTCCGGGCGGACATATTTCACATAGGCCGCCACGCCGGCGCAGAGGCCGCCGCCGCCCACCGCCACGAAAATCGCGTCGATGTGGCCCGGATGCTGGCGCAGGATTTCCATGGCCACCGTCCCCTGGCCGGCGATCACGTCCGGGTCGTCGAAGGGGTGAATGTAAGTCAGGCCCTTCTCTTCAATCAGCTTTTTGGCGTGCGCCGAGGCCTCATCGTAATTATCACCGTGCAGCACCACCTTGGCACCGCGTGCGCGCACCGCATCCACCTTGATCGCGGGGGTGGTGCGCGGCATGACAATAATCGCCTTGATCCCCAGGTGGTGGGCACCCATGGCCAGCCCTTGGGCGTGGTTCCCCGCCGAGGCGGCAATCACCCCTTTTTTGCGCTGCTCATCGCTCAACTGCAGCAACTTGTTGTAAGCGCCGCGAATTTTGAACGAAAAGACCGGTTGCAGATCTTCGCGCTTGAGTAATACGTTGTTGTTGGTGCGCCGGGACAAGAGGGGCGCGCGCTCGAGCGGGGTTTCCACAGCGAGATCGTAGATGCGGGCGTTGAGAATGCGTTTGATATAGGAGTCGGGCATAAGGGCGTTCTTCAGGGTCGATGAAAAAACAGGGTTCCATGGTATAGGAAGCCAGAAGCAATTCCCAGACAGCGGACGCGCCGACCGATACCGAAAAGCCCCTCGCCCAGACACTCTTGGCGCAAGCGGGTACTGAGCGCGTATAATCAGAGCCTATCGGACAACCCTTATAAGCGAGAACACCATGACCCAAGACGAACTGAAGCAGGCCGTGGCTCTGGCCGCCATCGACTACATCACCCCCAAACTGACACGGGACAGTGTCATCGGCGTGGGCACCGGCTCGACGGCGAAATACTTCATTGACGGCCTGGCCAACCTCAAAGGCGAATTTGCCGGCGCCGTGGCCAGCTCGGAGGCCTCCGCCCAACAGCTGGAAAAGCTCGGTATCGAAGTCTATGAGCTCAATCAGGTGAGCGAGTTGTTGGTCTATGTGGATGGCGCCGATGAAAGCAACGACCAGCTGGAACTGATCAAGGGCGGCGGCGCGGCTCTGACCCGGGAGAAAATCGTGACCGCGGTTTCCCGGGAGTTT
Organism: Marinimicrobium sp. C2-29; assembly: GCF_038419845.1. NCBI lineage: Bacteria > Pseudomonadati > Pseudomonadota > Gammaproteobacteria > Cellvibrionales > Cellvibrionaceae > Marinimicrobium > Marinimicrobium sp. C2-29. The sequence goes on from NZ_JBCAQT010000002.1 coordinate 35,985, forward strand.
GTCTGTATTGCCGATGAGAGCAAATGGGTCAAAGTCCTGGGCGACTTTCCCCTCCCGGTGGAAGTCATTCCCATGGCCCGCTCCTATGTGGCCCGGGAACTGGTGAAGATGGGCGGCAACCCGGTGTACCGGGAGGGCGTAGTCACGGACAACGACTGCGTGATCCTGGACGTGCACGGCCTGAAGATGGTGGATCCGCGAAAGTGGGAGTCGGACATCAACCAGATCGCCGGGGTGGTGACCAATGGCCTGTTTGCCCGACGCGGTGCGGATGTGTTGTTGCTGGGCACCGCTGATGGCGTAAAGACCATCAAGCCCAAGTACTGACCTCTGTTGCACTTAGGCTTGACGTCCTCCGGCCGATAGCAGCGGGCATTCACTCAACGCACTTCGATCAGGCGGTTCAACCGCTCCAGGTCGTTGACCACCCGCCAGCTGCCGCCGCCCTGCTCGACCCGCGCCTGCCAGTTGTCCAGACGCTCGGCGTACTCGCGCGGGTCGATATTGTCACCCCGCAGCTTGGTGACATTGATGGCCACGACATTGACCCCGTTCATCTCGATGGGGAAGTCGCGAATATGCCCGGCCTGCAGATCTTCCTCCAGATCGGAAAACACGAACAGGTAGCGCTGCCCGGCGCCGGTTTCGGTCAGGTAGTCGTGCGCCTGGATCACGCCCCCGGTGATATCGGTGTGGGCGCTGCCGCGCTTGATATTGCCGATGGCCTCATCCACGGTCTGCTTGAACGCACGCTTCTGACTGTTGGCGGTGCTGGGCCGGTCATCGAAGGTGACCTTGGCGATCAGATTTTTCTCGGTGAAGCTGCCGCTGTCGATGCGCGCCACGGCGATGGAGTCGCCGCTCTGTAGCGCGCCCAGTAAATAGGCAATGATCGACTGTGCCTTTTCCAGCTCCTCGGTGTAAGTGCCCGAGGTGTCCAGCAGCAGATAGACCGCCCGGTTGTCCGGTCGGCCCGCGTCACTGCAGGCCACCAGAAGACCGACCGACAGCAGCAAGACCGTCAGAGCTTTCACGCGCAGTCGGGACAGAAAGCGTTTCATGATTTCACCTCCGCGCTTTTACCCACGAGCTCGTCATCGTCCCAGGGAACCGACTCCGCCTCGGGCTTTTCAGGTTTGGACTTGCCGCTGTGGTTGCGTACCAGTTGCTCGATTCCGAGCGGCACCACAATCAGCATGTCGTAGAAGTGCACCAGCATCTTGCTCAGATGATTGGCAAAGCCGCCGACCATCCGCACCACCAATCGCAGCGCGCGCAGCAGGCCCAGCGTTATCAGGCCCAGGACGGTGCGCAGCGAATGAATGAACGACTCCAGCGGAATCGCCACAAACGCCAGGGCAAAGGGCAGAATGAAGCCCAGCATCATCTGACCGATGGAGGGAATCCAGCGGAACTGGGCTTCCACCACGGCGGTGCCCGCCAGGGTCTGATTGAGCGCTTCGCGATCGAGCGCCAGCAGGTCGCGCATATAGGCCAGAGAGGCTTCGATGCTGGCCAATAAGGTCAGAATGGTCAGGCTGGCGATCATCATCCGCCGGCGCATCCTGTCGTCCATGCGGCCGATCATGGGGAAGAGGTGCGTAATACGCAGTGATTCGAGCAGGAACACCCCCATGGCCACTTCCACCAGAATGATCACCAGCGCGGCGATATCCGAGGTGCGCATGGAACCGATATAACTGGTGCCGCCCACCATTTCCGACATGGGCATGGCAATCAGATGAAAGTTGATCAGTCCGCCCAGCAGCGCCACAAACAAGACCAGCCCGGCGATCAGAAACTGCGTCAACGACGAGGCGGTCAGCGAGTTCAGGGCCTGCTCTTCACCGGCACGGATGCTGGCGTACTCCTGCATCTGTTTGTCGATCGTCTGGCTGCGCTCTTCGAGCCCATCAATGGTCTGTTTCACTTTGCCCATGTTCTGGTCGAGCGCGCGCCACTGGGGCTGCATCCCCGCCAGCACACGATGCCGGTCGCGGCTGCTTTTCTGGTACAGCTTGACCGTCTCGCGGTGCGCGTCTTCAATCACCTCGCGGATATTGTCCAGCACCTTGTGCACCGCCGGATCGCTGCTGCCGGGCAGCGCGGAGACCGTCTCCACCACCTCCGACCAGGCGGGCGGCAGCGGCGGCGTGTCACTGGCCTCTTGGTAATCCTCCTCGATTTTCTCAATCGCGTCGGCAATGCGTCGATGCAGTTTCGGGTAGCGACTAAGATCCCGCTCCATGATGTCGTACACGCGATTGAAGTCGCGCTCGATGGCTTCTTCCACCTCGCGCCGGCCCATGGCGAGCAGCACATCGCGATTGCGCGCGCTCAGCCGCTGTTCGAGCTGACTGATACTGCGCGACGCGAGCCGCATGCTGCCGTGAATCGCCCGGCCGGTGGCGCGGAACAGTTGGTGCGCATGGCTGCGTCCCAGATAGAGTACGATCACCAGTATGGCCAGCCAGATCGCCAACGAGAGCGCGGGCGAGTCCGACCAGATGGTCAGTAGTTGTGTCATCATGAGGTTGTCCTCCGGTTGAATGAGATAACCAGTGCTGGTATCGCACTGGATTACCGGAGAGTGTGGCGAACGCCGGTGAAAAATCTGTGAGTTGGCAAACAGTGACCCGGATCACGTTGTGAATGGCAGCGAATGCTACACTGATCCAAGCCCGAAAAATGGTGGGCGGAGCCCACCCTACGAGAACCCTATGGCCGACATTCTATGGGTAGAGGACCAATCGCACTGGATTGAAAAATTCGAGCCGGTGCTCGCGGAAGCCGACTTTGACGGTCGGCCCACGCGCGTGCAGGTGTTCCGTTTTGCCGAGGCCGCCTGCCAGCACATCAAACAGAGCCCCGACGACAAGGCGCCCGACATCGCCCTGCTCGACGCCCACATGAACGGGCGCGACGGCGCCGGCTTTTCCGTCTCCCGCGCCCTGCAGCGCAAATGGCCCGAGGTGCCCATCGTCTACCTGTCCGAATACAGCGGCACCGACATTGAACAGACCGCCTTTGAACAGGGCGGGCTGCGCGACTTTATCGCCAAGCATCAGCGCAACGTGGAAGAGGTGCTCTGCTGGCGCATCAAAGCCGCGCTGCGCCAACAGCAGGTCAAGGGCAAGGCCGAAGACAAGCTCACCAGCGGTCCGCTGACCATCGACACCCTCACCTGGGAGGTGTACTGGCGCGGGCAACGACTGATGAACCCCACCAACGCCAAGCGGCCGCTGGCGCCCACACCGCGCAAGATCCTGCGTTTTCTGGTGGAAGCCTCGCCCCGGCCCCTGTCCACCCTGCAGATTGCCGATTATCTGGAGGCCGACCCGGAGCGCTTTTCCTACGCCAACTACCGCCAGCACATCCGGACCCTGCGCGCGGCTTTCGAGCAGGCCGAGGGTGGCCAGGGGCATTTCATGGCGCTGTGCCAGGAGGGCCAGGGCATTGTGACCTTTGGCGAACAGGGCGCCTACTGCTGGAAACCGGTCAGCGACCGCTGATCGACATAAGAAGAAGGAGTGAGCGTGAACCGCGAACCGAAAATCATCCGCCCCCGACGCGTCAGCTTCCCCTGGTTCAGCGCCCTGGCCGCCCTGCTGCTGGCCATCGGTTTTCTGCTGGCGAGCCACCCGGAGCTGCTCACCCCCTATGGACTGAACCTGGAGGCCAGCGCCTTCTATCCGCTGATGCAGCAACTCGAGGTAAAAGTGGGGGCACTGATCGGCTTCTGCCTGTTACTGCTGCTGGACATCTACCGGCACGATCGCGCCCGGCACGCCTTCGACCGGGACATCAAGCGCATGAGCGCCGAGATCACCCAGCTGTGGCAGAGCAAAAAACAGCTGCAACTCAAGGCCCACACCTATGCCGGCCACGCCGACAAACTCAAACTGTTCATCAGCGAGAAGCTGCTCGAGTACATCGAGTACGACGAGAAGTTTTTGCACTTCAAAAGCATTGCCGCCGAAGTGCGCCACAACGGCGTGATCTGTTTTGACAAGGTGCAGACCGCGCTGCAGGGCGCTCTGGCCGACCCCGAGTCGTTGAACTACGCTACCCGCGCCCAATACCGGGACGCCCAGACCGCCATGCGCTATCTGTGGGATCTGCTCGATCTGTCCACTACCGACAACATCGCGCTGCACATCGGCAACCAGCTGTGCGAGTGCGAAGAGCACTACTACCAGCTGCTGCTCAACGACAGCGAGTCCGAGGCCCTGCCCCACCGGCCGGATTACTCGCCGCGCCGCGCGGCCCTGCGAGCGCTGGCCCCGCTGCTGCAGAACTCCCCCTCCGAGCTGGAGGAGCTGGACACCACCCAACCCGAGCGTATCGCCCTGGAGGACGACGCCCAGTTCCGCGCCTATCTGGACCCCACCGATACCCTGCTGGGCAACGAAAACCACTTTGTGCTGCTGCTGGAAAATCTGCTCAAGAACGCCCAGTTCTTCACCCGCAAGAAGCCCAAGCAGAAGCACCACCGGGTGGCGCTCACTCTGAGCCAGCAGCAGGGCTATATCCATCTGGCCGTGTACAACCGGGGTCCGCGCATCGAACCGGCGAAGATGGACCAGATCTTTCAGCTCGGATATTCCACCCGCCGAGCGCGCGAGCACCACGGCAAGGGGCTGGGCCTGTTCTTCGTGCAGGAGATCGTCAAGGGCTATGAGGGGCAGATCAGCGTACAGAATGTGGAGAATGAGCCCGCCTTTTACTCGCTGCGCACCGCACTGGCCAATGGCGAGGTCGTCACCCAGGTGGTCCGGGTCACCCTGGGCCCGGAGGGCGAGCCGCGATGCGAGCGCGCCGAACCGGCCAGCGCCGATGACAACACCCGAACCGACGACTCCGGCACCGAGGCCCAGCTTGAATGGGACTTTGACAGCCCGATCACCCGGGTGGAGATCACCCCCGCCCACAGTCAGGTCACTCAGGGGCTCGATTGCGACCCCAAAGGCCCCCGGGAGACCGTGCTGGACCCGGACAACCCGGCCACCCCCCGCTGGGCCCTGGAAATCCAGCCCCGGCGCAAGGGCGGTAAACTGACCTTCATTCCGCTGGATGTGGGCGGGGTCTGTTTCGATGTCACCCTGCCCACCGCCGATGCCCGCCTGGACAGCGACGAGCAGGACCTGGACGCGCTGGCGCCCCGGGTGGAGGACCTCAACCGGCCCTTTGAGGGGCTGGAAGAGTACCGCAACGGTTGAAAAACCGCCCCACCACCCCCACATGAGTGATTAATGGCGGCTACCAGCGTCCAGAGCGGTATTGTCCCGCTTTATGGGCGCCATTGGTTTTTGCCCCTTGCCTGCCAGCACTGCAATCCTTATTATGCTGGCAGTCAATCTTGGCGATCCCGGCCCGGCCATTGCCAGAGAGCCTCGGGCCCCGCTTAACCCACATATCCAGGTTTGGAGAAACAGAACTATGAGTAGCGATGCAATTGTGCACGTCACCGACGACAACTTTGAAGCCGAAGTACTGAAAGCCGACAAGCCGGTACTGGTCGACTTCTGGGCAGCCTGGTGCGGCCCCTGCAAAATGATCGCTCCCATCCTGGACGAGCTGGCCGGCACCTACGGTGACAAGATCAAGATCGCCAAGGTCGATGTCGACGCCAACAAGGAAATCCCCGGCAAGTTCAACATCCGTGGTATCCCGACCCTGATCATTTTCAAGAACGGCGAGCCCGACTCCACCAAAGTGGGCGCCCTGTCCAAGGCCCAGCTGGTCGAGTTCATCGACGCGGCGGTATAACCGACGCACCCGCCAGATGCCGCCCCCAGGGCGGCGTCTGGGCATTCCCGGCGGATTTTCCGCGGTGACTTTGCACAAGCCGACTTTTACCGCTATACTCCGCTAATCCAATGTTTGCCCTACCCTGATTCAGCTCCTGAATACCATCCAGTCACCAGGATCGATGGGCCAGCCAGATCGAAGGGCGAGCAAAGGGAAGTCAACTGAAACACCTGATGATTTCCGCTAAATTCCCGCTTGTATTTCCTGCTCCGGCTTCGCAAGGCCCCAATCAGTTTGGCCTTGACGCGCTGTAAATGGAACTAAAAGCGATCTGCGGTACCGAACCCCGAGCGCGCACAACAGTCACAAATTCGCGCCGGCAGTAGATGACGAGCCGTAGTATTACGGTATGACCGAGGCAATCCCGAAGCGCCCATGCGCACGGACTGACCAGCGCCACCCGGCCGTCACTCAATGAATCTGTTTAGCCATTCATTAACACCAGTCAAACAAACCATTCACAACCAACCAATCACAAAAGTCACACTGTATGAACTTAACCGATCTGAAAACCAAACCCATTGAAGAACTGATCAGCATCGCGCGCGAAATGGGGCTCGACAGCATGGCCCGCTCGCGCAAGCAGGACATCATCTTCAACATCCTGAAACGCCACGCCAAGAGCGGCGAAGATATCTACGGCGACGGGGTCCTGGAAATCCTTCAAGACGGCTTTGGCTTTTTGCGCTCGGCCGACAGTTCATACCTGGCGGGGCCAGACGACATCTACGTCTCCCCCAGCCAGATCCGGCGCTTCAACCTGCGCACCGGTGACACCATTGCGGGCAAGATCCGACCCCCGAAGGAAGGCGAACGCTACTTCGCCCTGCTCAAGGTCAACGAGATCAACTTCGACAAACCCGAAAGCTCCCGCCACAAAATTCTGTTTGAAAACCTCACGCCCCTGTTCCCCGACGAGCGCCTGCGCCTGGAAGCCGGTAACGGTGCGACCGAGGATCTGACCCCGCGTATCATCGACCTGGTCTCTCCCATTGGTAAGGGCCAGCGCGGTCTGATTGTGGCACCGCCCAAGGCCGGTAAAACACTGATGATGCAGGGCATTGCCCAGGCCATCACCCGCAACAATCCCGAATGCCACATGATCGTGCTGCTGATCGATGAGCGCCCGGAAGAAGTGACCGAAATGCAGCGCTCCGTGCGCGGCGAAGTGGTTGCTTCCACCTTTGATGAGCCGCCCGCACGTCACGTACAGGTCGCCGACATGGTGATCGAACGGGCCAAGCGTCTGGTAGAGCACAAGAAGGATGTGATCATCCTGCTCGACTCCATTACCCGACTGGCACGCGCTTACAACACCGTCATCCCCTCCTCCGGCAAGGTACTGACCGGTGGTGTGGACGCCCACGCCCTGGAGCGCCCCAAGCGTTTCTTCGGCGCGGCGCGCAACATTGAAGAAGGCGGCAGCCTGACCATTGTCGCCACGGCGCTGGTGGATACCGGCTCCAAGATGGACGAAGTCATCTACGAAGAATTCAAGGGCACCGGTAACCTGGAACTGCACCTTGATCGCAAAATCGCCGAGAAGCGTATTTACCCGGCCATCAACGTGCGTCGCTCCGGCACCCGTCGCGAAGACCTGCTGATGACCGAGGACGAAATGCAGCGCTCCTGGATTCTGCGTCGTCTGTTGAACGATATGGAAGATGTTTCCGCCACCGAATTCCTGGTGGACAAGTTGAAGGATTTCAAAACCAACGACGAGTTCTTTTTGTCGATGAAGCGCAAGTAAAATTGCACGTTGGGTTATGGCGGATGCGCTTACAGCTTATCCGCCCTACGAATAGCACGGAGTTTACGTAGGGCGGATAAGCGTCAAGCGCATCCGCCGCAAATGCGCTCATCGTAACGACCGTCAACAAACAATGCCCCCATATGAAATACCGCGATCTACGTGATTTTATCGACCTGCTGGAACAACGCGGTGAGCTCAAACGCATCACCGCCGAGGTCGATCCCTATCTGGAAATCACCGAAATCTGCGATCGCACCCTGCGCGCCGGTGGCCCGGCTCTGCTGTTTGAAAATCCCAAAGGTTACGACATTCCCCTGCTGGGCAATCTGTTCGGTACGCCCGAACGGGTGGCGCTGGGCATGGGCGAGGAATCGGTCGAAGCGCTGGGGGAAGTGGGCAAACTGCTCGCCTTTCTGAAAGAGCCCGAACCGCCCAAGGGTTTCAAAGACGCCTGGGACAAGCTGCCGATTTTCAAACAGGTCCTGAACATGGGGCCCAAGGTGGTGCGCAAGGCGCCCTGCCAGAACACCGTGCTCGAAGGCGAGGCGGTGGATCTCGACAGACTGCCCATTCAGACCTGCTGGCCCGGCGATGCCGGCCCTCTGGTGACCTGGCCGCTGGTGGTCACACGCGGACCGGAAAAAGAACGGCAGAACCTGGGCATCTACCGGATGCAGAAAATCGGCAAGAACCGGCTGATCATGCGCTGGCTGGCCCACCGGGGCGGCGCCCTGGATTTTCGCGACTGGCAGAAGCGTCACCCGGGCGAGCCCTTTCCGGTGGCCATTGCCCTGGGGGCCGATCCGGCGACCATCCTGGGCGCGGTCACGCCGGTGCCCGACACCCTGTCCGAATACGGCTTTGCCGGGCTGCTGCGCGGCAGCAAGACCGAAGTGGTCAACTGCCTTGGCAGTGACCTGCAGGTGCCCGCCTCCGCCGAGTTCATTCTCGAGGGACACATTGCGCCGGATGACATGGCAGACGAAGGTCCCTTTGGCGATCACACCGGCTACTACAACGAGGTGGATCAGTTCCCGGTATTCACCGTCGAGCGCATCACCCACCGCAAAGACCCGATTTACCACAGCACCTACACCGGCCGTCCGCCGGATGAACCCGCCATTCTCGGCGTAGCCCTGAACCAGGTGTTTGTGCCCATTCTGCGCAAACAATTTCCGGAAATTGTCGACTTCTATCTGCCGCCCGAAGGCTGCTCCTACCGCATGGCCGTGGTCACCATGAACAAACAGTACCCCGGCCACGCCAAGCGGGTGATGATGGGCGTCTGGTCGTTTCTGCGCCAGTTCATGTACACCAAATTTGTGATCGTCACCGACGCCGATGTGAATGCCCGGGACTGGAACGATGTGATCTGGGCCATGACCACCCGCATGGACCCGAGCCGGGATACCATCCTGGTGGACAACACCCCCATCGATTACCTGGATTTCGCCTCGCCGGTCTCCGGGCTGGGTTCCAAAATGGGAATGGACGCCACCAACAAGTGGCCCGGTGAAACCAACCGCGAGTGGGGCAGTCCCATTACCCAGGACCCGGCGGTCAAACAACGCATTGATGACCTCTGGGATGAATTGAACATCCCGTAGGGTGGGCTCCGCCCACCATTTGGATTGGGGGACTATTTTGATTTTGAGACATGCTTTGGCCTTCCTGGCGCTACTCGCCCTTCCATCACTTGCCGACGACAAACCCGTCTACCGCCTCGATTACCACGTAACCCTGAACCCGGACGAAGACCGTGCCGAGGTGGTAATTGAAAGCGAAAACAATGGGATGCTGAAACGGCTGAATTTCGATATCGGCTCCGGGCGCTACTCCAATATCGAAGCCAACGGCGAGCTGGAGGTCAAAGACGACCGGGCGATCTGGCACCCGCCGGAAAAAGACGCCCGCCTCACCCTGCACGCCAAAATCACCCATCAGCGCCGCTCGGACGGGTATGACGCCCGCATGACCGGGGACTGGGCCATTTTTCGCGGGGATGATGTGGTGCCCGCGGCAAGGGTCCGCACCCGTCCCGGGGCCAGGGCCGAAGCCTATCTCACCTTTACCCTGCCCGAGCACTGGAGCAGCGTCAGCACCGGCTGGAAAAAGCTCAAGGACCGGCACTTTCGCATCGACAATCCCGAGCGCCGGTTCGATCGCCCCACCGGCTGGATGATCGCGGGCAAGCTGGGCACCCGCCGGGAAAAACTCGGCGACACAAGACTGGCCGTGAGCGCCCCGCGCGGCAGCGACCTGCGGCGCATGGACATCGTCACCCTGGCGACCATCGTCTGGCCGGAAATGGAAAAAGCCTTTGGCGCGACTCCGCCCAAGATTGCCATCATCGGCCACGGCGACCCCATGTGGCGCGGCGGCCTCTCGGGGCCCAACGCCATGTACCTGCACGCCGACCGGCCCATGGTGAGCGAGAACGGCACCAGCACCCTGATACACGAACTGGTGCATGTGGTGACCCGGATCAGCGGCAAAGGCAATCACGACTGGATCGACGAAGGTCTGGCCGAATTCTATGCGGTCGAGCTGATGTTCCGCGCCGGCGCGATGACCGAGTCGCGGCGCGAGCGAGTGATGGAAGGGCTGGCCGACTGGGGCGATGAGGTCGACACCCTGATCAAACGCCGCTCGAATGGTGCCACCACCGCCCGTGCCGTGGTGTTGTTTGACCAATTGGATCGGGAGATTCGGGAGGCAACCAAAGGCGAGTGCAGCCTGGATGATCTGACCCGCGAGCTGATCGAGCGGCGGGATGTGGATCTTGAGGATCTGCGGGAGGTGGCGGAGTCCATCCTCGGGCGGCCGGCGAAGGCGCTTGAGAGTGAGTTGTTGCGGGAGGGTTGAGCCGCGTTTGTGGTGGGCGGAGCCCACCCTACGTGGGTTTCGGCGGATGCGCTTGACGCTCCGATGCGTCGGACCGATCCGCCCTACGGATGGCGCCGTGGGTTGTGGCGGATGCGCTTGACGCTTATCCGCCCTACGGGCGACCTTGGCACGGAGCAATTGTAGGGCGGATAAGCTGTAAGCGCATCCGCCTAAAGCAGATTCGACGCTTCCCTTTGGGACATGACTCAAGGCACAATAGTCGACCTAACTATAAACCAAAACCCAACACCCGGAGATTCGGCAATGCTCAAAAAGTACCTGATTACCGCCGCCTGCCTGCTCGGCTTCCTGTTCGCTCACACCAGCCTTCAAGCTCAATCCACACCGCAATTCAAGGTTCTGCTCTTCACCAAAATGGACGGCTTTCATCACAAGTCCGTGAATGAAGGGGTGGCCGCCATGCGCACGATGGCGGAAAAACACGAATTTGCCATCGACTGGCACGAGGATTCGAGCCTGATCAATGACGATAACCTCGAGCAGTACGATGTGATCGTCTTTCTGTTGACCACCGGCGACATTCTGACCGACGAGCAGCAGGGCGCGATGGAGCGTTTCGTCCAGTCCGGCAAGGGTTTTGTGGGCATTCACAGCGCCGCGGACACCGAGTACGACTGGGACTGGTACACCCAGATGGTGGGGCGCACCTTCCACATCCACCCGCGCAACCAGACCGCTGAGATCGAAGTGCTCGATCGCAAGTTTCCCGGCCTGGAGCGTATGCCCGACAACTTCTGGTGGACCGATGAGTTCTACGAGTTCGGTACCGAGCGCATCGACAGCCTGAACTACATCCTCTCGGTGGACGGCGACACCTTTGACACCTACGCCAAATGGGGTGACAAAGAGAGCCAGGACATGGACTTCCGGCCGATCGCCTGGTACCACGAATACGATGGCGGCCGCGCCTTTTACACCGCGCTGGGCCACATTCCGGCCACCTATGAAGACCGGCTGTTCCTGGAGCACATCTACGGGGGCCTGATGTGGGCTGCCACGGGCAAGGGCCTGAAACAGTAAGCACCTCCCCACCGGTGACCGGAGCCCCTGAGCGGCTCCGGCATCGGCCCTCAACGCCCGCCCGGTTTCCGGGCAACCTCCCGGCGCTTCCGTTCGTATACTATCCTCACAAGGCACAATCGCACACAAGCGGTGTCTTAGTGTGCTGTAACACACTACTCGCACCAGCTGACGATAAAATGAGGATCCAATGCTGACACCCCTCGCCACCCACACAGTCAGAGCCCTGTCCAGGCCCGCAAAACTGGTAGTAAGCGCTTGCTTACTGCTGGTCATCAGCGCCTGCGACAGCGGGGGCGACAACCGGCGGACGGTAGAGGCCGAGGCGGGCGAAGGCGGCCAGCTGTCTCCCTCAACCCAGCGGGTGGAGCGCGACACCGAGGCGCAATTGCGCCTCAGCATCGAGCCCGGCTATGAGCTGGCCGGCCTCAGCGGCTGCGGCGGCACACTCAACAACCGCACCTACACCACCGAGCCGGTCACCGAGGACTGCACGGTGACCGCCCGCTTCGAGCTGGAAGAATACCGGGTGCGCACCCGCACCGACGGCGACGGCACCATCACCCCCAGCTTCGAAACCCTCACCATCGAGGACACGGCCAGCTTTACCCTGGCGCCGGACGAAGACTTTCGTCTGGCCTCGGTCAGCGGTTGTGGCGGCACCCTGGAGGGCAACACCTACACCCTGGAGAACGTCCAGTCGGACTGCACCATCCAGGTGGACTTCGAGCCGGATGTCTATCGGGTCAGCGGCGAAATCAGCGCCGCCGCCCTGACCAGCTTCGACCACACCCTGAACGACTCGACCCTGAGCGACGTGTTCGGCGCTCCGGAACCCGAGCCCAACGGTGACTTCCAGACCGGCCAGCCGATCAACAACCGGACCACCCTGAGCGGCTTCGCCTCGGCCGTGCCCACCGGTGACTATTGCGTCACGCAATTGTTCGAGCGCTTTCGGGAGTCCCCCAACCCCGACGACTTCTACCGGGTCAATCTGCAGGCCGGGCAGCTGATTCAGCTGCAGGTGGTCAACCACGACGGCCACAACGGCCTGTGTGCCTCCACCGATCAGCCCCGGCCCGCCGGCGACCTGGACCTGTATCTGTTCGCCTTTGACGGTGCCAGTGAGCTGGACAGCGCCATCGGAACCGGCGAGTTCGAAGAGATCATCGTCCCCGAAACCGGAGACTACATTCTCAACGTGCGCGCCGAAGCCGGCATCTCCAAATACGTCCTGCGCCTGCTGCCCGAGGGGACTCCGCCCTTGACCAACGTGGCGCAGAACATTACCGGCGACTTTGTGCCCGGCGAGATGCTGGTGAAAAACCGCTCGGCGTCTTCCCGTAACCCCTCTCAAAACACCACTCAAACCACAGGCCGTGATGACCACCGGATTCACCGGGAAACCCTCGCCCCACTGCAGGGCCAGGCCCGCCGGGGCCCACCCGCTCGCGCCCTGGAAGTGCTGCGCCAGCGCAACCCCGCCGCCTTTGAAAAACTGCAGACCATTCACGCCATCAAGGCCCGGCGCCAGGATCCGTCGGTCGAGTACGCCGAGCCCAACTACCGGCGCTACGTTCAGCGCGAGCCCAACGACCCGCGCTTTTTCCGCCAGTGGCACTACGGCCAGATCAATCTGCCGCGCGCCTGGGATCTCAGCGTGGGCAACACGCCCAATGAGAGTGACACGCCCATTGTGGCGGTCCTCGACACCGGCGTGGTGCTGGAACACCCCGATCTGCAGAACCAGCTCATTCCGGGCTCGGGCTATGACTTCATCGATAATGATAGCGACCCGAGCGACCCCGGCGACAGCGATGGCATCAACCCCGACAGCTGGCACGGCACTCATGTGGCGGGCACCATTGCCGCCGACAGTGACAACGGCATTGGCGGCGCCGGCGTGTCCTGGGGCGCGCGTCTGATGCCGGTGCGGGTGCTGGGTGAGGGTGGCGGCACCAGCCTTGATGTGATCGAAGGTGTGCGCTACGCCGCCGGCCTATCGAACCGCAGCAACACCCAACCGCAGCGGCGGGCCGACATCATCAACATGAGTCTGGGGGGCACGGGCTTCTCCCGGTTCGAGGCCGACCTGTATGCCCGGGTGCGGGATGAGCAGGGCGTGATCCTCGTGGCCTCCTCCGGCAACGACAACAGCACCACTCCCCTCTACCCGGCCAGCTACCCCGGTGTTCTGTCGGTGGGCGCCACCAATGCCCGGGGCGAGCGCGCGCCCTACTCCAACTTCGGCGAGACCCTGGATCTGGTCGCGCCCGGCGGCTCATTGCGCGAGGACGCCAACGGCGACGGCGTGGCCGACGGCATCTTCAGCACCGTTGCCCAGCGCGACGGCGAGATCATTGAGCCCGGCTACAGCTTCGCCTACCAGGGCACTTCCATGGCGGCACCCCATGTCTCCGGGGTACTGGCATTGATGAAAGCCGTGCACCCCGCCCTCACCCCCGACCAGGTGGACATGATGCTGGCCGCCGGCGAACTGACCGGTACCAGTGAGCGGACCAGCGAGCTGGGACTGGGCCAGATTGATGCCGAGCTGTCGGTGGGCGCGGCCTACCGGTTGGCGAACGAAGACGAAGAAGTGATCTGGCCGCCGCGCGTCGTGGTCACCCCCTCCCGCCTGAACATGGGCAACACCGCGCAGGCCCTGATCGAGCTGACCAATGAGGGCGGCAGCGACCCGCAGAACATTACCTCCACTACCGATGCCGCCTGGCTCAGCCTGGAGCCGGTGACCGTCGACAGCAGCGGTATTGGGTCTTATCAAGTCAACATTGAGCGCGAGGGGCTGTCCGACGGCTTTTACCAGGGCGATGTCACCTTCCTGGTGGATGGCGAAACGTCCCTGACGCTCCGGGTCTATATGCAGGTGGGCGAGCTCTCCACCGAGGGCGAGCTGACAATACTGTATGTGCTGTTGATCGACCCCGATACCGATGAGGTGGTGGACCAGGCCCTGGCACTGCCCGATGAGGACGGGCGGACGGCGCAATATGTGTTCGATGCGGTCTACCCGGGTCAATACCTCCTGACCGCCGGCTCGGATGTCGACGCCGATGGCTTCATCTGTCAGTCCGGTGAACAATGTGGCTCCTACCCCAGCCAGGACCGCGACCAGCCCATTGAAGTGGGTGAGCGCGACCGGGACAACCTGGATTTTGTCGCCAGCATCATCGGCGGTTTTACCGAGAGCAATGCCCTGAAAGAGGATTCCACCCCAGACGAGTCCGCCCCCCAAGGCTACCCCATCCGGCCGCCCAAAGCGCCTGAAACCGATAATACACGACAAGTTCCTCAAGACCTGCCCTGAACGGCCGCTACCCCAGACAGGGACCCGAAAACCCGCGTTTGGGTGCCCGACTTTCAGCCGAAGGTCGGGCGCTATATCCCAAACAGGGCAACTTTCTGATTTTTATGGCATTTTTATCTAGTATTTCCCGTGTTCGGGCAGAGCGCTTGTGGCAGAATGAAGATAAATCCGCCACGACACTCTGAACGGACCCAGGGCATTCGTCGGCTGATACCTATAAACGAGGGGCATCGTGAACAATCTATCTCTGAAATGGAAAATCCTGCTGAGCGTCACGCTCACCTGCATCCTGGCCGTCGTCGTCACGACGTTCGTCACCGTCCGCTCGGGCATCGCGACGACCGAGGAGACCATTCTCGAGGATACCCGCACTCTGGCGCAGGTACTCGGCGCCTCCAACATCGGAGCCATCAGCTTTGATGACACCGGCACCGTCACCGCCTCGCTGGAAGCACTGAAGGCGAGCGAGCGGGTGACCAATGCGGTGATCTACAGCGGCGGCGAACCCTTTGCCTGGTTCGTACGCGGCTCCAATAGCGATGCCTTTCCCAGTGGCATTCCCCGTCAGGCGCGCAGCCCCGGCATGGTGGAGCTGGACGGCGATGTGGTGATGACCGCCGACATTGAAGATGACGGCAACCGCATCGGCGCCATTTCCATGCGCGTCAACCTCTCGGAGCTGGATGAAATTGTGGCCACAGCGGTCAGAGACGCGGTGATCCTGGTGATCATCATCAGCCTGGTGGCCGCCTCCGTCGCCTACCTGGTCCAGGGCAGCATCGTGAAGCCGGTCAACCGGGTGGTCCGCGCCCTGCGCGATATCTCCGAGGGCGAGGGCGACCTGACCCGCCGCCTGCCGGTCGAGGGCAGCGACGAGATTGCCGAGCTGTCGACCTGTTTCAACACCTTCATCGAGCGGCTGCACAGCATCATCTCCAGCGTCGCCGACACCTCGCAGGAGGTGAGCGAGAACGCGCACATGGTCTCCCAGCTGTCCAACGAGAACGAGAACGCCATTCGCAACCAGCAGGCAGAAATCGAACAGGTGGTGGTCGCGGTCAAGCAGATGGCCAACGTCGTACAGGATGTGACCGAGAGCGTCAGCGAAACCGCCGAGAAATCCTCCCAGGCCGACGAAGCGGCGGCCAACGGCAAGGAGGTGGTGAACGCGACCACCCGCCAGATTGAAAACCTGGCCGCCGAAATCCGGCGCGCCTCCGAGGTCATCGCCCGTCTGAACAAAGAGACCGACAGCATCGGCTCGGTCCTGGATGTGATCCGCGGGGTGGCCGAACAGACCAACCTGCTGGCCCTCAACGCCGCCATCGAGGCGGCCCGTGCCGGCGAGCAGGGTCGCGGCTTTGCCGTGGTGGCCGACGAGGTGCGTACCCTCGCCTCGCGCACCCAGAGCTCCACCACGGAAATTCAGGAAATGATCGAACGCCTACAGGTGGGCGCAAAAGAGGCCGTCAACATGATGGCCGAGGGCACCACCCAGGCCGAGGCTTCGGTCGTGAAAGCCGGTGAGGCCACCAACTCACTGGAGGACATCACCGGTCTGGTGAGCGTCATTCGCGATCGCACCAATCAGGTGGCAGTGGCCTCCGAAGAGCAGAGCAGCGCGACCAAGCAGATCGAAGGCAACATCGACAGCATCTCCCAGGTGGCCATCAGCACCGCCGAGAGCTCCAGTCGCATCAATTCCAACACCAGCAGTCTGGCGGAACAGGCGGAGAAACTCACCAGCCTGGTGGGCCGCTTCAAGCTATAACCCAAGAACGAGAGAACATGGCTTATGAAAAAAACACTACACCTTTTCAGCATCTGCTTCCTTCTGGGCGGCGCGCCGCTCGCGCTGGCCTGTGACGAGCCGGGCGAAAAGCCGGCTATTCCGGATCCGAACACGGCCGAAACCGCGCAAATGGTAAAAGCCAACAATGAAGTGAAGGCCTATGTGAAAGCCATGGAAGAGTACCTGGGCTGTGCCCGGATGAGTGGCGGCGAGAAGCGGCGCTCGATATCCGAGCTGGAGGAGTTTGCCGATTCGTTCAACCAGGCCATCCGCACCTTCAAGTCCAGAAACAGCTAAGACCTACCCGAGTCCCCTCGCCCCATCAAAAAACCCCGGGCCAGCAGACGCTGACCCGGGGTTTTTTTAATGGTGTTTGTGGTGAAAACAGATTACATCAGACGGTCACTGTAGTCGGAGACCGGCTTCTTGGGGGGGGTGCTGTTCAGCGCCGATGGAATCTCGTCGATGTGGCCACCCCGGGCCAGAAAGGCGTCAATCTGCCGGGACAGCTCATCCCGCAGCCGCTGACGGGCGGCCACACTGAAGTCCTCGAGCCGGTCTTTTTTGTGGTTGTAGGCCGCAAGATCGGAATCCGCTTCATCCGATTCCTCCTCGACCGCCACTTCCTCATCATCGAGAACATCATCCACTTCATCGTCAGTGATGGGATATTGACTGGCCATAGTGACACCTCTCATACCAAAACCGTTGTTCAGGCTCGGGCGACGAGAGCCAAACCCGTGACTCCGGAATCCCCCGCTTTCACGACAGTTATAGCGCAAGGACATCACAACGTCATGACATTTTTGGGCGATTTTTAGGCTGTTTTTACCTTAGCAGCCCAAGCGGGTAAAATTTTGGTTATTAGCCTCTGGCGCTCTCAGATCGTTTGGAGATCCAGAGGGCTGTTACACTCGTAAGTCTCACAGAATTGCCACACCTACCGCCAACCGGGTCATCACTATGAATACCGCTTTACTGCTTCGCCACTTCCCCGAGCTCAAGGAGCTGCCCGCCGAGCGCCAGGAGGCCATCCTGCTGGAGGCACACGATCGCGCCTACAACAGCGAGCGCAAGCTCGAGCATTGGAAGCGCAATGTCATCAGCCTGATCTGGGTGACGGCGGTGTCCCTGTTCATAGCGCTGGTGGCGGGGCCGGCGCTGTCGCTGCCGCGGGTGGCAACGGGCGCTATCATCGCGCTGGTGGTGCTACCGGCGTTCATGTACGCACGCCACCGGCAGTACCTCGGGCTGATCCGCCCGGAGGTGGAGGAATTGCTAAAAAAAACCGGCGCTCGATGAGCGCCGGTTTTTCGCAGTGCTGAGCGACCGGTAAACCGGCCGAAACAGCGGGCCTAGATGGCGTCGGGGCCAGTCTCGCCGGTACGGATACGGATGATCTCCTCCAGCGGAGTGATGAAGATCTTACCGTCGCCGATCTTACCGGTCTGAGCCGCCTTGGTGATCGCCTCAACCGCCTGTTCTACCAGGGAGTCATCCACGGCCAGCTCGACTTTCACCTTGGGCAGGAAGTCCACCACATACTCGGCACCGCGATACAGCTCGGTATGGCCTTTCTGCCGGCCAAAACCCTTGACCTCGGTGACGGTCATGCCCTGAACCCCAACTTCGGACAGTGCGGTACGCACGTCGTCCAACTTGAATGGTTTTACTACAGCAGTAATCAGTTTCATTGTGCGTTCCTTTTAAAACAACTTATCGGTTGACGATTGACCCGGTGCGTTTGGCGGGCGATGCGGCATACCCCATAAGATACACGTTACCGCCGCTAACTTCACCTCCTGCCCGGACCCGCCACCGACAAGTGAGTGGCTTGAACATCCGGGGGCGACGCCCCCGGCCGGGAAACTACTTATTGTGAGCTGACGAATTCCGGGTAAGCTTCCATACCACATTCGGACAGGTCAACACCCTCGTACTCTTCCTCTTCGGTCACGCGGATGCCGATGACCGCCTTGAGGATACCCCAGACAATCAGACTGGCCACGAATACCCAGACGAAGATGGTCAACGCGCCGATGATCTGGCCCACAAAGGTGACACCGTCGTTGGTGAAAGGTACGGCCAACAGGCCCCACAGACCGACCACACCGTGCACCGAGATGGCACCGACCGGATCGTCGAGCTTGAGCTTGTCCAGACCCACAATGGAGAAGACCACAATGATGCCACCGATCGCACCGATGATGCTGGCGCCCAGCGCGCTGGGAGTCGAAGGTTCAGCGGTGATCGCCACCAGACCGGCCAGTGCACCGTTAAGCGCCATGGTCAGGTCGGCCTTGCCGAACAGGATGCGGCCCACAATCAGCGCGGCAACCAGGCCGGCCGCAGCGGCGGCGTTGGTGTTCAGGAACACCATGGCAACCGAGTTGGCATTGGCAATGTCACCCAGCTTCAGAACCGAACCGCCGTTGAAACCGAACCAGCCCATCCACAGGATGAACATGCCCAGAGTCGCCAGGGGCAGGTTGGCACCCGGAATCGCGCGCACTTCACCGTTCGGGCCATATTTGCCTTTACGGGCACCCAGCAGGAGCACACCGGCCAGAGCCGCCGCAGCACCCGCCATGTGGACGATGCCGGAGCCAGCGAAGTCAGAGAAGCCCAGCTCGCCCAGGTTGTACAGGCCAAACACGTCGGCACCGTTCCAGGTCCAGGCACCTTCCATCGGATAGATGAAGCCGGTCATAACCACTGTGAAGGCAAGAAATGCCCACAGCTTCATGCGTTCGGCCACCGCACCGGAGATGATGGACATGGCGGTCGCCACGAAGACCACCTGGAAGAAGAAGTCAGACGCGCCGGAGTAGATCGAGCCGCCTTCAAAGCCGCCCTCACGCTCCGAGAAGTCGCTCAGAGTCGACGCGACATCCACGTTCTGGATCCCGGACAGGAAGATCCCGCCGTCGTACATGATCGCATAACCACACACCAGGTACATGATGCAGGATATGGCAAAGAGTGAGACGTTCTTGGTCAAAATCTCAGTCGTGTTTTTGGCGCGGACCAGACCCGCTTCCAGCATCGAGAAGCCCGCGGCCATCCACATGACCAGCGCCCCGCACACTAGAAAGTAAAACGTGTCGATCGCATACTGCAAATGAAAAATATTTTCTTCCATTGCATTTTTCCCCGTCTTTATGGTTTGTGAATAAAAAGCAGATAAATTTGCCGGCCTGACCCTGGACAGTGCATAGAGCAGGCCAACAACATAAAAACCATTTATTTCAACAAGTTACAAAAGATATTCGACGGAGAGCCTTGCTCATTTGGACGACTTGGCACTATTGTGGTGCATGCACCTCGCCGGTGCGCACCAAAATTGCACCCTACTGGTGCTGTCGCCCCTTTCCACCTTAAAATACCCAGGGCACGGCGCTGAGAAGAGGGTTAAGAGGAAGGTTGCCAGGAAGGTAAAGAGACGCCACCAGTGTGTTAAGCTCACTCAAAACAGGCAGGACCCTGATTCATGGAATACGACAACGTCACCTTTATGGCTTACGTGAGCGCCGCAGTGGTTTCAGCACTGCTGACCATCACGTACGTCTACCAATACTTCAAAGAACAGAACACCGCCCTCTTCGCCCCGGCCGCCGCCGTCCATACCCTGAACCTGCTGGTGATCGTGGCGGGCATCACCCATACCTGGCCGGCCAACGACTGGGCCTTTTTTGTCGAATGCCTGCACTACGCCATCTGGACGCTCTCGATCTACCTCACGCTCAAGTCGTCGTCCTCCCAGGCCGACCTGCCCCAGAGCCTGCGCGTACTGTTCCTGCTCGGCTGGCCGATCACCCTCTTTGCCCTGATCACCAGTATCACCACTCTGGAAGTGTCATTTTCGGTCGAGGCCTGGCTGACCCTGTCTATGGCGGTAATCGGGCTGGTCAGTGTCGAGCAGCTGTTCCGCTACGCCGCCACCAATGACCGGCAGATCAAACTGCTGTGCATGAACCTGGCCGCGCTGTTCCTGTTCGACATCTATCTGTTTACCCACGCGCTGATTTTCCAGCAGATCGACCCACTGCTCTGGCAGTCCCGGGCCGCAGTGACCATCGCCACCTGCCTGTTCATGACCCTCGGTGGCCTGCTGCTTCTGCAGCGCTCGGACCGGCCGGCCAATCTCACCCTGTCGCGCCCCATCGCCTTCTATACCACCTCGCTGATTGCGGTCGGGGTGCTGATCACCGTGCTGGCCCTGGGCGGCTATTACGTGCGCCTGTACGGCGGCAACTGGGGTACGGTGATTTACAGCTTTGTGCTGATCGGCGCGATCCTGTTGATCACCACCGTGTTCATCTCCACCACCATCCGCTCGCGGTTGTCGGTGCTGATCAACAAACACCTGTTCCGGCACAAGTACGACTACCGCAGCGAGTGGCTGCGCCTGATCAATTACCTGGCGCAACCGGCCGAAAGCAGCGAGGCCACCGAGCGGGCCTTTTTTGCGGTGGCCTCGGTCACCAAAACACCCGGCGGCGCCATCTGGATTCGCAATCAGGGGTTTTATGAGCCGGTGTATCAATCCGGTCTGCCAAGCTTTATCGACCTGCCCGAAGAACCGGTGGACAGCGCCTTCTGTCAGACTTTTTTACAATCGGAGTGGGTGTTTTTCCCGGATTCAGGAGAGGACCAGGCGCTGAGCCAGTACAACGAATTCCTGCCCTCCTGGGCCTATAACATTCCGGACCTGTGGTTGCTGTTTCCGTTTATTGTGGGCGACGAACTTATCGGCTTCATGGCGCTGACCAAACCCGTGGCGGATGCCTCGCTGACCTGGGAAGATCTGGACCTTCTGAAAACCATGGGGCGCCAGCTCGCCAGCTACCTCAAACGTCACCAGCAGGCGGAACAACTGGCCGAGGGTCGGCAGTTTGATACCTACAACAAACTGGTGGCCTTCATCATTCACGACCTGAACAACCTGATCGCCCAACAGGCCCTGGTGGTGCGCAACGCGGAGAAACACAAAGACAACCCCGAGTTCATTGACGATGCCATCCACACCATCAGCAACTCCGTCGACCGGATGAACAACCTGCTGAAAAAGCTCCGCACCGATGGCAAAGATCTCGTCACCCGGCTCAACATTGACGAAGTTGTAAAAAAAGCCGTCGCCGAATGTTGGCGGCAAAACCCCTCGTTGACCGTTGAAACTGACGACTGTGAGCGGTACATTGAAGCAGACGAAGTTCGCCTGGTGATGACCTTCACCCATTTTATTAAAAATGCCCTGGAAGCGACTCCGGATGACGGCGAGGTTCATGTTACACTCAGATGCGATAACCACGATGCGGTGATCACCATCGAAGACAACGGGGCCGGTATGGATTGGGACTTTATTCACAATCGACTGTTCAAGCCCTTTGAGACCACCAAGTCCGGCAAGGGAATGGGCATCGGCGTTTACCTCTCGCGTGAATACATCAACGAGTTACACGGCACACTCAATGTCATCAGCGCCGTAGGTGAAGGCACCACCGTTACCGTGACGTTACCCATCGATTAGGGCTCAGGCAAGAAGGCGACATGAGCAAAAACAACAAACACACACTACTGATTATTGAAGACGACCGCGGCCTGCAGAGTCAGCTGCGCTGGCACTTTGACGACTACGAAACCGTGTTCGCCGAGAACCGCCAGGACGCCATTGCCGCGCTGCGCCTGCACGAGTCCTCGGTCATCATTCAGGACCTGGGGCTGCCGCCCGATCAGGACGGAGTAGATGAAGGCTTCAAGTGCATTGAAGACATCATCCGCATGTCGCCCAGCAGCAAAATCATTGTCATGACCGGCAAGACCGATCACGAGAATGCCATTCGTGCGATCGCCATGGGTGCCTACGACTATTACGAGAAACCGGTCGAACCCCAGACCCTGGACCTGATCGTCCAGCGCGCCTTCAACATCTTTGACCTGGAAGAAGAAAACCGCCGCCTCTCCCGCCTGCAGCAGACCCCGCTGGAAGGACTGGTCACCAACGACCCCCAGATGCTCAAAATCTGCCGCATGCTGGAGAAAATCTCCCCCACCAGCGTCACCTGTACCCTGCTGGGCGAGAGCGGCACCGGCAAAGAGATCATGGCCCGCGCCATTCACCAACTGAGCCCCCGGCGCAACAACCGGTTCATCGCCATCAACTGCGCCGCCGTGCCCGAGAACCTGATCGAGAGCGAACTGTTCGGCCACGAAAAAGGCTCCTTCACCGGCGCCGGCAAGCAGAGCCTGGGCAAGGTGGAAACCGCCCACGAAGGCACTCTCTTCCTGGACGAAATCGGCGACATGCCGCTGAACCTGCAATCCAAGCTGTTACGCTTCCTGCAGGAACGGGTCATCGAGCGGGTCGGCGGCCGGGAAGAAATCCCGGTGGACGTGCGGGTCATCTGCGCCACCAACAAGAACCTGCAGGAAATGGTCAAAGAGGGCAGCTTCCGGGAAGACCTCTACTACCGCATCTGCGAGATGGTGGTCGACATCCCGCCCCTCAGAGCCCGGCAAGGGGACAAGGTCCTGCTGGCCCGCCACTTCATGCTCAAGTTTGCCAAAGAGCACGACCAGAAGATCAAGGGCTTCACCCCCGACGCGGTCCAGGCCATCGAATGCTACCCCTGGCCCGGCAACATCCGGGAGATGGAGAACAAGATCAAACGCGCCGTGATCATGGCCGACAACAAACACATCACCCGAGACGACCTGGGGCTGGAAACCGACAGCGAAGACCTGTCCATCAACCTGCGCCAGGTCCGCCAGGAAGCCGAACGCCACGCCATCCTCCGAGCCGTGGCCATGACCGACAACAACATCTCGGCGGCGGCGAAGTTACTGGGAATTACGCGGCCGACGTTTTATGACTTGATCAAGAAGCATGACATCCCGTTGGCGAGTCATGCCAAAGCGGAATGAACCAGGCAACGTAGAAGCCAACAGCCAAAGGAATGAACAATGAATATCGCAAAGATATTTCGGCGTAATTTTACCTGACGCCAACACACAACAGAAACCTCGCTGCGATTGATAATCATGGAAACCGCAAATGGCTAGCCTTATCGAAACCAACCCCCTTGTTAGCGTTATCATGCCGACGTACAACAACGCGGAACTTATTGGGGAAACCATTGACTCCGTTCGAGCCCAGACCTACCAAAACCTGGAAATAATTGTTGTTGATGACGGCTCTACCGACAATACCGAGGAAGTGATCAAGGAACTGATGCAAACCGACACCCGGGTACACTATAAGAAAATAGCGAACTCCTATAGTCCAACAGCCAGAAACATAGGCTTCAAGATGGCGCACGGCGATTATGTCGCCTCTATTGATTCTGACGATCTTTGGCCCGCAACAAAAATCGAAATGCAGCTGGAAGCACTAAACAACAATCCCGACGCCGTGGTCGTCGGTTGTGTGCAACGTTTTACCGAAGATTCAGAGGGGAACAAAGAATTCGGGACCATCAGTTGCCCTCCCTCTCAAGCGGGAGACTACGTCCATAACCTACTATCAATGGACCACCAGCAAATGGTGAACCTGAACACTCTCTTCGCCAAACGATCCACTATCTGTGCTGACGGCCTCTGGGATCCGGAAGTCTGGACAGCACACGACTGGGAAGTGTGGATCCGGCTTGCGAAGAAATACCCTTTTATTCATACCAACGAAGTGCTGCAACATTACCGAAAGCATCACAGCAGTGTGACCGGTCAGCACAAATGGAAGACCGCCTTGAAATATCAGTTACTGGTGGTCGACAGGCACTCACCGAACGGGGTTAAAAATCTCTGGAAAAAGCTCTCTTACCGAAGACTGCGCTACCACTCTTACATCAGTATTCTCCTGTATGATAATCGTGTAGGTGCCGCCACCAAACTATGGTTTCGCTCCACGTTTAGATCGAACATGCTTGTATCACTATCAGGAACCAAACTTCTGGTAGAAATCGCCGCAAAGGCTGTTCGACGTCAAGTAGAACCAGAGAATGCAAAAAATGTCTAAATTGAGCCTAATGCTGAAAGGTTCAGCCCTGAGAACCGCTGAAGCTGTTGTAGCAATCATCGCTGGCTTTATTACGCTGCCGATGTTGCTTCACCACCTCGGTGAAGATCTTTACGGATTTTGGGTGCTGGCTGGCAGTTTTACAGGGCTTATGTATATATTCGATCTGGGCTTTGCCGCAGCCGTAACTCGCAACGTCACTCACGCCATATCCAACGCGGATCATACCAAGGCCAACAAGGTTATTAACTCCTCCCTTTTGATATACACGGGTTTATGTGCCGTTATCGTTCTGGTGGTAATACTTGTTGCGTTCTTTTATCGCCCCGATCTATCCGATGTTATCTCGGAACGCGAATTTCAGTTAGTGCTGATTTTGTTGGGACTCACAGTTGCTGCAGAATTCCCCGTCAAAGCCTTCGCGGGAGTGGCCACAGCCCACTACCGCTATGATCTCCTATCAACTTACCGCATTGCTTTAAAAGTCGCATCCACCATAACGGTCATCACACTGTTATATCTGGGCTATCAAGTCATTGCGATAGCAACGGTTGGCCTTATTTTTGGTGCCGTAGGCAACCTGTTATTTTACATTCTCGCAAAGGCGATTTATTCGGAGATGCGCTTATCTCGCCAATACGCCGAAAAGAAAACCATGAAGGAGTTGTTCAGTTACAGTAGCTGGGCGTTTTTGATCGATGTCAACCAGATGATCAAACAGAGAATCGATATTTTCTTTATCGGCGGTTTTATTTCGTTGGCCGCGGTTAGCGTATATTACGTTTCTGTGCGCCTGGTTGAGTATTCCAGTCAGTTATTGTTCAAAATGTTGAATATTGCCTTGCCCGTCCTCACCGATCACACGGCAAGAGCAGACAAGGTCAAGTTTCGGGACGACCTGATTCTATTCAACCGCATGAACTGCTATTGCGCCGCCATCACCATAGGCGGGTTTATCCTGTTGGGCGAACCCATATTGTACTACTGGATGGGGAGCGATTTTGACTACCAAACAGGCTACCATATTCTCCTGGTATTGCTATTTGGACGCATGAGTTCACTGGCGGCGAACGCTTTCAACACAGGGCTTCTTGCCACCAGTCAACACAAACTGACGGCAAAAATCAGCTTCTTCGAAACCTGTCTTAGCGCGCTGCTTCTGGGAATAGGGCTGCCGATTTATGAACTCGGCCCCCTATTTGCCGCCTATGCCATATCCGCTCCTTTACTGGTCGGTCGCCTCCTACTTTTGCCAATCCTCGCCGGCAAGGCGTTATCTGTGGAGAGGTTACACTCACTGATGATAGGCTCATTCCGGCCTTTACTTTTGATACCGATGGTTTACCTTTTGGATCTGTCTCTCAATAGAGACACACCTGAGATCACCTGGAACCTGGCGGCGACTGTTCTGGCTGCCGCCGGAATAGGGCTGGCTTTTCTCATATTTGACATGTCCGCTCGCGAGCGTGGCCTGGCCAAAAGGGTCACTCCCCGCTTTCTGATCAAACGCGAAGCTTAATATCAGTTTTTTAAGGCTCAGAGAATGACGCAAGAATACCCTCTGGTTACTATCGTGATAACGACGTTCAACTGCGAACAATATGTAGAAGAAACGATCCAAAGCGCGGTCGATCAAGACTACCCTAACCTTCAGATAATACTGGTAGATGACGGTTCTTCGGACAATACTATCGCACTAGCGGAGCGCTTCTTGCCTAAGATTGAGATTGTTAAACAATCCAATAGCGGCGGACCATCTAAGCCCCGGAATACTGGCCTCAAGATGGCAAAAGGAGTCTATATCTCGTTCCTGGATGGGGACGACCTATTGGAGCCGGATAGAACCCGACGTCAAGTCGAGGCTCTGGAGGATCACCCGGACGCTGCCATGTGTGTCGGCGACTATCGTAACTTCAAGAATGGCGTGGTAAGCGAAGGGCATTTTTCAACCTGCCCACAACTAAGCAAAGAATTTCAACACTCAATAACGAAAAACACGCTGATTTTTCCAAAGGGTAAGGCGGCGAACCTTCTCCTTGAAGAGAACTTTAGTATTACCGTCTCGGTCATGTACCGCACTGAACTGGTTAGAAATCAGAACGGCTTTAGTGAACAGCTCAAGGCTTGCGAAGACTATCATCTAAACTACCGTATGGCCGCCAACCACCCCGTGGTGGTAATAAATGAGTTTGTATTCAGGCGGAGAATGCATGATAGTAACGTGAGTTCAAACACATTGTCTATGCTTTACCATTACACCAAAAGCCGCATCCTTCTGATGGAGCAGGAAGATAGCCCGATTCGCGCCTTAAAGCTGAGGAATCGTGCCCGGAGCTATTTCCGATCCTTCGTGAAACTTGCCATTAAAAAGTTTCAACATGAGCGCCTACTCCAGGCTTTACCTCTAGCCGCCGACCTATACCTTAAAAGAATGCCATCCCAAAAATCATAACAGCAGGAAAAATGTAGGGTCGGAAGCACACTATATTGTGGTAATTGATAAAAATGTCCAACAATTTACACTCACATTCACAATCAGTGTTCCGCACGGAGGCTTGGACTCAAGCCTGGCTGGATACCTGGGGGAAAGACATTTCGAAGGGACTGATCGATCTGGGTGGCCGAGGCAATCCCCTGGAAATGCTTTACCGGATTCCGCACCGATTCAAGCGTGTCATGCCAGTATCGGTACTCTGTCTGGTCGGCAACGGTTTTGGCACCTTGAGCACGCCTCGTTCAGAGTACAACGATATTTCTGATCTGATACGAGAAAGCGGCAGCATACATGAACTTAGTAAAGAGCTACACAAACTGCCTTGGCAGCAGATGTGCTTAACTGACATCGCAGCCGGATATCAGGAAGAGGACGACGTACTCTCTCTGATTGACTTTGAGCCCTGGGGCAACCATCTGATCAAAGAGGAGCCAGGCTATTCAATAGAGAATATGGATTTTGATCACTATTTAGCCAAGCTTGGCAAAAGCACGAGACTCGCGTTTTTCAACCGTCGATCACGGCTCGAAAAGCACGGAGAAGTGCAACGCCAACAGTATTCTCTAATCGAAATAGAGCAGTTTTTTCAATTGCTCAATGATTTTCATATTCAGCGTTGGGGCAACCCCTGTTATTCAGGTCAGTCGATGAACTTCATGAAAAACTTTTGTCAGCGATTGATCGACAGTGGTGGAGAGGCAGTTCCAGAGGCAATCATGGTAGACGGCCAACCGGTTTCGGTACTTTTCGACGTCATATGGCAGAACAGGCGATATAATTTACAGAGTGGCTATCATGAACACTTTGCCCACAAGATTCCACTCGGGTCATTACACCTGGGTTATGCTATTGAAGACACACTAAAGGCAAGACAAAATTACGATTTTCTAGCAGGCCAGGGCAAGAAAACTGACTACAAGGAAAGGATCGCGACTCACACAACTCTCCTGAGAAGCCACATCGCCACAAGAAGCTATTGGAAAATTGTCAAGAGCGTTCAAATAAAGGCGCAACATCGCCTTAACAAAATGAGCCATCATCAATGACTAATAACACAGCTAACTCTCTTGAAAATTTGAAAGGATATCCTTTCATTTTTATTGTGGGAGCACCTCGCTCGGGCACTACGCTCCTCAGCTCTATGCTGAATTCCCACAGCGAGATCGCCATTCCCTATGAGTCGAACTTTATGGTCCATTGCTATAACAAGTATGGACTGACGCCGAATCTCACCAATGATTCAGACTTGGAGAACCTGATTGACGAGATACTTTCAGGGTACTTTGTGTCCAAGTGGGAACCACCAGTACGCAAAGAAGATCTGGACCTTGACAAGTGCAGAGATTTACCCGGATTAATCAATGAGATCTACCGTTGTTACGCAAAAAAGAAGGGGAAGCCAATCTATGGCGACAAAACGCCCGGATACACTCCCGATATTCATGTTCTTAATCGAATATTCCCGAATGCCAAGTATATTCATATAATAAGAGACGGCCGCGATGTGGCTTTGTCTTTATTGGACAGGAGCTGGGGACCGTCCAATTTTCCTATCGCAATGCAATTCTGGAAAGAGATGGCCACCCTTTGCAAAGTCCAGCTTGCCATGCTTCCACCAGACCGCTATTTAGAACTGCGGTTCGAAGACCTGGTTCGTGAACCAGAGGAGAACTTAAGAAAAATATGCTCACTCCTGAAAATAGATTTCCAGAATGAAATGGTAAGTAGCTACTCGAACGAATGGGACAGCTTACCGGATGCAGTCAAGAGAATACATGCAAATCTTCAACAAGGACCTTCGGAAAATCAATGCTATAAATGGAAGAGCGTCCTGGACGGCCCAGATCAAGCTATAGCCTATGAAATTTCTGGGGATCTGTTAAATCAACATGGTTACGACGTCTCTGTCAAACATCACAAGCTCAAACTCCTTAAGAAGCTCTACTATAGAGTACAGGAATCAGTTGCCTGGCGGTTAAAGAAAAAGTAAGTGCCCAACCACGCGGTTATGATCGGTCGGGGTTGGTCAGGCACTTACGTAGGGGGGACCCTCCTAGTCCAGAACCATGATCTGAGTGGTATCGGTAAAGCTCGAGCCTGCGGCGCTGCCTCCGCCAGCGACAATCAGCCGGTTGCCGATGGTCGCATAGGCACCGCCGTGCCTCGGCTCGGGCGCATCATCCAACTGACTCCAGTTGCCCGTGGCAGGATCGTAAACATCCACTTCGTAGAACATCTGTCCCGGTGAGTCAGGATTCTTCTCGCCACCGACCACCTGGAGCTTGCCATCGATGGCACCTATGGCGAAGGTACGCCGTCCTCTTATGACGCCGCCGTCGCGCCAGCTGCCCACTTGCGGGTTGTAGATCTCCATGGAGTCCACGCCTTCTGCCAGGGTGGAGCCGTCGGAGAGCCGGTGGCGGCCGCCCAGCACGTAGAGCTCACCGTCGATGACCACCGTTCCCGGGTTGTCCCGCTCTTGAGCCATGCTGGGCCCAAAAGACCAGCTGTTGCTGGCGATATCGTAGATCATCAGGCTCGCTACCGAGGCGCCGTTGCCGCTCATGCCGCCGGCAACGTAAATTCGCCCGTCGATCACTTCAGCCCGTATGCCGCCCATCGGTTGGGGCATGGGTGCCAGGCTGTTCCAGCTGTTGGCCGCGATGTCGTAGCGCCAGAGTTCGTCCACGGCGCCGGAGAAGGGACCGCTGGAGCCTCCCATCACGTAGAGATAACCGCCGTCGGCCGCCACGGCCGGGTTTTCAACCGCAGTTCCCGGCTTGCTGGCCAATTGCGCCCACGCATCGAAATTCGGGTCGTAGCGATAGACGTGGTTGACCGGACCGCTGGAGAGTTTGCCGGCGATACTGTAAAGGTATCCGTCGGCGCCGACACTGCCCGGGTCCAGAATCTCGACCGGCATGGGCTGGGCGGTCGACCAGCAGGCCACCGGATCCAGCCGCAGGGCGGTGACTTTACCGCCACCGAACTCGCCCACGAACAGGTCGCCGTTGCGCTCGGCAATCACGAGTGGGTCATTGAACCCGGTCGCCAGGACCTCCTGGGATTCGACCGCCAGGCCATCTCCGGTCAGCTGCACCCGCACAATATCATCACCCAGGGAGTAACGGACGATTAACAGGTCCGTCTGTAGCCTGCCACAGGCCCTGGAAGAGCGATACTCAATGATGCCGTTAGCCGAGGCGTTCATGCCCAGATCGCTCATCGGAGGCTCATAGTTGGGCAGAGGTGCCACACCTTGCAGCCTGCCATCCTGGAAGACACACTCATCACGGGAGGGGTTGGGGTGGCCATAGTAGCGGCCCTGCTGAAGCCGGACCAGGAAGTCGGGCTGTGACCCGGGGTTGTGGCCGCCCTGTTCCACAGGGACGGCGCTGGCAATGCCGCTGCAATCGGGCTCCGGCCGGGGCGGGAAGCCGCCGGTCACGCCTAGGCCATTGTCAGGCGCGTAGATCTCGCCGTTGGAGTGGAATACAAAGTCGTAGGTGTTGCGCAAGCCGGTGGCGTAGGTCACCACGTCGCAAGGGGCCGGACCGTAGATGTCCTCGTTGTTGGCGCAGCTGCCGTCGAAGCCGCCCGCAAATACATCGGCCACCAGCAGAGCGGCGGACAGAGGCTGTTCGGCCCGGTCTTTGAACTCATTGGGCTCGTCCACCACCGCGCCGGCGCCGGTGTTGCCGCCGGAGGCAATGTAAAGACGGTCGTCGGCGCCAAAATGGATGTGGTTGATGGCATGGTTGGCTTTGGCGCGCGGCAGGCCGGTGATCACCTGCTCAACGGTCCCGAAGTTGGGGCCGGACAGCCGGGTGACGGTGCTGGAGTTGGCTACGCCGTCATTGATTGAGGGGCTGGAGGAGGCGACCCATAGGGAAAAGACACTGTCGTCCGAGGGGTCGTCGTCATAGTAGGTTATGCCCAAAGTCAGGCGCTGGCCCAGGGTGTCCGTCAGGCTGGTGATCACCTCATCCGAAATTGCGTTCAGGTTTTCGTCGAAGGTGAGCGCGTGAATGGTGCCGAACAGCTCGGTAACATACAGCTTGCCGTCCGGCGCCCACACCATGGCGGTGGGAAAATCCAGCGGATGGGAACTGCGGCTAAAGGAGAAGGCCGTCTCTACCGCCTCGCTTACGGTGGCCTCCACCGCGAAGCGCTCGAACTCGTAGGTGATCGGCGCCGGGCCGTGACGATTGGTGGTCATGATGCCTGTAAAGCTGCGGGTGCCGATCTCCGGGTCAATGCCAGCGGCATCAAAACTGAAAAATTCCGGCTCAACAATAATGTTGTCCACGTGGGTGCGGAAGCCGCCGTTGATTAAGTAGTAGGCATCCACCGCCCGCGTGCTGGGGTTGGCAATCAGCTCCAGCTCCAGCCGGCTCCCACTGAGATCGCCGACCTTCCTGGCCGTGCTTTTAGTCCAGACGCCGTTCTGTTCGTAGGCGAACTCCACCACCGGGTCGGCGAGGAAGGAGTTGTACACCAGCTTGACGTAGTTGTCCTCGTTGTAGCCGAACCAGAGGCCGGCCTGCTCGTAGTTGCCGGTGCCGGGGTGCGGGTTGTTGAGGGTAGTGGTGATTTTTGTGATCTGGTTGGGGCCGGCAAAGCCCACGCCCAGCGGATTGATCTGGTTGTTCACGTCCAGATGCAGGATGCCCTTGGTGGAGGTGATATCCAGCACGCCCGCGCCGAGATTCAACTCGACGTTGTCCTGTAGGTAGGAGTCGACCTTGCTCGACGGCAACACATAGGTAAAGCCCATGCCCTGACCGAACAGGTCCAGCACACCCCCGGCACCCTCCTCGAACTCCAGGATGTAGGGTAAATTCACCCTTACTTCGGAGCATGGCACCGGACCGCAATCGGTCTGGTCGGCGACCTCCAGGGTGACAAATACCGTTGTCGGCCCGTAGTCGGTAGCAGTCAGTTCCAGCTCCGCCTTGTACACACCCAGATCCAGGCCGTTGCTGTCGACCTTGAGCGTTACCGTCTCCGGCGCGAAGCCGTCGTTACCCTCAACCGTGAGCCAGAACTGGTTGGACTGGTCGCTGTAGGCGGTGGAAGAACCGTTGCTGGTGGAAATGTCGAAGGAGCTCGTGTGGGTGCCCGAATCCGGCGGCACCGTCAGGGTGATCTGACCCGGGTTGGCCACCAGGCTGGGCAGACCGTCCAGCACGGTCAGGGCCACCGGCAGGCTGACGGTGGGCAGAGCGTCGCTGACGATGGTGACCGTGGTTTCATAGGTACCGCCGCTGAGCCCGCTGGGGTCCAGCGTCAGGGTCAGCTCCTCAGGCGCGGTACCGCTTGCCGGGCTCACCCCGAGCCAGGACACATTTTCGCTGACACTGAAATTGGGCGTAATGCCTTCGGCGCTAGCGTTCAGGCCCAGAGACACAATCACGCCCCGGGGGGAATCGCCCGAATTGGCCGACTCGAAGACTTCTTCGGGCGATAGGATAAAGGCGGGGTCAGGGTTGTTGGCCACGGTGAAATTGGCCCCGAGGGTCTCGTTACCGCCGTTGCTCTTATAGACGGCCACGGTAACAAAGTTATTGCCGTCGGCCAGAGTGGTGGTATCGAACGGCAACGCCGAACCGTTCGAGGCCGTGCCGGCCAGGTCGTAGGGGGCCAACCGCTCGATCTTGTCGGGCGTGCCGTCGACTAGGGTGTTGATATAGAACTCTACCTTACTGACGCCATCCTCCGGCTGCAGGTGCACGTAAGCGTTGCCCACCAGCTCCTGGCCGTCCAGGCCCACGGAGTGGCTGCGGTCACTGGCGGCACTCACCATCACCGTAAAGCTGTTCGAATCCAGCGTCTCGTAGGTGAGGGACACAGGTATAGTGTCGGTAACGGGCCCCTCCACCACCAGCTCCGCCTGGTAGGTGCCCGGATCCAGCCCCGTAACATCGACACTGACAGTGTGGGTGGCCGCAGTCATTTCCATATCCGGCTGCACGAGCAGCCAGCCCGCCGTGGAGGTAATGGTGTAAATCTCTTCGGCGCCCTCTGCATAACTGATATCCACGGTGGCCTCGGCGGTGGTTTCCGGATCCGTAACCGTGAAACTGAGCGAATCGGGGGAAAAGTTGAAACCCCCGCCGCTAAGGGTGAAATCGCCGGAGGCGTAGTCGAGGGAGCCGTTCGACAGCTTGAGTTCGGCGGTGACCGTGTAGTTCCCGGCGGCCAGCAGCGTGGTGTCCAGGGGTTGCGCCGAGCCATTGTAGGCCGTGCCGGCCAAGTCGTAGGGGGCCGCGCCCTCCTTCTTGTAAGGACTACCGGCATGGCCGGGGTCGTTCAAGTAGAAATCGACAGACGAGACACCGGAGTCCGGCGCGGTAAAGACAAAGATATCCCCCAGAACCGACTGACCCTGAAGCACATCGGCCGCAGAGCGATCAGAGCTGAGTGAAACCATCAAATCATAGGTTCCGCTGCTCAAGTTGAGCTCCAGCGTCACCGGAATGGTAATGGGATTCAGACTGGAGGAGGAGACGGTTATGGTCGCGTTGTGGGTGCCCGAGCTCAGAGCGCTGGAGTCCAGGGCCACATTGGTGGAAAACGGCGTGGTTCCGGAAGCGGCGCTGAACGAGACCCAACTCTGGTCAACCCCGAGGCTGACATCCACCTCGCTGCCAGCGGACGTCTCCACCGTCAGAGGGCGGGTGATGATCGACCGGCTGTGGAGTGTTTCAGAAAAGGAGGCGGGTGTTGGCTCCAAAACTGCCGTCGAGTTGTCCACCAGGATGGTGGCCGTCAGGTTCACCAACGAGCTGTCATCCAGGGTGACCTCGGCGGAGATCAGATGCTCGCCATCGGGCAACCGGGTGGTGTCATAGGGCCTGGAGTTGCCGTTGGAGGCGGTGCCCGCCAAATCCCAGGGCGCCAAACCCTCCCTCTGGTGGAGGCTACCGTTGACGTAAAAATCGACCTTACTAATGCCCGCATCTTCGTCGATAAAAGTGTATATATTTCCCGACACCTCGGAACCGTTCAACACCGTCGCGCCGGCCCTGTCAGGCCCCGGAGAGTGGACAATGCCATAACCCCAGGCGTTGGCGGCGGAGATGAGGAAAATAAGAAAACAAACGCACAGCCTTGGAAAGCTGGCCCCAACTGAATAGCCAGAGCTTAAATCCTTCATTTTCTACCCACCTATATTAAAAATCCGTCTTTAGAAGGCAGCTCAGTTGTATACTTTGCTGCCGAAGCAGCTGGCTTTGCGATTGCTAGTACAGCTCAGCAATTATTCTGCAATTGTTGCGCCACACTGGAAAATCGTCCGCAAGTCGTTGTTTTTAAAGGAGTGTCGTCTAGAACCACACCCTGAACAGGCATGCCTACGTAAAAAAAAGCTACACAAGCCAAGTCCTACCTACCCCTACGTGTCGACCTGAATCCATACACCGCATCAGGGAGTGAAACTCTATTTCAGAACCCGCGCTTCAGGAGCGTAACAATGCCCAAAACGCCATCAGACATGCATGAGAATCAAGTGACTCCCAACCCCAACCAGGAGAAGCGCACCCGGCAGCGTTTCTCGACTGACTACAAGCTTAAAATCCGGGCTGAGGCCGGCACTTGTCAGCATGGCGAAGTTGGCCAACTGCTTCGCCGGGGAGGGGGAGAGCAACTCTTCACCAGCCAGCTGGCCGCTGGAGGCGCTAATAAGCTCATGGCGCATTATCGACATTAACGGTTTAAGCAACTATTCGAATCAGATTGACAGTTTCCGGAAGGGCGACAACTAAACTCATTTGGGGCTAGTACGCCAAGCTTAAAAGCATTAATATCATCAGCTATGAGAAGACACTTTGCGATTGTTCATTAAACTCCCGAACCGCTGGAAACCGTTCTCAACGAAGAGTTAGAACGCGGGCAAGATACACAATGAGCAAAGCTCACTTTACTGAGTAAGGAAAAAACTTGGAGCCGAGTATATGAAGGTTTTTCTGGTAGTTAGATGGCCAGTGGGCG
Organism: Marinimicrobium sp. C2-29; assembly: GCF_038419845.1. Taxonomy (NCBI): domain Bacteria; kingdom Pseudomonadati; phylum Pseudomonadota; class Gammaproteobacteria; order Cellvibrionales; family Cellvibrionaceae; genus Marinimicrobium; species Marinimicrobium sp. C2-29. Next base: position 71,096 of record NZ_JBCAQT010000002.1, read on the forward strand.
GAATACGAACGTTTATCAGCTATATCTATTCGGCGTGGAGCGACCCGGAACTCGATTTGCATATCCTAACGCCTGACATGCCACAAGTAGCTACCTTAGTGGGCCAGTTGGAAAACATTAACTGCACCTGGTATAAAACGACAACGTCGTCCCCTTCATTCAAGGAGTTTGCAGAGAAGGCGAGTAAAATCACGGGCTTGGTCAATTTTGATCTGATACACGCCCATGGTTTCACCTCGGCACTGTCAATTGGCTGGAAGCTGCCATTTCTGAAATGTCGATCAATCTTTACCTCCCACGACATACTCAACCATAAGCAATTCTCAGGTTTTAAGGGGCGAGTTAAACGTATACTGTTGTCAATTACTTTGAATAGGTACGACATAGTACAATCGGTATCCTTTGACGCTCAAAGCAATTTAATTGAGCACCTTCCTTCACTAAATAAAAAAAAATGTACAGTTATTCTAAACGGAATTGAAACAAATCGGTTTTATTGTGCGGAACCTGTCAATCTCAAAGAAAAATTAGGGTTATCTCAAGAAACCGTTCTTATAGGATTTTTCGGGCGATTCATGTCTCAGAAAGGATTTAAATATTTAGTAGGCGCCATTGAAAAGTTAGAGGCCATAAGCCCGGGTTTGTATCATGTAGCATGCTTTGGAAGCGGAGCCTTCATCCGTGAAGAAAAAATTGACATAGAGAAAAAAAGTCTATCGCATCTATTCCACTTTTATGATTCAGTTCCGAATACGGCCCCATACATAACGGGCTGTGACATCGTTGTCATGCCCTCTCTGTGGGAGGCATGCCCCCTTCTTCCCATGGAAGTCCTAGTGGCGGGTGTACCATTGGTTGCCAGCAACTGCATAGGACTTAGAGAAGTATGTGCAGAAACACCAGCCGTCATGGTAGAACCTGCCAGCTCTGAATCCCTACAGCAGGGTATCTTGAAAATAGTTTCGGGGCCCAAAAACACATTTAAAGAATATGCGTTGGTCGCAAAGGGACGCTACGGTGTCGAAGATACTAGAAGTAGTTACGAAAACCTCTATTCAACGTTGGCAATTAGATAAATGACGCACGACATTATTTCCAGAGATATAAAATCCACTAAACTAGCCTTCGCTCTGTTTGTAGTCTATATAATCAGTTTTTTCCTAAGAATACCTGCAAGAGTTTCAATACTAGGGGACATACGCCTGGATTTGCTTTTAGTCGCTTGTATATTTGTACTAATAATAGGAGCAAAATTACAAAAACCGGATGAGCAGCGGATCGCAAAATACTTAAAAATAATGTTTATTTATTCAATACTGGTGCTTCCTTTCGTCACATGGCCCGGATCAGTACTAAGTAAGGGGCTTCCAGAATTCGTAAAGGCGGTCATTTTTTTCTTTTTTACTTACAGCCTTGTTTTGAATGAAAAACGATTGAAGATCGTAGTCTACACATTCTTGCTGGCAAACACGTTTAGAATAGCTGAACCATTATACCTAAATATAACGCAAGATTATTGGGGATCAGTAACTACCTTTGGTTGGGACAGCGTCGATAGACTAGCCGGATCTCCCTACGACGTGATCAACGCAAATGGACTGGCATTTTTAATAGCAACGGTATTGCCATTTTACCACTATCTCTTTGGTAACGATGGATTTTGGCGAAAGTTGATCTACTGGTCCCTACTGCCAATCCTATTGTATACAATGTCATTGACGCTTTCTCGCTCTGGAATACTCGCAGTCGCTATTATATATGGGGTTATTTTCCTAAAGAGCAACAAGAAGTTTATTCTTTCTGTAATCGGAATATTCGGTATAGCAATCTTCTTTGCTTCATTAAATCCGGTACAACAAGACAGGTATCTATCTATCTTCGACGAAGACACAAAGAGTGCGCAATCTGCGGAAGGAAGATTGACAGGACTAAAGCGGGATTTTCAAGTAGGCATGGCCAAACCCATCTTTGGCCATGGACTGGGGACTTCACGAGAGGCAAATTGGAACATTGGAGGCCGAGATCAGATATCACACAACCTCTGGCTCCAAATATTTCAGGAATTGGGTATTGTTGGTCTAATCATATTCATCCTTTATGCGAAAGAGATTTATAAAGGATTTTTGGTTACGAATAGATCAGTCAATAGCGACCCTAATGCTTCCTCCTTCTTACAAAAATGCCTACCAGCGATGCAGGTATGGCTTGTCATGAACTTCCTGTTCAGCTTCGCTAGTTATGGCTTATCGAGCTATGAATGGTACCTATTTGGTGGATTTTCTGCTGTACTTACCAGATTGTCTTGGGGTAATTATCGCCAAAAACTCAAGTCACAGGTTAGCACTGGTTCTCGATCACCCCGAGAGGGATCTCGGAACGTATCAACTTGACTCAGAAGTTGTTTAGCAAGCGCCTAACCAACCACCCGGTTACGACAGGCGAAACCTCCCATTATTGAGAGCTGGGAGGTTATTTGGCTCGGTTTAGGTCGGGTAATGGGTGGTTGGATTGGCGCTTACGCGAAAAAACTTGACCACTACATAAGAGGTAGTAACGGGAGGGAAGGTAACTCATCATGGGCAACGTCAGTTCTGCCAAGACTTCCTTGTCAATAAGCAGGAATATATATCTAAATAACTAGCAACTAAGGGATTATAGGAGCTACAGGACATTCCGGGCAAAAGCGTAAACCTTCCGCTGTGCTAACGTTTTTGCCATCATATACGTGTAAGTATTGATTGCCGTTATTAATACTCTTGGTTCTCACCTTAGCCTTAATATATGTATCACTCCACTCTATTGGTATTTGAATAACAGATTCTGAATATTTATCGGCCGATTTAGAGTCAGTTAGCACTAGGCGATGATACGACTCATCCACATAAATATCGTCGTACATTATTTCCAACGGAGACGACAATGAATAATTACTTACTTGGTCAAAAACCAGAACCCCATACCGTTTTGGCCTATCGGATGTCCGATGCCTTGCCTCTGTCGACTTCGCATATTTTCCATTCCTAATATACTGAAATATTCCATTTTGAGCGTCTATGTTACTGGCCTCATAAATAACTTCTTCGTTTAGCCAATCAAAACCCTTTTGAGGTGCCGTGCTGCCAACCCAGTTCGTACTTTGCCCAGTGTATTCGGCATATATTCTCCCCGAATTATTCCCTTCTGTACCCTGGTACCCAAGGTAGATATTGTTGATATCCGGCGATGTATAACTAGCCCAAAGTCGCAAAACTTTTAAATTAAGTCCGCCAGAAGACCCAGTAAGCTCAGGGTCGTCAATATCGAAATTGTAATATCTCTTGACGCTAATGAAAAGTTTGTCCGAATCAAACTCAATGTCTTCAGGACCGCCAGAACCATTGCCCTTAGCATCGTAGATCAGAACGGAGTTATCCAGATTATCTGGATCACTAACTATTTTTCCATTAATATCGTCAATAGAAAGCTCTGTACGTGACAAGCTAAAATCTATTCCAGACTCAAAATCAAGCCACAGCAATGGTTTCGCATTAGGCTTGTCTCCAAAGCCACTACCGAATATTTCTATATAACCTTCGTCACTATTTAACTTAAAGTCCTCTATCACAGGATCTGCTTTTGCTCCGAAAAAGGAAAAGCTCAAAAGTATAAATGGGACCAACCTATATGGATTCATATTTAACCTCAAAATAGTATTTGCTGCCATATAGCCTTCAGCTATTAGACAGATAACTTCTACATCTTTATCCCGCGCCGGCGATTTCAACATTATACGAACGCACCCTTCTGTTTAATGCGAACGCATTCGCATAACTGGATCACTCTTTATACTCTTTCCGGCATAAAAATGCAGACTATCAGGGCAGCGGTTATAAGCGCTCGTGTTCTTGTTCAATAACGCTGAAATCTTCAAAGCCATGCGGTAATCACCTTATTTAAGGGTGTAGAGAGTGTTACTCAAAACCTAAAGGGAAGGGCTGTCGCTCATATCATCTGACTCACGCAACCTATGCTGATAGAGGCGACAACGATCCTGGCTAAGGAAGTCACCGCCAGCACTGATTAAGCGACCAACTAAATCGAGCTGCCACAACATGTGCATAAGAAGTCATTTTTTTATTACTATCCGTCTAGATAGCTTGTGGCTACTTCGTTCTATCACAATATAGAAAACATAGGCGAAAAATATGCTAGATATTACTCCTAAAGTATATACAAGAAAGGATAAATACCCATGCACCTCCTCGGGGAAAATTAGTTTAACGATAGAGATCGTCTTCCACCCGATGTCGGGGTGGGTTAAGTATAAGCTATAGGAGATAGCTCCAAGGAACTGCAAGGGCGCCCAGCTTAATCCATTCTGTAGTTTATTTATTGTTGCCATGAAGGAAATAAATATAGAAGTGGATATGGCAGCGGCCATATATGCATCTTCATCAGAATAGACAACCGTCCCCACCTCTAAAATTAGAAACACAATCAAACAGAATACATGCACTCCTTTCTTACACGTTGCTTTATACGTGAGCGAACCAAGCACAAAGAAATGCCAGTAGGGGATAAACCACCCGTTCGACTCCATCGCCAGGTAATCAGAATAGACCAGCAGTGAAACCAATCCAGTAATCACCAGGAAGAAAGAAAAGACATTGACAAATACTTCATTTACCAAGCCCGACTTTTCACTGATTTTGGATGTCACCAGTATCGATAGCACAAAAAAAAGATAAAATTGTATTTCAAGACAAAGCGTCCAAAACACAACATTTATCTTTGGATTTATGTCAAGTATATCTTGCAAGTAAAATGCATGGGCCATATAATTTTTAGCATCAGGCGTTGTTATATCAAATCCAAGCTCACGCTTTGTAATTAGAAATACTGAGGCTAATCCTATTGCTGCCCAGTAGGGTGGATCCAATCGGAGAGACCGTTTAAGTGCAAACCTCCCAAAGTATCCAAGAGTTACGCCATACGATTTTGTACTTGCAGTTATGACGAAACCACTTAAAACAAAGAAAACGGGAACACCTAAATATCCGTAGCTAGTGATCGTTATAAACCAACCCGGCGCAACTGCTGACAACTCCTCTTTCAAATTTCCAGACAAGTGATATAGCACAACCGCCAATGCAGCAGCACCTCTTAAACCATCAATACATAGATATCTGGTCGGTGACCTATCGTTTGAGGGTGAACTTATCAATATCCTAGCCCCATATAAATTAAATTGAAGTCGAGTTTAATCATAATTTTTAACATGTCCCATCTAGTATTATCACGTTAATCAACCTCTGTTTATCAGTTGTGTGGCAGGCAATTAACGAAAAAGTCTAGCACACGTTATTAATCCCCGGGACCGTTTGGCGACAACAAACTGATCCGTTGATTATTTGACACGTAATGTTTCTCACCCTGATCGCAGATGCTCATAATTCCATTATGTTATCTAAATTATTTTTTTAAAAAGCATTAAGTATTTGTGTTTTTCAAAAATGCTCTTAGTATCAATTTTAGTGCCTTGGAATTCTTCATTGGAGAAATAACATGAACAAATGGAATTCACTTATAGCAATAGGTCTTCTTTCATGTAGCGCACAGGCCTCTTTAATCAAATACGATATTTCAAGTAGAATGGACAATATCGAAAGCGGTGAAACGTTTGAAGCCAATATGGAAATTGTTTTTGATGTCGATTCTTATGACGTACTTAGATTGCAAATGGATTTCCTAGATAGATTATGGATATTCAACGGACGCGAGACTGTCCAAAAATCACCAAATGAGCTGGCTTCCGGTTTTTATGAAGTGTTCGCGCTTTTCGGCCCTCTCGATTTAATCAGCAAAGATGATGTCGGCAAATTTTTTGCCTCTGAATGGAAAGTACAGGTTTCTTCCCCCGATGTAGACGTTTTATCTGGACTAGGAACCAAGGGTCCAGATGCGTTAGGTTTTTTTAGCTTTGATGACTATCAGTTTGGCGTTTCATCCATATTTGATAGAAAAAACGTCATAACCGTAGAAGAACCCTCTGCATTGCTTCTTTTCCTTTTGTCGCTAATCTTGGTCGTTACAAGGTAGTGTTCATAAATCTGTGTCATTTCCCTAAACTGTGCAAAACAGGAGATGACACATGTCCCGAAAAGACATCGATTTTGACCTTAACCAAGCCCTGGAGGACCTGAAGGCCGGCAAGCCGATGAACGGCAAGGACGGCTTTCTGACCCCACTGATCAAGCAGCTCACCGAAGCGGCGCTCACGGCCGAGCAAGAGCAGCATATCGCCGATGACGAGCAGCCTAATCGCAAGAACGGCTACACCTCCAAGACCGTCAAATCAGCCTCTGGCAGCTTTGAGCTCGATACGCCCAGAGACCGCTCGGGCACCTTCGACCCCCAATTCATCAAGAAGAATCAGACCCATTTGACTGACGATTTGGAGCGCAAGATTATCGCACTCTACGCCCACGGCAACAGCTATCAGAGCATTCGTGAGCACCTAAAAGACTTCTACGATATCGACTTCTCCAATGGCACGCTTAACGCCGTCACCGACAAACTTCTACCGGAGTTGGAGAGCTGGCGCGAGCGTGACTTGGACCCGGTGTACCCCATTGTCTGGCTCGACGCGATTCACTACAAAGTCCGGGAAAACGGCCGCTATGTCAGCAAGGCCATTTACACCATTCTAGCCCTGAATATCGAGGGCAGGAAAGAGCTGATCGGCTTGTACCTGTCGGACGCTGAGGGCGCTCATTACTGGCTCAGCGTGCTGACTGATCTTCAAAACCGAGGCGTCAAGGACATCCTGATCGCCTGTGTCGACGGCCTCACTGGCTTCCCAGAAGCCATTGAAACCATCTACCCCGAGACCGAGGTCCAGCAGTGCATCATCCACCAGATCCGCAACTCGATGAAGTACGTGGCTTCGAAGAACCAGAAGGCCTTCATGGACGATCTCAAGGCGGTTTACCGAGCCGCTACCAAGAGCGCCGCGGAGACCGCTCTGAACGAGCTGGACGCCAAGTGGGGCAAGCAATACCCGGTAGTCATCCGCTCCTGGCGCAAGAAGTGGGACAATCTGTCTGTCTACTTCAAATACCCTGAAGATGTCCGAAAGGCCATCTACACCACCAACGCTGTGGAAGCGGTGCATCGTCAGTTCCGCAAACTGACCAAAACCAAGGGCGGCTTCCCGAACGAAAACAGCCTTCTAAAACTGCTCTATGCAGGCATCCTCAACGCTTCGGAAAAGTGGACCCATCCTGTGCAAAACTGGAACCTGACACTGTCGCAACTGGTGATTCACTTCGAAGATCGAATCGAGCCGTATCTGGATCTTTAAACCGAAATCACGCTACACTTGAAACTGGCGAGAAAATGAATCGCCTTGTCTGACACAGATTTTTGAACACCCTCCGTTACAAAACGGGGGGTATCTCGAAATATGTGCAGTGGACGCCTTACCCGAGGCCGACCCTTAGAGTGTTGATTTTTCGAGTCCTTAAATATTAATTCTTGAATACTAATTAGAGCTTCCCGTTATAGTTAGAACTAACTTATTTATATTTTTCTCGGTATAATCCCTATGGTCTCCTCGTAGCTCTTCAATTTTCTCTCTCATTCTTTTATTATTTGATATTGAATCTCGTATCGAAGTCGCTATACCCTCTGCGTCGTTGTTCGTAAAATAAAACCCTTTTGTAAATATCTTTCGCCCTTCTTCATCGTCACTCACTATCATGGGGACCCCCAACGATATCCCCTCATATGCCCCACATACCAAACAGTTTTCCCTGGTCGTCAGGTCTATAGCAGCTATAGCTTTTTTAAAAACCTGGATATATTCATCACTGCTTACAAAGCCCAGTAATTTAACGTTTTTGGGCATGGTTTGGATTTCATCATATGACAGCTTATTCTGGTAATTTCCGGTCACGTATATAGTGATTTCATTTTCCAGGCTGCGAGCGGCTTCAATCACAGCCTCATAGGGTTCATCTTCTGACCACGTACATATAAACAGTATATAATCTTCGGATACGCTACTGGTATCACCTGGATCGCACTCAAACTCTGGAATCGGATCCGGCATTACAAATGGATTTCCGCCAACTTCCCGAACTATGATCTCGAGGCTAGGATTGGTTACGATTACAATATCTGATTTTCGGCAGATTATTTTGGCAATTCTATTGAGAATTCTACTTTTCCCCGCGAGGGGATGAATCCCAGAGTTATGAGCATCCACAACCACGAATAAACGGAATATCGGTTTAACCAAAACAGCCAATAAAGACAATACAATTGATGGATTCTGGACAAACAGTACTTTTACTTTTTCTCTGGATATTACGCCAATCGTCTTTAAGCTTAGTTCTACATAGCGAACTATCCCTTTCCGTTTCGTTATTAACTCAAACAGGGGAACGCCTAGTTCGCGAGACATACTTCTGTTTCTTACCTGGATCTCCCAGGTAATCCAGGCGGCGCTTCTATTTAATGTTACTGGTTCTCTATTTCCCACTCTGTTTCACCTTGAATTAGGATTGACGGGATCCATTGATTGAATGGTATAACCCTCGGTAGTTCCTTGCCATTGCGTCTGAAGTGTACGTTTCGATAAACAGCTTTTTTGCTTGATCTTTAGCCGCTTGCGCTTGGCTGTGCTGCATTTGGCTAACTTCAATGATCTTATCTGATAGACTATCCTCCGAAAGCTTAACAATTAGTCGGCCACTTAAGACCTTTGACAAAAGCGCTCTATTAGCTGGTATATCGGATGCCACCATCATGCAGCTTTGTTTCATCGCCTCAATCAAGGTTATCGGCATCCCCTCAGATAGGGAACAATTGACAAACACGTCAATTTGGCTATAGAGCCTGGAGGAATTATCCAAGTATCCTGGTAAAAAAATATAATCTTGCAGATTCAGGTGTTTAACTAGCCCTTCGAGTTCACTTCGCTTTTGACCTTCCCCATAGATGACCAGCCTAGCGTTAGGAACTTCCTTCAGGACGTAGGGCATGGCGCGGATCAACAGCTCGAAGTTCTTCTCGGTAGACAGTCGGCCCAGTGCGCCAATCTTGAAGTCCTTGTCCGAAAAATACTCTATGGGTTCATTCTGGTTCTCCGGGGTATCTAGTGGTATCCCGTTGGGGATGATATGGAGCCTGTCCTTCAGTTTGTTACCAGGAAGCTGGTGTCGCATCCCCTCACTGACCAAGACTACGGCATCCATTCTGTTAAGAGCGTATCTGTCCAACATCTTGTATAGTGCCATTTTTCCCATTTTCTTTCCGCTGGTATAACCATGCACAGTGGAGATCATGGGAATACGGCGCCTGGACTTTGGGAGTAATCCCAGCAGTATATTGCCTTTGTATCCGTGTGAATGGATTATGTTGGTACCGGTTTCCTGATAGTATTGAACTATCTTAAGCGACTCTCTGAAGTCAGGGAGCGGCAGCATTCGCCATTTCTTGTGCGGAATTCCTTCTGACGCCAACTTCTTTTCGATTGGCTTTTCCGGGTCGCTCTTTTTGCCAATGCTGATTACCTCAACATCCAGCCCCAGCTCTTGCTGTGCTTTGCATAGGTGTATCAGCATCATTTCCGCTCCGTAGACTCCGCCGCTGTCTATAATATGAACGACCCTCACCGATACTCCCCACTGTGATTATCATTGCGACTGATGCTGTTCATAATCTGCTTAAACCGTGTGAAATCGCTGGAGGCGGCCCATCGGCCTAAGTGCATCACCCGATCAATCGATACTTTGTCTGGGTAGGCCACCAACCCGTAGTTGTATAGTTGTCTGGCAACAGACTCCACGCCTTCGGATACATCTTCCGCCATACCATTTGGGTAGCAGATGCCGTCGGGCGGGCTGCCAAGCTCCTGATGGATTCGGTTATAGGATGCTTCAAGCTCTTCTTTGAGCTCCGTTCGGGACAGAGCGCTGAGTATCGGATGCGATACAGTATGACTACCAACATCGAGCCCCTGATCCCGCATTTCTCTTAGCTGGTCCCATCCTAGAGGATTAAAGGGAGGTAAGGGATGCTGCGTCCGCGGAACGCCCAGTTTATCGCCGAGAGAATCGAGAAATTGTTTGCGGTCCGCCGGTGCGAGTTTCAGGCAGTAGTCGCCCAAGCTATTCCAGGTGTTCAATATGTCATCCCGACTCAGAGAAAGTGAGCCGATACCCTCTACCTCAATGGAGGGGACTTTGGCATTCATGAGTTCATAGCGTAACAAGTCCGGCCATAACCAGCACTGGTTATCGATGAATCCAGTCGCCACAAAAATTGATGCCGGAAGGTCATACTGTCTTAAGATCGGCCACGCATTTGTATAGAAGTCCTGGTGACCATCATCAAAGGTAATAACAACCGTATAAGGCTGGACCGTATCACTCTTCAACTCATCAATCAGTTGATTCATTGAAATGACGCGAAAGTTCCGCTTGAGATACTCTAGCTGTCTGGAAAAAACGTCTGGATTTATTCCAGGCAACAGGGGATCGCTGAGCACTCTATGATACATCAATATAATGGGGCGACTTCGGTTGAGGTACCGACTCAGCCGCAACCCCCCGCTTATTTCCAACAATCTTATCAGCTGCCTTTTGATATTCATTTTTTTCTCTGCATTCCCAGAGTCCATTTAATCAACGATCGCCAGCCGCCCCAGTATGTTGGCGACAGGGATATTCCTTTGACATACCCTTTCAAGGGCTCCCAAATTTTACCCTCATGGATAGCAATGGCATTCGCCTGATTAACATACGTATCGGCCCATGCCAGCCTCACCTGATGGGGATTAAGTTTCTCTTTGTGTTGCTCAACGAAATTTTGGAGTATTCTGAAAGCGTGTTCGTAGCGTCCTCGATAGTTGCTCGACATTTGGCCGGACCATTCTCGATATATATAGGTACGTTCTGGCGTGTAGGCGAACTCCCAATCCAGTGAGTAACGTAGCCATAGATCCCAGTCGATACCCATTCGAAACTGTTCGTCGAACACCCCATTTTTCTCGATACAAGCGCGCCTTACCACGGCTGTCCCAAATGGTACGAAGTTCTTGGTCAGCAGTTCATTGGTGACATTCCCGGTATACCTAGTATAAGCAGGGGGCGTTTCATAACGCTGGTCATGTTCGTCGATATTACTGACTTCGCTGTACACGATGCCAACATCAGGATCGTCGAAAAGAGGCATCTGGACCGTGAGTTTATACGGCTCCCAAAGGTCATCGGCATCGCAAAAGGCAATGTAGTCTCCTGACGTGTGCCTGATGCCACAATTTTTGGCTTTGGGCTGCCCCTGATTTTCATTTTTGATATAGGTTACGCGAGAATCACTCGCGTATTGCTGCATTACGGCTTCCGTGTTGTCGGTGGAGCCGTCATCTACAACAACGACTTCGATTGGCTCCCATTCCTGTTGAAGTACAGAGTCAACGGCCGATTGAAGGTATTGCCCCATGTTGTAGCTCGCCACAACGACGCTCACTAAAGGCTTATCAGACCCTACACTTTGCATATTGAGAACCTGTACTTTCCCGAAGCTTCCTGAGGGATTCTGTCAACGTCTTCAATAATCAGCTGGACCGACTCGTCAAATACTTCCCTGAATTCGTCGATGAGCAGGTCATCCGTCTCCGCTGAAAAGTCCTTTCCTTTGACACGCCTGATTTTGACTTCATGCAACTGCTCCTGGATCAGCTGCATTTGCTCCACGCCGGGAACTTTGGTCAGGGTTCGCTCGACCAGGGAAACGCCTGCCACCTGGCCACCATCGGGTTTCTTGAGAAAATCGGCCACGCGTCCTTCCAACCGGTCGAGGAGGGGCAGCGTTCTACCACACTCGCACGGCTCTCCGCTGAGCACGCCGACATCTTCCACTCGGTAGCGAATCAGCGGCATGGCGTAATTGTTCAGGTCTGTGAGGACCAGTTTCCCGGGTTCGCCTGGCTGCACTGGCTGGTCATTGGCATCCAGGGACTCGAGGATAATGTGGGGGGAGTTGATATGCATCCCCTGGTGCTTTTCACACTCCACGGAGATCAGCCCAACTTCTTCACATCCGTACCGGTTGGTGACTTTGGTCGAAAAGGCCTGTTCAATGACGCTGCGCTCATGGTCGAGCAACATCATGGAGGTGGCGACCACTCCTTTAGGTCGCAAGTCAGCGATGCCGCTTTCAACCAGAAACTTGGCAAAGATGTAGATCGAGTGGGCATGGCCGAAGATCACTGCGGGTTTAAACGACTTCCACTGTTCGACAAAAGCGCCCATGGAAGTCGGGTTGAGGTCCATCGTATCCAGGTAGATCGTTCGCTCCAGCAAATAGGAGCGCAGCTTCTGTTTTGGCGTTTTGGCCACCGGCGGATTACCCCAGACGGCGGCCACCCGGGTGCCCGGCTCCCAGCCGGCCAGGTTGTCGGCATACATCTGCGCGGCATTGCGCCATTGCTGACAGCGCTCGTCAAAATAGAGGTTGAGTGAGACGCCGGTTGACCCGCCCGTTTTGGCGCGGTTCAGCGTTTGGATATCGTAATCGTCGCTGATAAACCGCTCGGTATTGTTGCGAATGTCCGCTTTGGTGGTAATTGGCAGGTGTCGCAAGTCGCTCGGCGTGGTCGTCGCCGTCAGGTCGATTCCTGATTGTTCCATGATGGGACGGTACCAGGGGCTGGTCTTGTGGGCGTGGCGTAGCAGCGCGGTAAGCCTTTCCGATTGAAGCTGCTGGAGCTCATTGTCGCTGAGGTACTGCGCCGTCTTCAGGTGCCTGAATTCTTTCAAACGTCTACCGCCCTCTTTGGTGTCCCAAAGATGGTAGGCGAGCTTGCCTATGGTTTTATCCAGCGAATTCATTAGCACCGCCCCTTTTCTGTCGCGTGGTAGAGGAGTAGACGTCCTCGTGATGGCGAACCATGGCCGTGATGGAAAACTGCTCGGCAATTTTACGCTTACCGGCCTCGCCCATCGCCTTTTTAAGGTCGCCGTCTGAGGCCAGGTCGCTGATGGTGCTCACAAGCTCTTCTACCTGGCCTTTAGCTATCAACTTGCCGGTGACTCCATCCTCAACCAGCTCCGGGTTGCCGCCCACGTTGCTCGCCACGGCGGGAAGTCCAGCCTGCATGTACTCCATCAGAGTATTCGACAGACCTTCGGATTCTGATATCAGCAGTCCGACGTCGGCCTGCCGCAGTAGCCGGCGCGGTTCCCGTACCTGGCCCAACCAGTGTATCGCTCGCTCCAGGCCGAACTCCGCAATGTAGGCCTTGATTTGCTCCACGTATTCCTTGTCCTGGGGCTCGCCCACGAGGGCCAATTCGGCGGAATGCCCTTTTTCCATCAGGCGCCCGACAGCTTTTACGGCGTCCAGCGTACGTTTGACGGGCTTGATGTTGGCGACCAATATCAGCTTGATCGACTCAGGGGATCGGTAAATGGGTGTTCCGTCACCCTCAGATCCGGTTTCATAGGGCTCAATGCCATTGTAGGCGACAAAGCTGGCGTGCGCACTGAGGTGTTCTTTGCGCCGCACAAGGGCCGCCACGGCCCGGGAGTTGGAGATTACACCATCGGTCCGGTGGCGCAGCAGCCGGTACAGCGCGGCCGGCTTGCCTTTGTAGATCAGGCCCATGTCTCGTCGCGAGGTGAAGACCTTGAGGCGTTGGCTCTTGAGGTACAAAGGTGCCAGCAAACAGCTGTCTGGAAAGTAGGCGTGAACCAGGTCCACCGATTGGCCTTTGAGCCTCTTTCTGAGTGCAAGCATTTTCCTGGCCGCCGACAGGCTGGCGATACGGGTAACCTCTACACACTCAACCGGGCAGGGAAAGTCAAAGCCCCCTCGGGTAAACGCGGTGTGGCGCAGAAGCACCAGTTTCACCTGGTGGTTGCTGCTTACCAGACCCTCAACCAGCTTGTATATCTGTCGCTCGCTGCCGGCGGCAATGCTGTGGAGGGAATCGACCAGAAAAACGATGTTCACTCAGGATCCTTTCGATATTTGAAAATGCATGCCTGGAATTTGGTATCCGGATGGCCCCCGGGCGTTATCAACCGCCGCGCGGTTTCCACATCACGATCTTCTCGCCCTTTACGAACCGGATAAAGGCCATCATGGAGGCCAGATTGATCAGGCTGAAATAGTGCGCCAGCCCCAGCAAACGGCTCTGGCTGCCCCCGCTGGCTTCGGCGTAACCGGCCGCTCCGTAGAACACCAGCTGACCCAGCGCGGCCAGGGTGTAGAACCAGTGGTAATCCGCCAGGACCAGACTGGCCAGCAGCGCGAGCAACAGGGGTATGAAGGCCAGGTAGCGCAGCAACTTATGGGAGATGATCTGCAGGGAGAACAGCCCGTAATTCTTCGGGTTGAACAGGTGTTTCATGTCCCACATGGCCCAGTAGGCGCGGAGCGAGACTCGTACCCGCATCCGAAGCTCGGAGCCGGAATCGGTCAGGGATTCCTCCTGCAGGAGCGCATCTTCGCAGTAGACCACGCGCTTTCCCTGGCTGACCACTTTCAGCGGCTGAACAAAATCGGGGAGTTGGTCATGGGTCATCTCCTGGTAGAGATCTTTACGGATGGCGTCAATGCCGCCATCGACGCCGACCACCGAGGAGACCCGGGTTTCCAGTGCCCGAAGATGATTTTCGTAGCGCATGTAGGCGCTACAACCGTCACCGACAAGGTTGCCCTCTTCGTTGACATAAACCATTTTCCCCGTGACGTAGCCCACGCCCGGGTCATTGAAGCATCGTACCAGTGCACTTATTGCATTTTGTTCGTAGTGGCTGTTGGCGTCAGAAAAAATAATGATATCGCCATTCGCCTGTGCCACCGCTTTATTCAGCCCTGCGGTTTTGCCTTGACGAGGGGTTTGGCGGACCAGTCTGATCCTGGCGTCCTCCTCTGACAGCTGCTTGACGATATCGTCGGTGCCATCGTCGGACTCGTCCGAGATCACGATGATTTCGAGTTTATCGGACGGGTAATTCTGGGCCAGCTTGTTGCGAATGGTGCTCTCAATAACCGCCGCTTCATTGAACGCCGGAATAAGCACCGTAACCAACGGCTGTGGTGCCTGGTCATTCTCCCAGGTTAAAGGCCGTTTGGGCAGGCACCTTAACAGGAGCGGATAACCGAAATAGATATAGCCAAGCAATATGGCACTGAACCAGAATAATACTTGCATTGTTTAGTGGGTTTCCCTCAGTTCCAGGCCTTCGGCGGCCTGCTTCAAATTGGTTATTGCCTCGGAGCAGTCTGTCTCCAGGCAGGGGGCTTGTAAAGTGACAATCCGGAAATTGTTTCGGCCCTGTAAAACAGCGGGAATTTGCCAGAGCTTGGCCTGAGGAATAGAGGTGGCAACATAGCCACCCACTTCAAACCACTGCACCTGAGCGACGCGTCGACCTCCGGCCTTGTGCAGGAGGATACTCACTTTCGCGGCCTGTCCGGCAACCCGGTCGTCCCACTGCTGCTCCTGGGTCCAACTGTCGCTGTTGTAGAGTCTGACCATGGGCGGGACCAGTTTTTCGGCCGAGCTGGTACGCTGATACTCATCCACCTGGATATAAACACCGCTGGTGTTTAACAGTGCTGCCTCTGACTGCCCTCCGTCGGGTACCTGGAGCGGTGAAGGCATGTCTCTGGCCACTTGAGCGACCCCCTGGTTTGCCAGGGACGAGCGCCAGGGCGTCGCTTCGGGTTCAAGCTCGACGGCCATGCTGGCTATAGGCCCCAATGCCAGGGCGAGAACAGGCACCAAGGCGCGAACCGACAGGCCCTTTGTGGGGCTGAGCGCGGTCATACCAGCGGTTTCTTCACGCTTGACGACGGGCGCGTAATAAATTGCCGGCAGGCAGATCAACGCGAACAACCCCCAGCCAAAATACTCATGGTCCGACATCAATGGGCTTTGCATCTCGGTCTGGTAGCCAATGACGATCAATACAAAAATCCGGATCCAGTTGGTGATCAGGCCAAAAATGGCCGCGACCGCAAGCACGGCGAGCAATTGGCGCTCGGAATACCGGTTCAGATAACTGATCAGATAGCCCATGGTCAGCGCTATGACGAAATAGCGAAGCCCGGAGCAACCATCGGCAATGAGAATATGCCCATGGGGTATGAAAATACTGTTGCCTTTTATGAGTGCCGGCATGCCGGCCAGGCGCACCATTTCGCCCACCACAAAGCTGCTCATGGCCAATAGCGGATCGTTGAGATAATCCCAGACCGGGATGGCAAACAGGGGGAACAGAAGCAGTAATCGATGGTGGAATACTTGCTTCAGTCCGAAGACCGCCGCCAACAGCAAAACCAGTAAAGGAAGAAGAATCAACTGCTCAAGAATGGTGACATTGACCGCGTAGAACACATACCAGGCGGCGGAGCCCAGCGCCAACCCAACGACGCTCACCCACCAGGTTGCATTCCGGGTCGGCAGCGGTGTCCATGGCAGGCTTTTATAAAGCAGGTAAACAAACAGAATGGCTACAGGCAAGCCGTGCGCCATGCCCTCGTCCCATTTTACCCAGCGAGCATAAAGCCCTTCGAATGTTGGCCAATACAGAAGCACCCACACAGCAAGCAGGAATAGCGGGAGATATTGATGAAGAGGACGCCAAAGACTGGAGGAGGTGCCATGCGCTGAGTGCTCTACTTCCATGCGACTTAACCCGGCTGAAGATTCTTTGAAATGATACCTGAATGTCGCATTTTTGAACAGTGCACCCGGCTCGCCTTAACTTGTACTTTGTATGCAAGAAAAAGCCGGCACTGGGCCGGCTTTTCTACTGCTTAGGTGTTTGTTTACACCTTACTTGGCGGTGCGGCGACGTGCGGCGCCCAGACCCAGAAGACCCAGACCCATGAGAAGAAGGGTGCCTGGCTCTGGCAGTGTGCCCAGAGTCACGTTATCAATACCCCAGCCGTCGTTGCCTGTGCTGTTGTCAAAGACCAATGAGCCGCCCAGGATGTTTGTATCGCTGTAAATGCTGACAAACTTCAAGTTGGCGTTGACCTGAGGATACTTGATGGTTGATGAAGTGCCATCGCTGAACCACAGGGTCAGGTCGGCAGAAACGTCAGACGCATCGGCCAGCTCAAAGCCCACAGCGTTGAACCAGCTACCAGCGGGTGCACTGAAATCCCAGGTCACCTTGCGAGCGTCGTTGCTGTCCAACCAAAAGTCGTCTTCGGCCTTGGGCAGATCCTGGCGACCAAACTCACCGGTTTCCTGGCTCTCGATCATCAACTCATCGTTGTGAACGTTGGAGCCTGCCTGGCCAACTTCATTCAATGTAAACACGCCCACATTGGTATTGAAGCTAGAGGCCTTGTTTTCCCAGGAGTCATGCTCCCCGGAACCAATCACTTGAGTGCCACCCAAGCCGTCAAAATCTTCGGTCGCGACGGTGGTGCCCAAGAAAGCGTTGAAAGAGGCCCAGCCTGCAGCGGCATCATCGTGCACGTTGATTGTGACCGCTTGCGCCGATGCGGCAAATAAGAAGCTGGTCGCGAAAAGTGTTTTAGTAAAGAGTTTCATGGTGTCCGTCCTTTGATGGATACGTTTGTTCAAATGTCTAACGTTTAGGCCAGTGTCTGTAGTCAAGCCTTACCCGTTAGTCTGCAATGGCCATACCAACGTTTTTTAATCCTTTAATATCAATGAATTACAAAGTTTTTCTTTTGGGGAAACTCGGCCCATGTAAGCTTTATCGACAAAAAATGCTGCCACTTACGAGCCTCTCACTCGCTGGCGTTGCGCACGGTTTCGAGGTTTTTCTGGATCTCTTCAACCTCGGGCGCTAGCTCGGCGGCGCGCTCCAATTGCTCCAGAGCGGCCTCATCGTCGCCCTGCAGATGCAACAGCCAGCCATAGGTATCCACAATGGCGGCAGAGTCGGGTTGCAGCTGGGCCGCTCTCTCGGCCAGTGCCGCAGCGCGTGGCAACTCTTTGTCTTTGAGCAGCCACGCCAGGTTGTTCATGGCCAAGGGATCGTTCGGGTTTTGCTCCAGAAGCTGCTCATAGGCGACTATCGCCCCGGCCTCGTCACCCTGGCGCTGATACTCCTGTGCCATGAACAGCAGCCGGCGGCGGCTCTCGGGCGCCACGTCTTCCCATTGCTGTAAAATTTTGCCAACAGCCTCCGGGTCCTGTTCCCGGGCCAGACCCACCAGCATCGACGCCAGCTGGTCGTCCGGCTTCGCCTCCCAGGCATCGCGCAGCTGCTGATAAGCCGCCTCATTGCCTTTTTCGGCCTGGGTCGCGCGCGCCTGCATCAACGTGATGTCCGCATCCTCGGGGTGGCGCTCCTTCAGGTCATCCAGAAGCAGGTTGGCCTGCTCGTAGCGCTCCTCTGCCAGTTCCAGGCGGACCAGGTCCAGGTTGAGAGTCTTGCTGTTGGGGAAGCTCTCCAGCGCTTTGGAGAGGAGCGCCCGGGCTTCATCGTAGTTTTCTTCACTGGCCAGCTGCCGGGCACGGTCCCGGTAAACCAAAGCCGTCACTTGTTCAACATAGTTGTTGCGCTCGCCTTTGTAGCGGGACATCAGGTTGGCGGCGCGCTCCAGGTCACCATTATCGCGATGCAGCATGGCGCGCAATGCGGTGGTATTGGGTTTGAGCGCCTCGTTACGGTTGGCGAGGTCGCGCAACCAGGCCTGTGGGTCCATCTCCAGCTCACTGTTGGCAATGATGCCGACGCCCGCCCTCAGGGCCTGGTCATTGGCAGGCTCAAGCGCCAACAGGCGCTCCAGCGACTCCAATGCCTCGCGCGACTGGCCCTGCTCCTGATACATCTGGGTGAGCACGCTATGAGCGCGGGCATAGTTGGGGTCGCTCTGGATCAGGGCGCGAAGCTGGCGAACGGCCCGTTCCTGATTGCCGCTGCGGAACAGGTACTGACTCTCAAACAGCTCGGTCTCCCGCGCCTTGGGGGCGGCTTCTTTCAGAGTGGCGACCGCTTCGGCCATTTCATCCAGCTCCCCCTGGGCCAGCAGCTGGTTCATATAGACGTTGGTCACATCCCAGTCGGCCGGCTGATAGTTGAAGGCGCTGCGCAACTGGGCCATGGCCTGCTGAGGCTCTTCGCGGCGCAGATGGTAACGGGCCAGGGCCAGCCGGACGCCGCCCAGGTGAGGGTCTTGTGCCAGCGCCTTTTGCAGACTGAGGTAGCCATCCTGCTCATAGCCGGGGACATTCAGCGCCAGCATACCGTAAAGCGAATTTAACACCGGCTCGTCCGGGCGGGCCTTCAGTGATCGCTCCAGTGTCTGCAAGGCCAGCTCGGCGTTGCCGCTCTGGGCCTGAGCCATCGCAGTGGCGCGAATCAGCTCCGTATTGGCCGTTTCGACATCGACACTCTCTGACAGCAACGGCTCAGCCTCATTGAGATTGCCCTGACGCAGGTTGACCATACCCAATAACAAGGCGGCACGCTGGCTGTCCGGGTTTTCCTCCAACAGCTCCTGCAGCAGGCTTTCTGCCTTTTCCAGTTCCCCGGCGCCTGCCGCTGACACAGCCTCGCGCAGCTGTTGCTGGGCCTCAATGGTGTCCGGAGACTCTTCTGCCAGAACCTTGCTGTACACCAGCGCCTCAGAAGTGCGCCCCTGGGCGGTAAGCGTTTCGGATAAAAGCTCGAGAATTGCGGCCCGGTCGGGCAGCATGATGTCGGCCTCGGGAGTATGGATCAGTGCCTGAGACAGGTAATTCTCGGCCTGCTCCAGGTCGTTGGTCTGCAGCGCGACGACGGCACTAAGCTGGAGAACCTCATCATCTTCGGGATGCTCGGAGCGCAAGGTCGCCAACAACTCCCGCGCCGCATCGGCTTGTCCCCGGAACATATGGTTTTCAACCAGCCGTAACCGGATTTCCCGATCGTCCGGGTATTGTTCAAGCAACGCCCGGTAGGCTTCTTCACTCTGCTCCAGATTGCCCCGGATACGAGCCACATCGGCGCGATAGAGTGCCGCCAACCGCTCCTGTTCGGGATTCTGCGGCTCAAAGCCCTCAAGCGTTTCTTCCGCTGAGAGGAACTTGCCCTGAAGCAGGTAGGCCTCGGCGAGTGTCAGTGCCACTTCTTGAGGGTGTTCGTCCGCATAGTCTTCCAGCAGTGAGGAGGCCCGCCGGGCGGCACCGAGCTCGATATACATCTCGGCCAGCACCAGGGGGTACTGAACCTCTTGTGGTGCGGCATTCATGGCGTTGGTGATTTCGATCATCGCGGCCCGATATTGACCCTGGGTCTGATAGGCTTCGGCGCGATTGAGGTAGTCTTCGGCTTTCTGGCTGGATTCTTCTTTGCTGCAGCCAGTAACGGCGGCGACAAGAAGAACGGTCAGGAGGCAACGAGAGAGCTGAGTATGCATGGTGGTCCCTTCAGCTGGTTGGCCTTATTATCAGGCAGTTCTGAAGGAAGTATACGCCGCGAGGACGGGGGTTGAAACATGCCGGGAAATTTGACAGAAAGCGCCGGATAGGCAGGCCCAGCGCTCGATAAAATGGCCTTATTGGTGGCCTTACTGGAGAGGGCTGATGCTGACGAATTCGCTGTACAAGCCATTAGTGTCATAGGCGGCGACTGAAAACTCGTACTCGCCCTCTTCGAGCCCCTCCAGTTGATATTCAACCTCCCATTCACCGTCCAGCACGACAGACTCGGCCTCTTGCGCGCCGACCTGACGATAGCGGACTTCGTAGCCACCGATTTCTCCGTCCCGGATGAGGTCACCATTTTCGCGATAATCGGGACGGTACCACTCCAGGGTCACCGAGCCGTCTTCAACCGTTACGGACTCTTCAGAGTCAGCCACTGAATCATCGCTTGTCGTTGTCTCGTCGCCCCCGGAATCCGGCTCTGACGAGCTGGAGGAGGAATCATCGGTCGTCGGGTCGGACTCCATCTTCTCATCATCTGAAGCGGTCTGCTCCGGCTCGTTGGTGTCAGTTTCGGGGGAAGAAGCCTGTTCTGACTCTTGCGGCTCGTTGGTGCTCTGACCACCAGCCTGATCGCCAGAGGGTGGCCTCTCCGAGAAAGGAACGGTGTCACCCAAACGGGAATTATCAGTGCCAGCTCCACCGCCGCCACAAGCAGCCAGAAACAGGCTGGCCAGAGCGCAGAGGGTAACGGCCGAAGAGCGGCGAAAGATCTGTGGGGCGCGATTTGTCATAGTCAGGTCTCGGTGCTAATTGGGCATTCGTGTCAAGAATTCCGTCATGTCGGTTTTCCTTACGAAGCTTTTTACCACCGGATTTTGACTTTTTCACTACTTTTAAAGGGTTTTTGTCGCTTTTGCGCGCCAGATCGCAGCTTTTGTGACGACCAGTTTTGTGGGAATGAAGGTGCTCTAAAATTTATGGTTATAAGCAGCTTTTTGCGGTCGACGAAACGGCAACAAGGGTAATCGAAGTTATGAGGATTTTCGAGACAGAAATGTCTCTAGTGTGCGCCACCGCACAGATTTTCTGCTTGGGCGCGAAAGCGATATCACAGGGGGGGCTCGGAAACAATTGAAACGGAGGGGAAGGATAGTGACAGACACAACAACTCCCAGTGGCGTCATTGGAGACGACACAGAGAGGTTTATCGGGAGAAGCGGTCAGGCAAACAGAAAAAAGAGGGTAGAAGGAGCAAGAACGGCCAATCAGAAGCTGTAAGTCAGCCCCAGACCACCACGCAGCTCATCGTAACTGGGGGCGGGGCCGTCTGACTCGCGATCGCGCCAATTGGAGAAGACACTCAATTCCAGCCCCTGGACAAACCGGTAGTGATAGCTGACCCCCACCCGGTTGGAACGATAATCCTCTCGCGCCACGTCGGGGGCAAAGCTGTGGTTGCGACGATCCAGGGAGAAGCCCAGGCTCGCCTGCGAGGAGAGGCGGTAGTCATGGTTGATGCGTATGCCGGACTGCTGGCGATCTTCCGCTTCCACCCGGTAATCATCATCCTGGTAGTAAAACGAGACAGACAGGGAACAACGACCACACACCACCTGGGTTTGCCAGGAAAGCTCGCCTGAGGTGCGCTCC
Source organism: Marinimicrobium sp. C2-29 (assembly GCF_038419845.1). Classification (NCBI taxonomy): domain Bacteria; kingdom Pseudomonadati; phylum Pseudomonadota; class Gammaproteobacteria; order Cellvibrionales; family Cellvibrionaceae; genus Marinimicrobium; species Marinimicrobium sp. C2-29. The sequence goes on from NZ_JBCAQT010000002.1 coordinate 93,144, forward strand.
AATTGGTCCAGACTGCCGGAGGAAGCGTCGCCGGGGTTGAAGCCTTCAAAGCTTTCTTCATTACCGCTACCGGCGGAATTATCGGTAATCCGCGTGCTGGCGTTGAAGTTCCATTGATGCGGCCCTGAATCATAACCGACGTTCAACTGATAGGCGGGGCTGGACAGCCCCTCGCCCAGCTCGGGCTTGCTCTCGTTGTACCCCAGCTGAATTCGGTAGTCGAGTTGCCGCAGCTGGGTACTGTAGGCCGCGTAGGCGGCGTTGTATTTGTAGTCGGCAAAGGGGGCCGCGTCGAAACTGACGTCGGACTGCTGAGCGCTCAGGTTAAATTGACTGGTCTGAGACAGCTCTCTCTCCCAGCTCAGACTGCCGCTGGTGCGCTCTGAGTCGCGCTGGGGGGTAAACCGATACCCGATATCGGCCCAGGTAGCGCGGAGAATGACCGTGTCGGCGCCGTCGGAGCGCCAACGGGCGCTGGGTGAAACGGTAAAAATGTCCCGTTCATCGTTGTTGCGCAGAAGATCCAGATCGTCCGGAGCGTTCAGCACCATTCGCCGACTGTGACTGACCAGCAAATCCAGCGGTTGGTGGGGCTTGCCCAGCAGCAGACTGCTTTCGCCCTGAAGTTGACTTCGGTTCTCCTGGCTGTCTTTCTCGAAATAGGTCTCGCTGGCCTGATAGTTGGCGCTGACCTCCAACAGGCTGTTTTCGTAGGAGCCGCCGGTGCTCAGGCGCACTTCGTCCTGGCGCTCGGAGAGCGGGTCGGTTGCTGAGCGATTGGCGTTATCGGTGTATTCGCTCTGGAGCGAGACGCTGCTTTGCCACTCGCCATCGGCCCAGACAACGGTTGAGGGCGCCAGGCTGGCGACCAGCAGCACCATGGCCGAACAGGTTCCCGTCAGGGGCGTGGGGCGCGAACCACGAGCCCCCGGGTAATAGTTGGATGTGTTCATGAGCGGTTTCATTCCTTCGCCCGCAAAGGCGTTTAGTGGTTGAAGATCAACCCCGAAAACTTGTCGCGACCCACCGCATCAATACCGGCCATGACATCCGAGCCGGTGGTTTTGCCAAAGGGGACGACCAACAGGGCGTGATCGCAGTACTGGGCCAGTATTCGGGCCTCAGTGGTGGACTGCACCGGTGGAGCATCCAGGACGATAAAACGATCCGGGTAGCGGGTTTTGATTTCAGAAATCAGCACTTCCATGCGCTTGGAGTTGAAGAACTCCGCCGCCGAGTCACTGCCGGCACCGGAAGGGATGACCCTCAGGCGCTCGACCCCGGAGGGGTAGATGATGCGCTTGAGCGGCACCGTGTAATCCTGCAGGTACTGGGTGAGGCCATATTCAACAGGCGCCACCGTGTACGCCTCGGCACTGGAGTTGTAAGGGTTGCAGTCCACGTACAGGGCGGTTTTGTGCCGGTCGAGCGCGAAGGTGGCCGCCAGATTGAAGGCGGCGAAGGTGCCACCGCCCCCCTCGGTAATGGAGGCCACCAGGGCCACCACATTGTCGGACTTGCTCTTCTGCAACAATCGGATGCGCACTTCGCGAAAGGCGTTGAGCAGCTCGCGCTCACGCATGCCCGAGAAGATGACTTTTTTCTCGTACAGCTCTTCCTGAGTCCAGATGACCGGCGTGGCCATGCTCTTGATCTGCTCACGCTTGCGGTGCTCGGAAACAGCGTTTTTGATCAGCGGGTCTTGAGGCTGGTGCTCTTTCACGGTTTCCATCCTCTCGATAAAATTTCGCAGATTGATGCCCGACTTTTTCGCTTCAGGGCCCTGATTCTCATCATTCATAATGCGCTCCCCTGCGGGCTAATTTTTCACGTCGTACCAGGTGATTCCCAGCCCGATGTAGGCGGCCATGGCCAGAATACAGAGCACCACGAGCGCCACCATGTCCTTGCGCATCAGGCGCTTACTCAGGGGCGTGTGGTAGTGCGGCAGGACACCGATGATGTCCACCCCTTCGGGCAACTGGCTCTGCAGACTACGGGCCGAGCGGATGTGGGGGTCGAGCAACACGAACACAATCAGTAGCCCCAGCGGTGCCAGGAAGCCCAGGAAGGGTCCGGCCGAGGCAAAATGCACATAGCGCAGACCGGTAGGCTCCAGCGGGAAGCGGGCCGGATCCTGGATTTTGTAACGCACCCCCTGGCCTTCGATATCCAGAGTCATGGACAGACGGGCGGACTCCTTGCGCTGCAACATCTCTTCATACACATCCCGGTTGACGTTCATATCCCGGGTGAGCTCCGACAGCTCCGCCTGGTTGGCCGCGACCCGCTCGGCGCGCTCGTACTCCTGCTCCAGCAGACGCTCCAGGGAGTCCATGCGCCGCCTCTGGGCTCTGAGCTCCACTTCGGCCGAAGACTTCTGCTTGCGCAGCTCTTCGTACAGGGGGTTTTCCACCGTTTCCGAGCGGCTGAAAGCATCGCCGGCGAACTCGAGTTGGGCGATTTCTTCGTCCACGTCCTGAATCTGCTGGCGCAGCGTGACCACATCCGGGTAGCTGTCCTGGTAGATCCGCCGCAGCTGTGCGAGCTGGGAGGTCAGCTGCTGACGACGGTCGCGCAGCTCATCTGCTTTGCCGCGCGAACGCTGATACTGGCTTTCCTGTTCCAGTTGCTGCTCTACCGAGACAAGCCGCGATTCCGATTCCTCAATCTCCAGCTTCAGGCTCTCGATATCATTGCGCAGCTGATTGATGCGCGCGGTCACCTGCGCCTCGGTTCCGTCAGTGTTCTGGGCCCGGAAGTTCTTGAGCTTTTCTTCGGCCAATTCGAGCTGGCGCTTGTAGGACTCGACCTGGGCATCGATGAAGTTGAACGCGCCCACGCTCTCTTCCCGCTTGCGGCGGGCCGTATCCTGAATGAAAACGTTCACCACGGCATTCAGGATACTGAACGCCTGATCCGGGTCGGATGAACCATAGCTGACCCGAAAGTGATTCTTGCCCTCGGTGATGACATTCAGGCCACTGCGGATCTGCCGCACGGCGTTGCTCACCGCTTCATCGCCCGCGTTGCGCCCCACCAGGTCCGCCTGCTCGGCCGCTTGCTCCATGACCCGTCGGGTGTAGAGGGTCTCCTGCGCCTGAGTGGCCCGATCCACATCCGTCACCGAAGCGCGACCTTTGAGCAGGGGCTCGATGATATTGCTTTCGTCGGCCTGCAGCAGGGCTTCGGTTCGGTAGGTGTTGGGCCAGAAGTAGCCAGCGGCCAGAATGGCGAAGGAGACTGCGATGAACAGCAGTACATACAACACCCGAAAGCGGATCGCCTCAAACTTAAGAGCGTTGAGAAGATCGGTTATAAAAGTTTTATCCATAAATGAATCCGGTTTAAAACGCGCGCTCAGGCACAGTCACAATGTCGGAGGGCTGCAGTGGGTAATTGGTCTCCACTTTGCCCTTTTCGATCAGGTCATCAAGATGAATGGGGTAGACATTCAGCTCCCCCTCCACCTTGCGGTACAGCTTGGCCTTGTTGGCCGAGGCGAATTCGTTGGTCCCGCCCGCCATCAGCACCAGATCCAGCACCGTCATGCCCTCGCGATAAGCCACGGACTGGGGACTCTGCACCGCCCCGGTAATCCGCACCCGGCGCTGGAAGTCGGAGCTACTCGCGTTGGTCACGATGACCGTCACCTGGGGGCTGCGAATGTACTCGGTGAGCGCCTCGGTCAGGTTGGTCGACAGCTCCCGGGCCGTCAGCCCCGCCGCAGTGACATCGCCCACCAGCGGCAGCGAGATTTTGCCATCGGGCCGCACCGGAACATCGCTGGAGAGCTCTTCGTTGCGCCAGACGTTGATACGCAGGGTATCCCCCACCCCGATCTGGTATTCATCCAGGACGCCCATGTTGGTCGGGGGTGGAGTAATGGGTTTGCTGGAGCAGCCTGCCAGCAGGACAAGTAAAGCCAGACCGATAAAACGGCCTTTTCCGAAAAGCCATGTCATTCTATTCACGCCCTCTAACTCCTTCAATCCGGGGTGGTTTTAGTGTACCCCTTTACCCAGGAGTACAATTTCCACGGTTTGAATCATGATCAGCATATCCATCAGGAAGCTGTGATTCTTGGTGTAATACAGATCGTACTGTAACTTGTTCCTGGCGTCTTCTACCGAGGCGCCGTAGGGGTATTTTAGCTGGGCCCACCCCATCAGACCGGGCTTGACCTTGTGCCGGGTGTGATAGAAGGGGATCTGCTCGCCCAGATCGGCCACAAATTCCGGCCGCTCCGGCCGTGGCCCCACAAAACTCATCTCGCCTTTTAAGACATTGTACAACTGGGGCAGTTCGTCCAACCGGGTATTACGGATGAACGCGCCCACCCGGGTGACCCGGGCATCATTTTTCTGGGCCCAGACCGCCTTGCCCTCTTTCTCGGCATCCTGGCGCATGCTGCGAAACTTGTAGATCCGGAAGCTCTTGCCGTTAAGGCCGGTCCGGTCCTGGTGATAAAACACCGGCCGGCCGCCGTCGAGGAAGACCGCCAGGGCGGTCAGCAACATGAACGGCCAGAGCAGCAACACGAACAGGCCCGCCAGCCCCAGATCAAACACCCGTTTGGCAATGTTGCGCCGCTTGGAGTATTTGAAGCCGTCGGAGAACAGCATCCAGCCCGGCTTGAGCAGGGTGATGTCGATCTTCCCCAGCTCGCGCTCGCAAAAACCCAGTGCATCACTGGTGGGCACGCCCACCAGCTTACAGTCAATCAGCTCGTCCAGGGGAAAAACTCCACCATCGCGCTGGCGCCGCTCATCGGGGGCCACCACGATTTCGGAAATAGTCTGGCTTTTGACAAACCGGACCCAATCGCTCGGCGTTGGCAACACCAGGCTTTGATCCACCGCCACCGGCTCGGAGCCGCTGGGAATACAGCCTACCACCTGAACCCCCACCAGATCTTTCTCCGGCTCCAGGTTCTCCAGCAGTGTCTGGGCGCGCTGACCGGCCCCGTAGATCACAACCCGGCGCTTGAGCTCGGCGGTGTCGACCAGCATCATGAAGAACCAGCGCGAGATCAGCACCAGCACGGTGGAGAAGAGCACTCCCCAGAAAATCACGCCCTGGGCGAGCAGCTCACCCCCAAGGACCATGTTGAGCACAAACAGCGCCAGGCTGCCCAGCAGAAAAAAGCTCACCAGGGTGCGCAGGACCATGCTGGAGTAGCCTTCCCGCACCAGGGCGATATAGACCCCCATCGACAGGGTGCAGCAGCTGAGTACGACCGAAAACAGGGCCACGGATGTCCATTGCTCGGGGGCCGAGACCCACTGGCTGGCGGATTCGCTCATCACCTTATGCCAGCGTTCGGCAAACCAGGCGGCCAGAGCCAGCAGACCCAGCTCAATAATACCCAGAAACAGATAGGGCAAATGGATGTAGTGTTTATTCAGCCTTATATATGACAAACCCGGGTCCTTGAGGGGTAAGTGGACGATCGATCTAGGCTCGCATTATAGCGGTTTTCGCGCCCAGTTCTCGACCACTGACGACGCTAATTTGACCGCCCGGGTGACAAGATTTTCGACACTCGAACGGCCTTCCCGCTTTTTCGCCTCCGTGCACATAAATATGGTAAATTGAGTGCTGATCAACGCTTGCTCTGCCGGCATTTGCGACGAGGTTTGGCGCGTTTAACCCCATACTACCACTAAGGAAAGCTTCCCTATGTTTGCTAGCGAACCGACGCTGTGCATTATCGGTCTGGGCTATGTCGGTCTGCCGCTCGCGGCCGAATTTGGCAAACAGACCCGAACCCTGGGTTTTGACATCAACCCCAAGCGCATCAGCGAGCTGGGAGCCGGTCGCGACCACACCCGCGAATTGAACGCCGAAGAATTGGCGGCCGCCGAGCACTTGAGCTTCACTTCCGATGAGGCCGACATCAAGGGTTGCGATGTGTACATCGTGACCGTGCCCACCCCCATTACCGAAAGCAAACAACCGGACCTGACGCCACTGGAAAAGGCCTCGGCCCTGCTCGGGCGCGTGATCGGTAAAAACAGCATTGTCATTTTCGAGTCCACCGTGTTCCCGGGGTGCACCGAAGAGGTCTGCGTGCCCATTATCGAGCAGGGCTCGGGTCTGGTGTTCAACCGCGACTTCTTTGCCGGCTACAGCCCAGAGCGGATCAACCCGGGCGATAAGGAACACCGGGTCCACAACATCACCAAGATCACCTCCGGCTCCACCCCGGAAGCGGCGGACTATATCGACGCACTGTACGGGCGCATTGTCACCGTCGGGACCCACAAGGCCAGCAGCATCAAGGTGGCCGAGGCGGCCAAGGTGATCGAGAACACCCAGCGGGACATCAACATTGCCCTGATCAATGAATTGTCGCTGATTTTCAGCCGCCTGGGCATCGACACGATGGAAGTGCTCGAAGCGGCGGGCACCAAGTGGAACTTCCTGCCCTTCCGGCCCGGGCTGGTGGGCGGCCACTGCATCAGCGTGGACCCCTACTACCTGACCCACAAGGCGCAACAGGTGGGTTACAACCCGGAAGTGATCCTGTCCGGGCGGCGCATCAACGATGGCATGGGCCACTTTATCGCCAGCTCGGTGGTCAAGCTGATGACCCAGCGCAAAACCCATGTGGTGGATGCCAACATTCTGGTCATGGGCCTGGCCTTCAAGGAAAACTGCCCGGACCTGCGCAACACCCGGGTGGTGGATATCATCGGGGAGCTGCAGGACTACCATGCCAATATCGATGTGTACGACCCCTGGATCGACCCCGAGGAGGCGGAGCACGAATACGGCCTCAAGGTGGTCACGGAGCCCAGGACGGGCCACTACGATGCGATCATTCTGTGCGTGGGCCACAATGAGTTCCGGGCGATGGGCGTGGACGCCATCCGCCAGCTCGGCCGGGACAACCATGTACTGTTCGATGTAAAACACATTCTGCCGAAAGACCGGGTGGACGGTCGGCTGTAGCCCACCCCCGCTCACTCAACAACAGGACCCCAACATGAAAGTTTTAGTGACCGGCACCGCCGGCTTTATTGGCAACCACCTGGCCCTGCGCCTGCTCGAACGCGGCGACGAGGTGATCGGGGTGGACAACCTCAACGACTACTACGATGTAAACGTCAAGAAGGCCCGCCTGGCCCGCATTGCCAACCACGAAGCCTTTACCGATGTTCGCGCCAACATTGAAGACAAGGCCGCGATCGACACCATTTTCAAGGAACACAAGCCGGACCGGGTGGTGAACCTCGCGGCCCAGGCCGGGGTGCGCTACTCGCTGATCAACCCCCAGGCCTACATCGACAGCAACATCACCGGCTTCATCAATATTCTGGAGGCCTGCCGGCACTTCGGTACCGAGCACCTGGTGTACGCCTCGAGCAGCTCTGTGTACGGCGCCAACACCGCCATGCCCTTCTCGGTGCACAACAATGTGGATCACCCGGTGAGCCTGTACGCCGCCAGCAAGAAGTCCAATGAGCTGATGGCCCATACCTACAGCCACCTGTTCGGCATTCCCACCACCGGCCTGCGGTTTTTCACCGTCTATGGCCCCTGGGGCCGGCCGGACATGGCGCTGTTCATCTTCACCAAAAAGATTCTGGCGGGCGAGCCCATCGATGTGTTCAATTACGGCAATCACCGCCGGGATTTCACCTACATTGATGACATTGTGGAGGGTGTGATCCGCACCCTGGACCACCCGGCCCCGACCAACCCGGACTGGGACGGCGACAGCCCGGACCCGGCCACCTCCAAGGCGCCCTACCGGCTGTACAACATCGGCAGCAACAACCCGGTGGAGCTGATGCGCTACATTGAGGTATTGGAGAACTGCCTGGGCAAGAAGGCGGAGAAGAATCTGCTGCCCATGCAGCCCGGCGATGTGCCGGATACCTTTGCCGATGTCGATGCTTTGATTGAGGATGTGGATTACAAGCCCACCACGCCGATCGAGACCGGGATTGAGAATTTTGTGGAGTGGTATCGGGATTATTACAAAGTCTAGGTATAAGGTTTAGTGGTTTTGGTTGTGGCGGATGCGCTTGACGCTTATCCGCCCTACGGATGGCACGGAGGTTGCGTAGGGCGGATAAGCCTAAGGCGCATCCGCCGTCTGCAAAAAAGGTACTTCAATGGCTTCTGTTACTCATGCAATGACCGTCGATGTCGAGGACTACTACCAGGTCCAGGCACTGGCCGAAGGCGTCAGCCGCGACGACTGGGAAAAGTGGCCCTCGCGGGTGGAGGCCAATACCGACCGGTTGCTGCAGCTGTTCGATGAGGCCAACATCAAGATCACCTTTTTCATTCTGGGCTGGGTGGCCGAGCGCCACCCGGAGCTGGTCAAGCGGATTCAGGCCCAGGGCCATGAAATCGCCTCCCACGGCTACAGCCACCGATTGATCTACACCCAGACGCCTGAGGTCTTCCGCGAGGAGACCGCCCGCTCCAAGCAGATTCTGGAAGAGATCACCGGGGAGCCCATCACCGGCTACCGGGCCGCGAGCTACTCGATCACCAAACAGTCGCTCTGGGCACTGGATATTCTGGCCGAGCTGGGCTTTACCTGGGATTCCAGCATTTTCCCCACGCGGCACGACAATTACGGCATCCCCGGCAGCCCGGAGGAGCCCTACAAGATCATCACCACCAGCGGCGCCACGCTCACCGAGTTTCCGCTCACCACCGCCAAGGTGCTGGGCCAGGCGGTGCCGGCGGCGGGTGGCGGTTACTTCCGCCAGTATCCCTATGCGCTGTCCCGCTGGCTGTTCCAGCGCGCCAGCGACGGCGGTACCAAACCCCAGATTTTTTACCTGCACCCCTGGGAGATTGACCCGGACCAGCCGCGAGTGCCCAACCTCAGCTGGTTCTCGCGCTTTCGCCATTACACCAACCTGCACCGCTGCCTGCCGCGCCTGGAGCGCATGATTGCCGACTTCCCCTTCGGCACCATGAGCCAGAGCCTGGGCACCGCGGAAATCGAGAAGACCCTGGATCTGCGGGAGATGGCCGGGGAGAAAGCGAGCACGGCGTCGTGATTGATGGGCAAGTATGGATAGACGGGCGGGGTCATTATCTGTAAAATCGCGCCCTCTTCGGGCGTTGGCCCGTAGGTTCGGCGGATGCGCCTTAGGCTTATCCGCCCTACGCAAGGTTGGCCCCGGAATGGCGGATGCGCTTGACGCTCCGATACGTCGGACCGATCCGCCCTACGCAACCACCGTGCTATCCGTAGGGCGGATAAGCTGTAAGCGCATCCGCCAGAAAAACAGTTCACGCACCTGTAGCTCAGTTGGATAGAGTAGCGGTTTCCGAAGCCGTTGGTCGCAGGTTCAAATCCTGCCAGGTGCGCCATATACTATGTTGGTGCTCGCCCTACGAGGTGCGCCAAACATTAAAGAAGCCCGCTCATCGCGGGCTTTTTTGTGTCTGCTCATTTCGGAGTAGACTATAGGGCCTGAGTCTTTTGCTCAGATGAGGAGCCCTATGAAAACCACCATCACCACCTTCTTTGTCCTGTTATTGATCTCCGGGTGCACGAGCACCCTGGGGCCGGATCATTATTTCTGTAATCAGCATGAGTCCAGGGAGGATTATGAGGTTTGTATGGAGGCTGGGGAGGAGGTGGAGTGAGGGGTTGGTTGGGTTTTGGCGGATGCGCTTGACGCTCCGAAACGTCGGACCGACCCGCCCTACGGAAGGTTGTGGTTCTGGAAAGGCGGATGCGCTTGACGCTTATCCGCCCTACAGGTACCTCGGTGGTCTACGTAGGGCGGATAAGCGTCAAGCGCATCCGCCGTAAACTTTGCCCCCTCTGCTAGAGCTTATCGAAGGCGTCGGTGAGGATGCAGTCGTACCGGCGCTCGTCGTAGGCTTTCAGGCGCGGTATATCCGCCTCCCGGATCAGGCCTTTCTCGGCCGCGTCGTGCAGGCGCTCGTTCATGGTTTCACCCGTCACCTCACCCTTGGCCTGGGCGCGGATGAAGGTGCTCCAGCTCGGCTCCAGTGACAGCAGCATCTGGTAGGTGGTTTCCACCCGACCGGTGGCGTCTTCCGGGTCGTCGCTTTCGTAGACGTAGGGCGCAAACTGCTTGCGCACGGCGTTGTCTTCCATGATCAGCCCACCCAGCTCGCGGATGGAGTCGTCATCCGGCCGGTGCAGAATCCGGCCCAGCGGAAACGCCATCCATTTGATCATGCATGCCAGGGTCTTCAGGGGGAAGTTGCTGTAGAAGTTGTACAGCGCCTCCTGAGCGGTGAAGAGCGCGTGGCGCACGGCGTACTCGGCGTGCGCGTCCTCCTCCGGCGTGCGCGAGTGAGTCGAGTGGTACTTCAAAATGGCGCAGGCGATGAACAGCTGGCTGTGCACATCCCCCAGGCGGGCAGAGAGCAGCTCGCGCCGCTTGAGGTCGCCGCCCAGAACCGCCAGGGCCACATCAGAAGTCACGGCCAGGGCCGCGCTCAGCAGGTTGATACGCTGGTACCAGCGACGGCTGAACTCATCGGCGTTTTCCGGTACCGAGCTGAAGCGGGCGCGGGTGATGCCCAGTATCTTGGTGCGCAGGCTGTTGCTGAACACATGGCCCAGGTGGTGAATGAACAGCTTGTCGAAATCTTTCAGACCCTGCTCCTGATCTTCGGCCTGAATGGCCTGAAGTTCGTCGAACAGGTAGGGGTGACAACGCATGGCGCCCTGGCCGAAGATCATCAGTGAGCGCGTCAGAATGTTCGCCCCTTCCACGGTGATCGCCACCGGCACGCTCTGGTAAGGCAGCGCAAGAAAGTTACGCGGCCCGTGCTGGATGGCCCGGCCACCCACGACGTCCATGCTGTGGTTGACCACAACACGCATCATTTCGGTGGCGTGGTACTTGGCCATGGAGGTCATGACCGAGGGCGCGCCGTTCTCCAGCCCCTTGGTCACCAGCTGGCGCATGGCCTCGAGCGTGTAGGCGTAGGAGGCGATTTCAGCTGTGGCCTCCTGCACCCCTTCGAACTTGCCCACTTCCATATTGAACTGCCGCCGGATGCGCGCATAGGCGCCCACATTGCGATAGAGCATTTCGCCGCTGGCGGTGGCCAGCGCGGGCAGTGAGATACCGCGGCCGGCGCCCAGGCACTCGATCAGCATGCGCCAACCTTTGCCGGCCATGGGGGCGCCGCCAATGATCCAGTCCACGGGGATGAATACGTCCTGGCCCTTGATCGGCCCGTTCATGAAGGGCGAGCCGGGATGGTGGCGCCGGCCGATTTCGATCCCCGGATGGTTGGCGGGCAAGAGGGCACAGGTAATGCCGTAATCGGATTTGCTGCTGTCGCCCAGCAGGCCGTCGGGGTCGTGCAGTTTGAACGCCAGGCCCACGACCGTGGCGATGGGGGCCAGGGTGATCCAGCGTTTGCTGAAGTTGAGCCGCAGGCCGATGACTTCTTTGCCTTCAAACTCGCCTTTGCACACGATGCCGGTGTCGGGGATGGAGCCGGCGTCGGAGCCGGCTTCCGGGCCGGTGAGGCCGAAGCAGGGAATCTCGGTGCCGTCGGCCAGGCCGGGTAACCAGCGCTGTTTCTGCTCGTCGGTGCCGTATTTCATCAGCAGTTCGCCCGGGCCCAATGAGTTGGGCACCATGGCGCTGACGGCGGCGGTGGCCGAGCGGCTGGCGATTTTGCCCACGATGCGGCTCTGGGCGTAGGGGCTGAATTCGAGCCCGCCGTATTCTTTGGGGATGATCAGCCCCAGGAAGCCTTTGTCTTTGAGGTATTGCCACGCCGGTTCGGGCAGGTCTTTGAGGTGGTGATGAATTTCGTATTCATCGAGCATGGCGCAGAGTTCGTTGACTTCGTTGTCGAGGAAGGATTGTTCCTCGTCGCTCATTTGCGGCAGGTTGATCTGGGCAAACTGGTGCCAGTCGGGCCGGCCGCTGAAGAGGTCTTTTTCCCACCAGGTGGTGCCGGCTTCCATGGCTTCGCGTTCGGTGACGCTCATGCTGGGCATGGCTTTGCCCAGGATTTTGAACACGGGTTTGGATAGCAGGGGGCGACGCACCAGCGGGACGTTGAGGATGATGAGTATGGCGGCCAGGGGGATGACGAGCCAGAGGGACCAGAGCACCGGCGAGAGGTAGCCGAGGATGTACCAGGCGAGGGCAACGGCGGCGGAGCCCAGGGGCAGCGGTATGCGCCGGTAGATGACGGTGCCGATGACGCCCAGTAGTAGTATGAGTGACAGCAATAACATAGATTTCTCCCTTGGTGTCTGTTCAGGAGGGTTGGTCTCGGGCCCTCGCTTTCCTAACAATAGCGTAATTTGGTGTGCTCTTGGGGACTATTTGTAGCTGATTTGTGCCTGGATTAGACCACGGCCCGCTGCGAGGTATCCTGGTCCAAAGCGCGCTCCACGTACTTGTCGAGTTCTGGGGCAGGCCTTGGGCAAGGGACTCGGAAACACGCCGTAAACCCTTCCCTGGGGGCTCTGCGCCGACATCCTGTCGTCGAAGGTTTCCGAGTCCCTTGCCCAAGCCCTTTGTACCGATTGGTGCAGTTTGCACGGCTTACGGTACTGGACCAGGATACCTCGCAGCGAGCCTTGCACTTCGTAGCAACTTTTCCCTTATCACAGCCTCGGGTTCAAGCCTTCCGCCAGTGCTCGGCGGTAGGCGCTGATGGCTGGTACCAGGCCCATCAGTGCCGCCAGGCCGAGTATGCCTGCCAGGAGGTACGCGGTCTGTGCGCTGATTGGATTAATGGCGATGAATAATCCAAATTCTGTGGCCAGCCAGGGTTGGGCGATGGCGAGGCTGGCGGTCAGCAGTAGCAGGCCGGTGGCGAGGCTGAAGATTGTGAGCAGCAGCACTTCCAGTTCGATCAGCCAGAAGAGGGTGAGGCCGCTGGCGCCGACGGTGCGCAGGATGGCCAGTTCTCGTCTTCGTTCGCCCATGGAGGCGAGGAGCATGGTCATCATGCCGGCGAGGGTGGCGAGCAGGACGAGGAAGCTGATGAGGTAGAGGAGGTTTTCCGCCACGCCCAGCAGTTGCCAGAGTTCGGTGAGGGCGACGCCCGGGATGAGAGCGGTCATGGGTTCTTCGCGGTATTGGTTGATGTCGCGCTGGAGCCCGAACACGGCCGGTCGGCTTTTGAGGCCGAGGAGTACGGCGTTGATGTTGCCGGGTACCGCCTCGGCCTGCGCTTCGCCGGCGTGTGAGTGCTCACTGTGGTCGTTGTGATCGTGGGCGTGTTCGTCCGGGGAGTGGCTGTCGTGGCTATCGTGGCCCTCATCGTTGTGCAGGGCTTCCATGGCTTTGAGGGTCATGTGCACCCGACGGTCGACGGGGGTGCCGGTGGGTTCGAGCAGGCCGACGACGGTCATGGGGTGGTCGTCATGGTGGGTAAAGCTGACGCCGGCGCTGCCGTGGGCAATGACGATGTCGTCGCCCAGCTCGTAGCCAAGTTCTTTCGCCACGGCCGCGCCCAGCACCACCTCCCGGTCGCTGCTCGCGGCAAAAGGACGGCCTTCGGCGAAGCTCAGGGGCTGGCGCTGGCCGTAGCGGTAGTGTTCAAAATAGGACCAGTGGGTAGCGAAGACGGGAAAGCCCTTGAGGGTATCGCCCAGAGCGATGGGGACAGCCCAGTCCACCATGGGGTGCTCGGCCAGCATCCGGTAGCTGTCGGGGCTCAGGCTGTTGGTGGGATTGCCCATCTGAAACACGGTCGTGAGCAGCAGGTTGGTCTGGCCCCCGCGTGGGCCGACGATCAGGTCGGTGCCGGAGAGGGTCTGCTGGAAGCTGTCCCGGGCCTGGTGGCGCAGGTGGTCGATGCCGATCAGCAGGGCGACACTCAGGCTGAGCGAGACCAGGGTGAGCAGTGCGGTGCTGCGGCGGTTCCAGAGACTGAGGCGGGCGAGTTTGAGTAACATATCAGGCCACCTCCCCGGCTACCGGGCTGGGGGTCAGCTCGCGCATGTGGAGCTGGCGGTCAAAGTGCTTGGCCAGGCTGCGGTCATGACTGACAAACACCAGGGTACAGTCGCTCGCTTCGGCCTGGGCGAGCAGCAATTGCATGAAGGCGTTGCGGGTGTCGGTATCCAGGGCCGAGCTGGGCTCGTCCGCCAGCAGGATTTCCGGGCGGGTGATCAGGGCCCGGGCGACGGCCACGCGCTGTTGCTGGCCCATGCTCAGTTGGCTGGCCGGGCGTCCGGCCAGCTCCGCCGACAGACCCAGGGCGGCGAGCAGCTCGCGGGTGCGCCGGTGAAGCTCGGGCCTTTTCTGCTCCAACCGGGCGAAGTGGGCGGCCAGTTCGATGTTGTCCTGCACGCTCAGGTAGGGAATCAGGTTAAACTGCTGGAACACAACACCGATGTGGCGGGCGCGAAAGCGGTCGCGCTGGCGGTCGGACAGGCTGGAGAGATTCTGCCCCAGCAGTTGCACCTGTCCCTTCTGAGGCAGACTGACGCCCGCCAGCAGATTGAGCAGGCTGGTTTTGCCCGAGCCCGAGGGGCCGTACAGAAAGACGCGCTCGCCGCGCGCCAGAGTCAACCGGGGAATATCGAGCAGGGGCCCGCCGCCGCTTGACCAGGAAAACTGCAGGTCGCTCAGCTCGATTGCGGGTGAGGATGCGGTGTTGGTGTTGTCTGTGTGCATAAGTGCCAATTTATAGATGTTGTTGGAGTCGACTGGAAATGCCCTGGAAAATTGTATCGGTTGTGCTATTCAGCCTCAGTCTTGTGTGGACCACAAGTGCGGGCGCGGATTCCCCGCTCACCATTGAGTGGACGGATCTGATGTCCGAGGAGGATCTGCGCCTGCTTGAAACCATGCCCGTCACGGATCACGGCGACATGAGCGACGAGGAGCTGGCCCAGGACCCGCCCTCCCGGGGCCTGCGCGCCGGGAATCGCGACCTGGCGGGCGATGTCGAAAATGCCATTGCTCAGGCCATGAAGGAGCGCACCTGGGAGGATGCTCTGGAATCCACCCAGACCCGGCCGGAATTCGATGACACCGAGGTTCGGCTCGCCGGCTTTGTGGTGCCGCTGGAGTTCGATGACGAAATGAACATCAGCGAGTTCTTCCTGGTGCCCTACTTCGGCGCCTGTATTCATGTGCCGCCCCCGCCGCCCAACCAGATCATTTTTGTGCGTTACCCGGAGGGGTTGCAGCTGGATGAATTGTATACGCCCTATTGGGTGACCGGCACGCTCAACATTGAAACCGTGGAAAATGAGACGGCGTTGGCGGTTTATTCCATGGATGCCGGGGAGATTGTGGAGTATGAGGAGTAGCGACCCGGGTTTGCGGTGGGCGGAGCCCACCCAACGCGAGTTGTAGCGACCCGTGGTGGGTGGTGGGCGGAGCCCACCCTACGGGTTAGCGGCCTATGTAGGGTGGGCTCCGCCCACCTTTCCCAACCGGGTCAGGCATTGACCACCAAGGCCCGCAACTCCTGTTCTATTTGTTCCGCCTCAATGGGCGCCGGGTCGATCAACTCGATCCGGCTGTCGGGGGTTTCATCCAGCTCGTTGACGGTGACCACCTGCTCGCTGATATTGAAGCTGAAAATGCCCTCATCGGTGATCATCACCGCCTTGACCCGCTCCGCGGTCACGCCATTGAGCCAGTTGAACAGGCCATTGAAGTCAAACTCCCAGTCAGGGGTGAACACCCAGCCGCTGCTGTAATAGTCCTGCCCCCGATTCTCCCGGCGCACCATCGGCTCCCCCTCCGGCAGCGCCATCAGCTGCGCCACGGGCGGCGCCTGCAGACGCGGCTCACGATGAAAGTGACGATCGTGCAGCGGGCGTTCAAGGCGCGGGTAATCCAGCCAGGCCGGGTCAATCTGACCCTGCTCTACTCGCTCCACCCGGGCCTTGGGCGGCTCGGCGTCTGCCTCCAGCCGGGCAAAACGCTGCCAGTCTTCCGGCGCGCAGAGGTCAGCCTTGTTGGCGATGAGCACATCGGCCACGGCGATCTGGTCGCGAAAGTTGGTGTTTTCGGTGTAACGTTCGTCCGCCAGCTTGCGCGGGTCGATCAGAGTGACGGTGGCGCGCAGGTCCAGCACCGCCTGGTAAAAAGGCCCTGTAAGCGTATCGATGATCTGGGCGGGATGACCCAGGCCGGTGGGTTCGATCAGCAACCGGTCCGGGCGCTCGCGCCCCAGCAGCTGGTTCAGCGCCACGGTCATGGGCAGCCCCGCCACGCAACAGATGCAGCCGCCGGGCACTTCGCGCACCCGGGCGCCACCGTCACGGAGCAGCGCCCCGTCGATGCCGACTTCACCGAATTCGTTGACCAGTACCGCCCAGGTTTCGTCTTTGGGTTTGGTGCGCAGCAGGTGCTGGATGGCGGTGGTTTTACCCACCCCCAGAAAGCCGGTCAGGATATTGGTCGGGACGCTTTTGGGGGTACTGTTGGATGATTCACTCACGGCCGGTCAGACTCCATTCGGGATACGGACCCGGCAGTGTACGCCAATCCCCATTACCGGCAAGTGGACGATTCACCGAAAACGCTGGATTGGCTACTGGTAGACGATATCGCTGTAATCCGGCGCCAGTTGGGCCAACAGGCGGTTCTGCGCGGCGACCGGAACCTCCTGAGCTTCCATGGCCTCGATCAAGAGCTCGACGATGGTATTGAACTCGGTGTCGGTGTAGTTGTGGCCCGCGTGGACCACCTGCATGGACTCGCCGGTGTACTCGCAGGGGCCGTTGCTGACGCTGCAGATATAGGTTTCCAGCCCCTGCTGGAAGCGGGCGATGTCGACATTGTGGAACCGCTCCACTACCCGCTCGTCATCGGCGATGCGCACGATCATATCGTAGACGATGGCCTCGACGCCCGACTCGCCCCCAAGCTGCTGATAGAGGTTGGGCTTGCTCTCGGACGCGGAATTGAGCGTGCCGCAGCCAGCCAGGAGCAGTGTGCCCAGGGCCAACAGTCGGGTCAGATTTCTGGATAGCGTCATCGATTAAAAACTCCCCTGCAGCGAAAGGTACCAGCCGCGCTGGTCGGGAAAGGTGGCGACTTCACCCAGGTCGACATAGGCGCCCACCAGCGACAGCTGTTTGTTGGGAAACCAGGCGACAAAGGCGGTATGCCAATCGTCTTCTGAAATGAACGAGAGGTTGTCCGGCTTCTGCCGGTACTCGGCGCCCAGCAACCAGTGCCGATTGAGAAACACCCCGACAGAGGCTTCGCCCATCAGCTCGGCGCTGTCGTTCAGGTCGCCCCCGAAGCCCACCAGCCCGAGCTGATTGGCCTTGGTGGAGCGGAGGGTGGCATTGAGCAGCAGATTGCGCCCGGCCGCCCCGGCCAGCACCAGTTTGGTGGCGCTCACGTAAACGTCGGTGCCGGAGTCGTCCTTCGCGCCAGCGGCCGAAGGAACGAAGAAGTCGTGATTCTTTTTGTGCTGCACGCCCAGGCTGACCTGGGGCCAGGGCGTGTAGATCAGATCCCCCAACAACCGGACCTTGGCGCCGATGACGCTCTGGCGGATGCTGTCTTGCCCCACACCCAGCCGATTGGATAGCGGTTGATGGGACAGCCGCTGTTCGGTCAGGGAGACTTCCAGCCGGTTGCGCCAGCTCCAACTGCCGCCCGCGACGCTCAGCCGATACTCAGGGGTGTGCACATGGCTGGCAAAGGCGGCGCCGCCCTGCTCCTCACGGGTACCGTAACCGGAGAGTACCGCCATGGGTACGATACCGCCGCCCGCCGAGCCCTCCAGGGTACTGACACCACCGGTGGCCAGCAGTTGGCTGCGCCCGGTGTCGGCACTGGCGCCCGGGCTCAGCCCCATCGCTACCAGCATCCACGCCAGGGCGCAGGTCGCAGTCGTCAGTCTCATCGTGCGTGTGCCTTCATCCGGTGGTTGTCGTTGAGCCATTCGAGAAACTCCGCCAGGGGGACGGGCCGGCTGTAGTAAAAGCCCTGCACCCGGTCGCAGCCATAGGCCTCCAGCAGCGCCTCAATGGCCTGGCTCTCCACCCCCTCCGCCGTGATCTGCAGGCCCAGGGTATGTCCCAGTTCGATGGTGGAGCGGACGATCAGCTGGTCGTCCTCGCTCCGGTCCAGATTCAGAATAAAGGACTTGTCGATTTTGAGCTCGGAGACCGGCAGTTTTTTCAGTTGCGACAGGGAGGAGTAGCCGGTCCCGAAATCATCAATGGAAAGACTGAGGCCCAACTCGCGCAGTCGCTCCAGGTTGTTCAGGCTCTTGTCCGCCTCGCGCATGATCGCGCTTTCGGTGATTTCCAGGCACAGGCGCCCGGCGCTCATGCCCGCCTCCCGCAGGCATTGGTCAATGTAGTCGGGCAGGTCGTCATCCAGCAGATCGAGCGCCGAGAGGTTCACCGCCAGGCTGGTATCGTCGGGCCAGGGGGCGGCGTCCTTGATGGCGGCTTTCAGTACCCAGCGGGTCAGCAGCCCGATCTGGCCGGTGCTTTCGGCCACGGCCACAAACTCCTCCGGATTGATGGAGCCCAGTTCCGGATGATGCCAGCGCACCAGTGCCTCGGCCCCGCGGTGGCCGCTCCCATCCAGCCAGAGTTTGGGCTGATAGTTGAGGCTGATCTGATCTTCTTCCAGGGCCTGCCTGAATTCGCCAAAGAGGGCCAGGCGGCGCAGATGGCGCTCGTCCCAGCCGGCCTGGTAGACGGTAATGCGCTGCTGCGACAGACGGGCCTGACCCAGTGCCAGATTGGCCCGGCGCAGCAGCGTCTCGGGCTCGGCGCCGTGGTCCGGGTAGACGACCAGCCCGATATTCAGATCCACCCCCAGGTTCAGATCCTCCAGATGGATGTCGTCGGCGAAACGGGCCAGCAGCGTTTCGGCGGCCGACACGGCGCGCTCGGTATCCGCCTCCCAGAGCACCAGGGCAAATTCATCGCTGCCCAGGCGGGCGGCAATATCGTCGGTATCGGTCTCGGCCGCCAGCCGGCGGGCCACTTCCGCCAGCACCTGATCGCCGATCTCGGGACTGAGAGCGTCGTTGACCCGGGTAAAGTTGTCGACATCGATCACCAGCAGGGCAAAGCGGCTCTCGGTCCACTTGGCGCGCTCGATCACCGACTCCATCTCGGGAAACAGTTGGCTGCGATTGACCAATCCGGTCAGGCGATCGTGCTGGGCCTGGTAAAGAATCTGCTGCTCGCGCTCGGAGATGGCGGTCTGCATTTTGGTGAAGCCCTGGGCCAGCTCCCCCAGCTCGTCGCGGGAGGTGACCGGTACCTGGGTGTCGTAGTAGCCGCTCGCCATGCGCCGGGCCACATCCGCCAGCGCCCGCACCGGTCGGGTGACGCTGCGCGCCAGCAGAAAGGCCAGCGCCGCCGCCAGCAATGAGAAACCGAACACGACCCACAGCAGCTGGCCATTGAGCCGGTCAAACGGTGCCATCACCTGCTCCAGCGGGACCTGCAGCACCGCCGCCATGGAGGTTGGCTCCTGGGCCACGGGCAGCAACAGGGTCATGGTGTCATCGGAGGTGACCACCTGCTCCGGCGCGGGTTGCTGCTCGCGCAACTTCTGCAGCAGCGGCTCCCGGGCCTCCTCGGCCAGAGTGCCGCTCAGATAGCGTTCATCGCCAGCGTCCAGACTGACAAACGAGATATCCAGCCCGGTCAGACGCTTTAGGTCGCGGGTGAGCTGGTTGTCGATTTCAAACCCCAGGCCCGCCACGCCGATGGGCTCGGGGGCGCGCACGGCGGAGACCACAAACTGATAGGGCCGGCCATCGATCATCAGGGAGCTGTGGGCACTGGCGCGACCGGAAACATCGGTGCGGCGCGCCAGGTGCTCGCGGCTCTCGGGCGCCAGCGCGTGGGTGCTGGCCACCAGTTCGCCGTCGAGGTTGGTCACCAGCGCAATATCGGCCTCGATGCGCGCGGCGTGATTCTCCAGCGCCGAGCGCAGGGTGCCCTCATCGGCCAGGGCCACGGCCTCCTTGAAGCCGAAGTCATCGGTCAGGACCTGCACCGAGAGCGACAGCTGTTCGGCCCGCGCCTGCATCAGCTGGGCAAACACCTCGCCGCCGCGCAGCAGCTCGCGGCGGGCGTTGTCGGCTACGCTGTCGCGCACCACCAGACGGGTGGTGGCATAGGAGGCGAGCTCCACCAGTACCACCAGGCCCAGCAGGGAGAGCAACACCTTGGCGAGATAGCTACGGCGCATCAGTACAACGCATCGGTGAGTGGGCTCCAGTCAATCAAGATTCGGTTCTCATCAGAGGGCCTTTATCCGTCAGCGGTCGAACAGGCGCTGCAAGTCCGACTCGGGCTCGCGCGCCCGGGGGTCGGGCCCCAGCGCTTCCAGTTCGATGGTTTCGTTCAGGGTGTCATCGGCCGCGAGGCTGATACGTTGAACCAGTGGCTCCGCCAGACGGGGGTGTTGAATCTGCAGGTCGTAGTCGCCGGCGGGAATATCGGCCAACACGGCTCGACCGTCTGAATCGGACACGTCGTACCACTGGCTGTCGACCACATAAATGTAGCCCAGCATGGCATCGTGGATATTACAGCCCAGCGAGACCTTGCCCGCCTGATCAAACAGGACCGGCTCCGCGGTACTGCCGTGGTAGAGGCGCAACTCGAAGCGCTTGGCCGGCGAAAAGGAGTAGACGTGATGGCGGATATCATCGCTGTTGGGGAAGCGCACCAGGGTATTGGTGCGCACCGCCAGCACGTAGGGGGCAAACTGCCGGTCGCGCTGGTCCATGACCGCCTCGGGCCGGTCGCTGTCATCAGCCTCTGATAGCAGGGCGGCGACCGCATGCTCGAGCGCCTGGCCCTCCGGCCCCCGGACTTCAACCGTCAGCTCGGCGGCCAGACTCAGGGCGGGCAACAGCAACCCCAGGGCGCAAAGACCCGCTTTGATCGGGAACATGGACGACCTCATTGTCGCGAAATTTCTCACCGAGACTATTTTGGTGCCGGTGAAGCCTCTTATTTGGTGTCGGCAAAGCCTTGTCGATGGCGCATGAATCACTATTCTAGCCTATTTGACACTGATTGCGACCCGCTGCTTTGGCCGAATAGAGTGCCTGGTCGGCCCGCCCGAATACCTGATCCGCGCTGTCCCCCTCCCGGAACTCGGAAATGCCGATCGAGACGGTGATGGTCAGCGGCTCCTTGCGATAGTGGAAGGCGGTATCGGCCAGGGCGGTGCGCACATCATCCAGCACGCCCAGGGCACTGGCAGCACTGGTGTCGGGCATCAGCAGTACGAACTCCTCGCCGCCATAGCGGCCGAAAAAGTCCACTTCGCGCAGGCGGCGACCGATCGCCCGGGTAATGACCTTGAGCACCCGGTCACCGGCCAGGTGCCCGAACCGGTCGTTGATACGCTTGAAGTTGTCGACATCGCACACCGCCAGCGTCAGGGGGTGGCCGTAGCGCTGCCAGCGCGCCACTTCCAGCGCCAGGCGCTCTTCGTAGGCTTCCCGGTTGGGCAGCTGTGTCAGAGGGTCGTGCAGGGCCTTGTGCCGATGCTGGCTCAGACTGGCGCGATTCTCTTCGGCCTCCTTCTCCATGGTCTGCACCCGATTGACCAGCTGCTCCAGTTGTTCGGTCAGTGGTGTGCTCTGCGCTTCGCTCTGCTGATACTGGGTGAGGGTGTTGCGGATCTGACCCAGCTGGCTGGACACCCGGGATTTGAGCTCCTGCAGGTCCCCGGCCTCGTCGACACTGCCCGCCAGTGACTGGCAGCGTTCGGTCAGATCATCATGCAGGGTGCGACTGGCGCGGGTACGGTCGGCTTCGGTATTGACGGCGCCGGTGACAATCCGGGAAATGTCCGCCAATTCGTTGTTGACGGAGTTCAGGTAGCTGGCGAACACGCGGTTGGCCGCGAGCCAGGCGTGCATGATCAGGTCGCGGACCTCCTCCAGAAAGGCGGGCAGCTCATCCTGCTTCAGGCCACGATGAAGCCGCTCCTGCAATCCGGCCAGGCTGGAGGTCTCCAGGTATTCGGTGTTAATGGCGCCCAGGAGGCTTTCGAGGGACTGGTTGACGTCGCTCTGCAGGGCCGCCCCGGCCCCCGATTCCTGACTCTCGCCGCGCCAGCGCCCCAGCAGGCCGGGCCGCTTCTCGCGCGTCTGCTCGATCACCTGGTGCTGCAGCTGCGCCAGCTGGTGCAACAGGGCGGGAAACAGGCTGAATTTCTGGCTGCGCATGGGGAGCCGGTTGAGGTAGTGGCTCAGCTCCTTCTTCGTCTCCCGGGGCGGCCCCAGGCTCTGCAGCTGATTCACCAGGGTGGTGATGGCCTCGACAATCTCGGCGTTGGCCTGCTCCCGGTGCTGCTCAGACTCGTGAACCCGTTCGTTCAACTGGTCGGTAAGCTCGGTCAACCGCTCCATACCGGCGTCGCTGCGCAGGGCCCGGCGCAGCTCATCGAGCACTTCATCCAGCTGTGCGTCCTGGCCGTCGGCGACGATACTCAGCTGGACGATCGCGCGCCGCAGTCGTTGATACTGCTCTTCGCTGCTGCGCTCCAGGGCCTCCTGGACGTCCAGCGCATTGAGGTATTTCTCTCGCCAGGTATCGCTGTCTTCTGGCAGTCGGTTGGTCATAAACGCTTCCAATCAATTCGGGTATGGCGCAACAGACCTCAGTATAGCCCTTAGTGCCGGTTTCGGTAGCCTCTTATGGCTGTCGTCGGAATTTTCATTGGCCACAAAAAAACGCCCGCTTGGGAAGCGGGCGTTCGGGTGATACGACAGGCGTGTACGGCGCGATCAGAGCTCGTCGGCGCGGATCTGCTCGACCAGGTAATCGACCACCCGCAGCATGTTGCTGTGGCTGCCGGTCATACGCGAGCTGACCCGGTACTGACCGTCCACCACCATTTCGGGCGTGCCGGTGATCTTGTAGCCACGCACCTTCGAGTCGGCCTGGCGCACCTGGCTGGTCACGCCAAAGGAGTTGAAGGTCTTGAGCGCCTTTTCCTTGTCAGCGCCGTAGCTGGCGAGGAAATCGGCCCACTGCTCGGCGCTGCGGAACTGCTTGCCTTCCTGATGCAGCGCGGTGAACACCGGCATGTGCACTTCGTCCAGCAGGTTCAGCGCCTTGGCGGTGTAGAAGCCGCGGGCGTAGACTTCCATGGCGTTGTTCCACATGGCGGGCACCTGCACCACTTCCACATCGTCCTTCTGCTCTTTTTTCCAGGCGCGAATCAGCGGCTCGAAGTTGAAGCAGTGGCCGCAGGTATAGGCAAACACCTCCACCACCTCGATTTTATCGGGAGCGCTGGTGGGCACGGGCTCGGCCAGCTTTTCGTAGTGTTCCCCTTCCTCAAAACTCTGGCTCGGGGCCTCTTCCTGGGCCACTGAGGCCAGTGACAGACTCAGAGCGAGGGCTCCTAACAAAATGCGCATAGCGTTCTCCAGTTATTCGCGGTTATTCGATAAACGGTTGAGTGACTAAGAGCCACTCGGGAGCCGGTTAGTTCCTGCGGCCGCTGAGACTACCACCGTGCTGTCATTAGAAACCAGCGATCAGTTATCAGTCAGGCCCCCGATGTAATTGGCCACGGCTTCGATTTCGGCATCGCTCAGATGCTTGGCCGACAGGCGCATGGTCATCTGCTCGCCATCATTGGTCCGGTCGCCGGCGCGGAAAGCACGCAGCTGAGAGGCAATGTACTCGGGATACTGCCCGCCCAGTCGGGGGTAACCGGCCGGCTCATTGCCTCCGCCGGCGGGCCCATGACAGGCGGCACAGGCGGGAACGCCGGTTTCGATGTCGCCAGCCCGGTAGATTTTTTCGCCCAAAGCCAGAGCATCGACTTTCTCCCCGGAGTTGACCTGCACCTGCAGCTCGCTCGCACCAGTCAACTGGAGGGTCTGCTCGTCGTAATAAGCGGCGATATCCTGCAGATCCTGGTCGCTGAGGTTGCGCAGCATGCCGGTCATCTGCGGCACGGCGCGTCCGGTGCTGGCCTTGGCATCGCCCTCGGCCTGGTCCCAGGCCTGGATATCCCGCAGCTGCTTGAGCAGGTAGGGCTCACCCAGGTCGGCAATTTTGGGGAAGCTCGGCGCCGGGCTGTTGCCATCGCTGCCGTGACAGGCGGCACACATGCTCACCTTGTCGGCACCCGCTTCGGGATCGCCTGCGGCGCCGGCGGTAGGAATCAACACCAGCGCGCCGAGCGCCAGAAGCAAATGCTGTACTGAATATTTCATTGGCTAACCTGTAAAATCGATTATTGTTTGGCCCGGGACGGATTCGGGCTACAATCTCCAGCGCCTGCGGTCCTCCGGGGCGCACGCTATGCGCCGGGAGCCCGTACAGGCACCGCGCATTATATGGGATAACACAGGCTTTTGCAGGGTTTTATGACCACAGACATCAATTTTCGTGGCGCCAGTTTCGACCAGAGCGCCCCGAGCATTCGCGAGTGCCCGCCCGAAAGCGGGACCGAAGTGGCCTTTGCCGGGCGCTCCAATGCGGGCAAATCCAGCGCCATCAACGCGCTGACGCACAACTCCAAGCTGGCCCGCACCAGTAAGACTCCGGGTCGCACCCAGCTGATCAACTTCTTTCGCCTGAGCGAGCACCAGCGCCTGGTGGACCTGCCCGGTTACGGGTACGCCAAGGTGGGCCGGGAGATGAAGGAGCAGTGGCAGCGCAATCTGTCCGAGTACCTGCAGCAGCGCGAGTGCCTGCAGGGCATGGTGCTGATGATGGATATTCGCCACCCCCTGCAGGAGTTCGACACCACCATGATCAACTGGGCGGTGGAGGTGGAGATGCCGGTGCACATCCTGCTGACCAAGGCGGACAAGCTCAAGCGCGGCCCCGCCACCAACACCCTGATGGCGGTGCGCAAGCAGATGCAGGAGGCCGGCGTGGACGATCTGGTCACGGCCCAGTGTTTTTCGTCGCTCAAGCGCACAGGGGTGGATGAATTGAAGGCGAAGTTGACTGAGTGGTTGACGTTGGAGCCGGAAGAGCCGGAGGCGGCTGAAGCCGAATAGGCATAAAAAAACCGGTGGTCAAGATGACCACCGGGTTCAAGTACTGACACCCTTGGGGTGGCGTCAGTTAACGGAGGAAAGACTGCAATATGAACACGTCTTGCTCACTCTGACGCAACCCCGCTCACTAAGTTCCACTTCTTTGCCCTTTCCGGCACTATTTTGTGTTTAGTTTTGTAAACCTCGAGAACCGCGCCCGAATGACGGGCAAAAAAAACCCGGCCAATGGCCGGGGTAGCTGAGTTACATCGGGTAGCCTAGGTGGCGCGTGGCGCCACAAGTTAGGGGAGTTGCACATGAAACACCTTACATACCTACTCCGACCCGACGATTTCGAAGAAGTTCACTCTCAGTGGGCCTGATCCCAATTTTCGCCCACACCGGCCTCCACCAGTAGCGGTACCTTGAGCGATTCGGCCCGGGACATGCGCTCGATGACGCCTTCCTGGACCGCCTTCAGCTGATCTTCGGCCACTTCCAGCACCAGCTCATCGTGCACCTGCATCATGATGCGCGCATCCAGCTTTTCCGCCAGTAGCCAGCGATCCACCTCGATCATGGCGGTTTTGATGATGTCCGCCGCCGTGCCCTGCATGGGCGCATTGATCGCGGTGCGCTCGGCGCCCTGTCGCAGGTTGCCGTTGCGCGCGTTGATCTCGGGCAGATAGAGGCGCCGGCCCCGGAGGGTTTCCACATAGCCCTTGTCGTGGGCATGGGCGCGTATATTGTCCATGTAGCGCTGCACGCCGGGGTAGCGCTCGAAGTAGCGGTCGATGTATTCCTGGGCTTCCTGGCGGCCCACATGCAGCTGCTTGGCCAGGCCGAAGGCAGACATGCCGTAAATCAGGCCGAAGTTGATCGCCTTGGCCCGGCGGCGCATTTCCGGGCTGACGTCATCCAGCGCCACCCCGAATACCTCGGCGGCGGTGGCCTTGTGCACGTCCAGGTTGTGTTCGAAGGCGCGCAGCAGGCCGGCGTCTTCCGACAGGTGCGCCATGATGCGCAGCTCGATCTGGGAATAGTCGGCCGCCACCACCTTGTAACCCTCGGGCGCGATAAACGCCTGGCGGATGCGCCGCCCCTCTTCGGTACGGATGGGAATGTTCTGCAGGTTCGGGTCCGAGGAAGACAGGCGCCCGGTGGCGGTCACCGCCTGATGATAGGAGGTGTGAATGCGACCGGTGGCCGGGTTGATCATCTGGGGCAACTTGTCGGTGTAGGTGCTTTTGAGCTTGCTCAGGCCCCGGTACTCCATGAGCAGCTTGGGCAGCGGGTAATCCAGCGCCAGCTCCTGCAATACCTCTTCGGAGGTGGAGGGCGCGCCTTTGGGGGTTTTCTTCACCACCGGCAGCTGCTGCTCCTCGAACAGGATCTCGCCCAGCTGCTTGGGGGAGCCCAGGTTGAAGGCGCGCCCGGCAATCTCGTGCGCCTCCTGCTCCAGTTGCGCCAGCCGCGTCCCCAGCTCCTGGCTGTGCTCGCCCAGACGCTTGGCGTCCACCAGGGCGCCGTTGCGCTCGATGTTGGCGAGCACCGGCACCAAGGGCATCTCCAGGTCAGTGAACACTTGCTTCAGTGACTGGGTGGCGGACAGCTCCGGCCAGAAGTGGCGGTGCAGGCGCAGGGTAATGTCGGCGTCTTCGGCCGCGTAGGGGGCGGCCTGCTCGACCGCGATCTGGTTGAAGCGCAACTGTTTGGCGCCCTTGCCCGCAATCTCTTCGAAGGAGGTGCAGCGGTGGTCCAGGTACTTCAGCGCCAGAGTGTCCATATCGTGCCGGTTCGCGGTGGAGTTGAGCACGTAGGATTCGAGCATGGTGTCGTAGGCGATGCCCTGCAGATCGATGCCGTGGTTGCGCAGCACATTGCGATCGTACTTGAGATTCTGGCCCACCTTGGCCTGTTTCGGGTCTTCGAGCAGGGGCTTCATCTGCGCCAGCACCTCGTCCCGGTCCAGCTGTTCGGGCGCACCCATGTAGTCGTGACCCAGCGGGACATAGGCCGCCTGCCCCGGCTCCACTGCAAAGGACAGGCCCACGATCTGGGCCTCCATGGCATGCAGACTGGTGGTTTCGGTATCGAAGGCGAAGAGCTCGGACTGTTTCAGCTGTTTGAGCCAGTGCTCCAGCCGCTTCTGATCGGTTACGGTCTCGTAGTCGGTATCCACCACCACGGCGGGCGCCTGATCGCTGCCGGGGTTGGCATCAGTGGCGGCAGCCGGGTCGACTCCCTTCTCTTCCAGCTCGGCCGCCCAGGTTTTGAACTCCAGCTCCCGGAACAGGGCCAGCAGCTGCTCGTTGTCCGGCTCCCCGACCTTGATGTCCTCCGGCCGCAGGTCCAGCTCCACGTCGGTTTTGATGGTGGCCAGCTCCCGGGAGAGGTAGGCCTGGTCGCGGTGCTCTTCGAGCTTTTCGGGCATTTTCCTGGCACCGCGAAAGCCCAGCTCGCGCACGGCTTCCAGGTCGGCGTAGATGGTATCCAGGCCGCCCAGCCCCTCGATCAGCGCCCGGGCGGTTTTCTCCCCCACCCCGGGCACGCCGGGAATATTGTCCGACTTGTCGCCCATCAGGGCCAGGTAGTCGATCATCAGCGGCGGGGCAAAGCCGTACTTCTCGCGCACGCCGGCCTCGTCCAGATAGGTCCCGTTCATGGTATTGACCAGCGAGATGTGGTCGTTCACCAGCTGGGCCATGTCCTTGTCGCCGGTGGACACCACCATGGAGCGCCCTTTCTCCGAGGCCTGCCGCGCCAGGGTGCCGATGACATCGTCCGCTTCCACGCCGTCGATCACCAGCAGCGGCAACCCCATGGCGCGCACGATCTCCTTGATGGGTTCGACCTGCGGGCGCAGGTCGTCGGGCATGGGCGGGCGCTGGGATTTGTACTCGGCGAACAGCTCGTCGCGGAAGGTTTTGCCCTTGGCATCGAAGATAACGGCCACAGGACTGTTCGGATAGTCCTTGAGCAGCCGGCGCAACATGCTGATGACGCCCTTGACCGCCCCCGTGGGTTCGCCCCGGGCATTATTGAGGGGCGGCAGGGCGTGATAGGCGCGGTAGAGGTAGGAGGAGCCGTCGACCAAAACCAGCGGAGGTGTCTGCGTCATAGTATCTCTTATATAGAGGTTCGATGAAGTGAGCCGACAAGGATACCGTAAAACAGGCCGGTGATTCAGCCCGGGGTAACACCCCCGGCACCGGCTTCCCACCCTTTTGGGCCTCTCCCCGCACTTGTTACTGAGGTGTTACCCGCCAATTTTTCACGAAACACCTTCAATTCGGCTCCCAAGTATGCGGAATGGTTAACAAAACTCTCACATTTCCATCATCAACCTGAAATAGGACTGGACTAGAATAAAGATTGTGTTACTATAGGTAACACGAAGTAACGCAACACTCACTGACTGTTCGCCACCAAGCCGGGCAGTCTCAACGGGGAAACCCCATGGAGGGCGAAACCATGAAGAAACTTGGTCTTATAGTCGCAACATTGATTTTTTCCGCGAGCGCACTGGCCGATGACGCCAACAATGACGTTCATCCGAGCATTACCGTCGCGGCCTCTCCGGCCGGCTCGGAAATGCTGTGGGAGCTGCCTGAGAAAACCGATGGCGAGCGCGAGAAACGCGCCCTGCAGGATCTGGAGTACCGCGCCAAGGTACTGAATGACAGGGTCGATACCGAACTGAACAGCCGGTTGGATGAGAAACTCAACCAGCAGCTCAACGCGGACTTCTAAATCCCAACCCGCCCGAGCGGCGGGTGGGCTTTATTCTGGCCGTTAATCTCTTACTCTCCTCGCTTGTCTCCCCGCCCGGGTCACCCCTGGCGGGGTTTTTTATTCTGGCCCCGGCGTTTTTATTCTGGCCCCTGGATTTTTTATTCAGAGTGTTACGAATCGGCCTGCAGACACTCGAGCACGTTGTCGGCCAGGGTATCGAGTAGCCCCGGATAGTCGGTAACGGCTTCGGAGGCGCCCAGCAAATCCAGCTCACCCAGACGCAGGTCCAGCTCCTGTGCCAGATCGCGGGCGGCGCTCATATCGTAGTAGGGTTCGGTAAACAGGCAGGCGGCCCCGGCCAACCTCTGGCGCAACTCATAGAGGTGGCGGGCGCCCGGACGCCGCTCGGGGCTCTCGGTGACCGCGGTCAGCTGGTTGAGGCCATAGCGCTGCACAAAGTGGCCGTAGGCTTGGTGATACACCGCGAACCCACGTCCGGCCACGGGCTCAAGCCGCGCTTCCAGGCTCCGATCCAGCTCGTCCAGTTCGCTGACCAGCGCCCCGGCGCGGTCACGGTAATAATCCGCATTGTCCGGATCCAGCGTTGCCAGCCGATCGGCCAGCACCCGGGCGACTTTGGCGCCGTTGCGCGGGTCCAGCCACAGGTGCGGGTCCCGGCCGTGATGGTGGTGGCCGTGGTCGTGCCCACCTGGCTCTTCCGGGTGTTGAGACTCTTCTGGATACCGGGGCCAATGCAGGTCGGGCAGAGCGGCCAGCGAGAGCTGGTTCTCGGGCGCCACGCGGGCCAGCGGCCGGCTCAGAAAGGTCTCCAGCTCCTCCCCCACCCAGAGCACCAGATCGGCGTTGTTCAGCCGCTGCATATCCGACACCTTGAGCGGGTAGTCGTGGGGCGAGGCATTGGGTTCGAGCAGCAGCGACACCTGCCCCCGTTCGCCCACCAGCTCCTGCGCCAACAGCTGCAGGGGTTTGATGCTGGCCAGAACCTCCACCTCGGCGCGCGGGGCGAGCGCCCAGCCCAGCAGAACCGGCAGCAATAACAGGGGCGCGCAACGGCGGCGCCAGGGGCTAATCCGTGGGAACATGATGAAGTGGCTCTCGCGACCTGAAACAATAAAGGTTATAGTGTAACATCTTTTATTCGCTTATCTATCTGCGGGGCCCAGTGCATGACCCAGACACCCATCGCTCTTCGCCGACACAATCACGGCCTCTGCGTGCGCAGTGCGCTGGCGTCGGCCCGTGCCCTGTGCGGCGAGCGCGGCGCGCGCCTGACGCCGCTGCGCGCGCAGGTGCTGGAGCTGGTGTGGCAGAGCCACAAACCCCTGGGCGCCTACCAGCTGATGGACCGCCTGGCCGAGGCGTCCACCCGGCGGGTGGCGCCCCCGACCGTGTACCGGGCGCTGGATTTTCTGCTCGAACAGGGGCTGATTCACCGGATCAACGGGCTCAATGCCTACGTGGGCTGCCCCAGCCCCGAACACCGCCACCCCAATCACTTTCTGTTGTGCCGGGCCTGTGGCGTCGCCGTGGAGCTGGAGAGCGAAGCGCTCACTCAGACCATCCAGCAGAACACGAAGGACGCCGGCTTCTTGTTGGAACACCATTCGCTGGAAGTCACCGGCCTGTGCCCCGACTGCCGGAGCAGCGCCCATGACTGAACCGCTGATAAAAGCCCACAACCTGGGTGTCCATCGCGGGGGACGGGCGATTCTCTCCGGCGCCGACATGACCCTGGAGCGCGGCAAGATCGTCACCCTGATCGGCCCCAACGGCGCGGGCAAGACCACGCTGGTGCGCTGCGTACTCGGGCTGATCAAACCCGATGAGGGCCGGCTCGAGCGGGGCCCGGGGCTGCGCATCGGCTATATGCCCCAGCGTCTGCATATTGATCCCAGCCTGCCGCTGTCGGTCCATCGTTTTCTCACGCTGGGCGGCAAGCCGCGCGTACCCCTTCAGGAAGTCCTGGAGATGACCGGGATCGCGCATCTGACCGAGGCGGCCATGACCCACCTGTCCGGGGGCGAAACCCAGCGGGTACTGCTCGCCCGGGCGCTGTTGCGCGCCCCCAACCTGCTGGTACTGGACGAACCGGTGCAGGGCGTGGACGTGGGCGGCCAGGAGGCACTGTATCAACTGATCAATGACATCCGGCGCCAGCGTCAGTGCGGCGTGTTGCTGGTGTCCCACGACCTGCACCTGGTGATGGCCACTACCGACACGGTCATCTGCCTGAATCAGCACGTCTGCTGTCACGGCCACCCCGAGCATGTCACCAGCGACCCGGCCTACCTGGCCCTGTTCGGTGAGAGCGCCAAGCCGCTGGTGGCGCCCTACACTCACCACCACGACCACCGCCACGACGACCACGGCAATATTGTGGAACTGGATTCGGAAGACCATGCCTGATTTTTTACTCTACGCCCTGCTCTCCGGCCTGGGCGTCGCACTGGTGTCCGGCCCGCTGGGCGCGCTGGTGGTCTGGCGCCGGATGGCTTATTTTGGCGACACTCTCGCCCACTCGGCCCTGATGGGGGTCACCTTTGGCCTGCTGCTGAATATCAATCTGAACCTGGCGGTGGCCATCGGGTGTCTGCTGCTGGCGCTGATCCTGGTGGCGCTGCAGCACAACCGGTTGCTGGCGACCGACACCCTGCTCGGGATTCTCTCCCACTCCACTCTGGCGCTGGGCCTGGTGATGGTGAGCCTGTTCACCAACAGCCGCATTGACCTGCTCGGCTACCTGTTTGGCGACATTCTCGCCGCCGGGCCCGGAGATGTGATCACGATCTGGATCATTTCGGTACTGGTGTCCACCCTGCTGCTCCTGCTCTGGCGCCCGCTGCTGGCCATTACCGTGCACGAGGATCTGGCGCAGGTGGAAGGCGTGCCGGTAGCGGCCGTGCGCACCGCGCTGATGCTGCTGATGGCGCTGGTGATCGCCATTGCCATGAAGGTGGTCGGGGTGTTGCTCATTACCGCTCTGCTGATCATTCCCGCCGCGGCCAGTCGCCGGCTGACTCACAGCCCCGAGGCCATGGCGCTGCTGGCCAGCCTGCTGGGTGCCCTGTCGGTCGCACTCGGGCTGGGCGCCTCCTTCATCTGGGACAGCCCCGCCGGTCCTTCTATCGTTCTGGGTGCGACGGCGCTGTTTGTGCTGTCACTGCTGCGCCCGGCCCGATAAAGGCGGACTCCGCCCTCCCCCAAAGGCCCCGTTCGGGCCGGGAATGGACGCTCAAATTAGCAAACCGGTCAATTTGTGGGCATAATTCGCTTCACGGCGCCGAATTTTGTGTAATACTTGGAGCGTTCGTAACAAAACCGCAAAAGGAACATGCTTATGGCCAGCCCCAATGTCGTCATCGGAAACGAATCGGTCCGAGGGGACGCTATTGTCACCAAGGTCCATCAGGACATCGCGTTTCTGACCGACCGCCTCGGCCGTCTGGAGAGTCAGGCCAACCCCAATCCGCAAGTACTCAAAGTCTACCGGGACATGCTGGAGAGCCGCTACGCGGTGCTGGAGTGGATCAACACCCACTAGGCTTCAGCGCATCAGCGGGCTGTCCGCGCACGGCGGCGGCCCGCCCAGCTGTCATTGCCTTCCTGTCACCAAAAGTTCACCGGTTTGTTGTCGTTTCGTCATTTGCCCGTCCCACACTTGGGGGCACCATCAGGCAGACGGGAAACGACCATGACCGAATCGACCTTTCGCACCCGCATTGACGACCTCCCCCCGACCCATACCGCTCGACCCACCGCACTGATCAATGCCCGCACGGTCTGGATATCGGACCTGCACCTGGGTTACCGGGACTGCAAAGCGCAGTACCTGCTCAATTTTCTCGATCAGATTCAGTGCGACACGCTTTACCTGGTGGGAGACGTGGTGGATTTCTGGGCGTTGAAAAAACGCTTCTGCTGGCCCGCCGATCACTACCAGGTGATGCTCAAGCTGTACGAGCTGGCCGGCCGCGGCGTGCGGGTGATCTACGTGCCCGGCAATCACGACGAACCCCTGCGACGCTTCTGCGGTGCCCTGTTCGGCCCCATCGAGGTGGCGCTGGAGCACGAGTATGTGGGCGCAGACGGCAAGCGCTGGCTGATCATGCACGGCGACGCCATGGATGCCTACATCAACCTCACCTGGATCACCCGTTTTTGCGGCGACATCGCCTACGGTCTGCTGCTGATGATCAACCGCTGGTCCAATCGCATCCGGCGCTGGTTCGGACAGCCCTACTTCTCCCTGGCGGGGCTGATCAAGAGCAACATCAAGGGCGCGCGCGAGGCGATTGAAACCTATCAGACCCAGGCCATGGAAGAAGCCCGCCGGCGCGGCTTTGACGGGGTGATCTGCGGCCACATACACGCCCCGGCCCTGCTGGAGCAGAACGGCATGTACTACGCCAATACCGGCGACTGGATCGAGAGCTGTACCGCCCTGGTGGAGGATTTTCAGGGCGAGATCCGGCTGCTGCACTACAGCGATCAGGTGCAGTGGCACCCGGTGGCGGAAGAGGCTGTCGCCCGGCAGGCCGCCTAGCGGGCGCTCTGCCGAGGCCCACCCTTAAAAACGGTGGCGCCTTTAAAAACGACGGCGGCTAAAACCGGAAGGAATCGACAATGGTTTCGTATTGCCCGGCCATCACGGCCGGGTCAAACGGCGGCTTGAACAGGGCGTGATAGTCACCCCGGGGGTTCACCAGCGCAATATGGCCGCTGTGATCCACGGTGTAGTCTTCGTCATCACCCTGGGTAACCTTGGAGAAGGCCACGTTCATTTCGTTGGCAAAGCGACGGATGGTCAGAAATTCGCCGGTCACCCCGGTAAAATCCGGGTGAAAGTGGGGGACGTAGTCCGACAGCACCTCGGGATCATCCCGCGCCGGATCCAGGGTAACCAGCAGCACCTGGGTGCGGGGCTCCAGCTCTTCCGGCAGCTCCTCCATCAGACGCGCCAGATCCACCATGGTGAGCGGACAGATATCGGGGCAGTGGGTGAAGCCAAAAAAGATCAGGGTCCACTGCTCCTCCAGTGACTCCGGAGTGAAGGGCTCTTCCCGGTGGGTCACCAGCTCAAAGTCCGAGATGTTGCGCGGCTGCTCAAATACGATCACACCCTGTTCGCGCAGTGCCTCCCGGTCCAGCGCCGGTGCGCGTGTCACCTTGTACACCTGCAACCCGACGACCACCGCGACCACCGATACCAGAATAGCGACCGTGCGACGGATGCCGCGGCGCTGACGCGCCCGATCAACGGGGGGCCCGGACTGATCCGGGGACTGAGGCGAATCACTCACGAGGGGGTACTCCTGGGATTGGTAAGGTTGGTCGGTTAACGGGGCGTCAGATAATCACTGGGCACGGGCAGCAGGTAGTGGTCCAGCAACATGATCACAAACAGCGCCATCAGATAGACGATGGAATACTTGAAGGTGTCCATGCCCACCGAGGGTTTTTTGCTGACCAGCATCGCGATGGACCAGTAGAGAAACCCCACACCCAGCACCGAGGCGCCCAAGAGGTAGAGCCAGTTCAACATACCGGTGATGTAGGGCAGCATGGTCACCAGCACCAGAATGATGGTGTACAGCAGAATGTGCACTTTGGTGTAGTGCTCACCGTGGGTGACCGGCAGCATCGGAATGTCGGCCTTGGCGTACTCGTCTTTGCGGTGCACGGCCAGTGCCCAGAAGTGGGGCGGGGTCCAGGCAAAGATGATCAATACCAG
Source organism: Marinimicrobium sp. C2-29 (assembly GCF_038419845.1). NCBI lineage: Bacteria > Pseudomonadati > Pseudomonadota > Gammaproteobacteria > Cellvibrionales > Cellvibrionaceae > Marinimicrobium > Marinimicrobium sp. C2-29. Next base: position 127,561 of record NZ_JBCAQT010000002.1, read on the forward strand.
CAGCAGCGCGTGGCCATGGATTTCGCCGGTGACCGCGGTCCAGCCCAACAGCGGGGGCGCCGCACCGGCAATGCCGCCAATCACGATGTTCTGGGGGGTGGCACGCTTGAGAAAGAGGGTGTAGATGACAGCGTAGCCGAGCAGGGAGACCAGTGTCAGCACGGCGGTGAGCGTATTGATGAACACCACCAGCAGGGCCAGCCCGAGCGAGCCTATCACCAGCGCGAAAACGGCGGCCTGCATCGGCTCCACCCGACCCTTGGCGAGGGGTCGGTTGAAGGTGCGGGCCATCTTCTGATCCACATGCCGATCCACCAGGTGATTGACCGCGGCGGCGGAACCGGCACAGAGGGCGATACCCAGGTTGCCGATCAGCAGCACGTCCAGCGGCACCATACCGGGCACCGCCAGGAGCATCCCGATGACCGAGGTGAGGATCATCAGCATGACCACGTTGGGCTTGCACAGTTCGTAGTAATCCCGCCAGCTGACGCTGGCCGAACGAGCCCGGGATGTCTCTGCACTCTTAGTCATTGCGTCACGTCGTCATTTGTCATCAAAAGGGGGCGCTAGATCCTGAGCGCGGTGTAACTTCGGTAGGCCAGCGTTACCAAGCTTAGCAACAGTAACGCACCCACCGCATTGTGAGCAACTGCCACCCACAGCGGCAGGGAGGCCAGAACATTGGTGATGCCCAGGCTCAACTGCACCACCAGAATCAGCCCGATCACCAGTGCCAGCCGGCGCGCGCCGCGCTGGGGGATCTGCCAGAGGCGCCAGATCAGCAGCCCCAGCACCAGGGTGACCAGGACCGCCCCGAGGCGGTGAGTGACATGAATCGCCGTGCGGGCCTCGCCCTCAAGCAGGCCCCCCAGATAGTTGGGGCCCACGCCCTGGGCAAAATTGAAGGCGCGCACAAAATCCATCTCCGGCCACCACTCGCCGTGGCAGCGGGGAAAATCGGTACAGGCCAGGGCCGCATAGTTGGCACTGGTCCAGCCGCCCAGGGCAATCTGCAGAACCACCAGCACCAGTGCCACCCAGATCAAGGGGCGCAGCCCCGTCACCCGACGATAGCTGTTACCCGACAGGCACCAGGGGCGATTCTGCAGCCGCAGGCTCAGCAGCCAGAGCAGGCTGAGCGTGGCAAAGCCCCCTAAAAGATGCGCTGTGACCACCTGGGGCCAGAGCTTGAGCGTGACCGTCCACATGCCGAAGGCGGCCTGAACCACGACCAGGGCCAGCAGCCCGGTGACGTGCCCGCGCGGGTAGCGCAGCGCGGGGGAGCGGGCCGACCAGCGCCACACGGCAATGGTCAGGCCCAGAATCATCAGCCCCAGAAAGCCGGCAAAATAGCGATGTACCATTTCCGGCCAGGTTTTGTCGTGCTCGACCGGCGACTCGGGGAACAGGGCCTCGGCATTGGCCACCGATTCGGCGGACTTGGGCCAGGTCAGGTGCCCGTAACAGCCGGGCCAGTCCGGACAGCCCAGGCCGGCGTCTACCAGACGGGTGAAGCTTCCCAGCACCACCACCGCCACGCAAAAGACGGTGGCGAGCAATGCCCAGCGATAACCCTGTTTTTTGTGAGTGTTCTGGTGGGTCACGATCACAGATCTCCGCTTTATCAGTCTTCGTAAGAGTAGCGCAGCAGCCGCTTGATGTCTTTGAGCAGTTGCTTACCGCGATGCTCGGGGGTATAGCCCATCATCACGAACCCTTCCTGGTCCATCAGATAATAGCGTCCGACATCGATGGGATTTTCCGCCAGGTTGGTTTTTCCGAGCGAAGCGGCCAGGCTCCCGGAGTCGGGGTAGAGCACTTCCACACCGGGATGCTCCTGCTTCAGAAACTCGCTCATCTCGTCGGAAATCCGGCCGTCGAGCGGAAGAATGAGGCGCTCGACCCGGTAGGCCTTTTCCGCCAGGCGGACATGGACCTGGCGAGTCAGGTACAGGTTGTCCTCGCAGTGACCGGTGCAGTCGGCGTCAATGGGAACCAGCAGGCGCCAGCGCTTGCGGTCTTCATCCAACGTCCAGGCCTCACCCTCCGCCGTTTCCGGCTGCCAGTCCATGAAGGGCTGGGGCGGCGACAGCAGGGTGCCCTCGTTGACACTCTCGTCGGGAACCCCCACGCCGGTGAAATACAGCACATAGGCAAGCAGCATCGGCAGCGCGACGATGGCGATCAATCCGATCGCGATAATTTGCCCCCGACGTTTCATGTGTCGGTGGCGCTGTTCCTCGGGTGCATTACTCATAACGTCTTCTAATGGTCCGTTGTGCCGCTCGCTTTGAGGCTCGCGCAGGTCATTGGGTCAAATAAGTGAGTCGTTCTAAACAGGTAAACGATTCAGCGTCGGCGCCAGAGCACCCACAGATTGGTGTTGGCCAGAATAAACCAGAGCACCAGTGCCAGTGCCATGGCGAACCATTGCACCGCATAGGCGGTGTGCTTGGTGGCACTGACTTCGGTATCGGGCCAGTCGGTCACCAGGGCGCCCCGGCTGCCCGCCTCGAGACGGGCGTAGCGTTCCATAACAGGTTGGCCCAATTGTGTTTCCATGGCCTCCGGCTCGATCGCCAGAATGACTTTGGGCCAGCCCTCTTCCGTGTTCCGCCCATCGAGCAGGGGGTGATCACTGGGCTCGATCCATTCGGCAAAGAGCGTGACCGCCCCTTCGGGCGCCTCGGGATCGGGCCGTTCGGTCCGACGGGCAGGGGCCGGCACCCAGCCCCGATTGACCAGCACCACCGCGCCGCCCTCAAGCTCGAAGGGGGTCACCACTTCGTAGCCCACCTGCCCGTCCCGATGGCGATTATCCAGAAGCCAGTTGCGATCCCTCAGATAGCGGCCCGACAGAATCAGGCGCCGGTACTCCCGTAACCCGGAGGCATTGTCCTGCGTCAGCCGGGCAGGCGGGAGGGCAAGAGTCTCGGTCAGTTGCGCCTGCTGCTGTTGCTTCTGTTCGGCCCGATCCAGTTGCCAGAAGCCCAGCGTCAGCAGCACCGGCAGGGTCAACAGGCACAGAAGGGTCACTTTCCAGTTAAGGGCGATGGTAAACTGTGCCTCGGCAGGGGATTTTTGAACGCTCACGCGACGGACCAACTTCGATTCAACTTGCACTACGCTTCGAAACCGACGGCCGCCGGGAGGGGTACCCCTGCTTCGCCCGACAACCCGATAACCTGACTGGGAGCCTCTATGTGGCTTAAAATCATTATCTTGCTGCTGTTTGCCGGTGTTCTGTTGAGCCTCAGCAGCGGCTTGCGGTTTTTACTGAAAGACGCGGGAGTGCCGGAATCCAAACGTACGCTCTATGCTCTGGGTATCCGCATCCTGTTGGCCACTGTGATGATGCTGTGTGTTTTCTACGGCTTTTACAGTGGCATTCTCTCCAGCACCGCGCCCTGGGACGCGAGCCTGTAGCTCGACGTCCCGGATGCTCCGGGATTAACCGAAGATATAGACGGCGAAGAACAGGCCGACCCAGACCACGTCCACAAAGTGCCAGTACCAGCTGGCCGCTTCAAAACCGAACTGATCCTCGGAGTTGAAGTGCCCCTTGAGCACCGAGCGGAACCACATCACCGCCAGCATGAAGGTCCCCAGGAAGACGTGCATCCCGTGAAAACCGGTGAGCATGAAGAAGGTGGTGCCATAGATGCCGGAATCCAGCGTGAGCCCCATGTGGGCATAAGCTTCGTAGTACTCGTACACCTGCAGAAACAGGAACACGATCGCCAGCACAATGGTGCCGCCCAGCCAATTGTTGAACGCGCGGCGGGCATTGTTCTTGATGGCGCTGTGGGCCATGTGCACGGTGACACTGGAGGTCAGCAGAATGACCGTGTTCCAGAAGGGGAGCCAGGTCCAGATGGAGCTGATCTCGGAGAAACTCATGTTCTGGTCCGGGCCGGTGACCGTGGCATCGGCGCCATTGACCGCCATATCCGGGGTGGTCATCAGGGGCCAGGCGGCTTCAAATCCCTTCCAGAGGTACTCGTTGGTCGCGGCATTGTTGCCTTCGCCACTGAGCCAGGGCAGCGCCAGATTGCGAACGTAGAAGAGCGCACCAAAGAAGGCGGCAAAGAACATGAACTCACTGAAAATGAACCAGCTCATGCCCCACACATAGGAACGCTTGAGCTGGGCGTTGTTCAGCCCCGCCATGTTTTCATTGATCACCGCACCAAACCAGTTCCACAGCACCACGGCAAACACCAGGCCGCCGGCCATGAACACATAGGGGCCGCTGCTGTTGCCATTGAGCCAGTTGGCGGCACCCCAGACGGTCAAAAACAGCCCGAAACTGGCCCAGAGCGGGAGCTTGCTCTGTTCCGGTACGTAATAAGTTCCTTCGCTTGTCGCCATATCATCTACTCCGCGTGTGTTTTTGTTATTGCACACTAACCAATTCGTCTTTCCCGTTCCCATAGCGATCTGTTACATCAAACAGAGTATAGGACAGGGTAATGGTGTTAATACTTTTGGGAATGTCCCGGTCGACTATAAAGTACATGGGCAATTCCGCTTCCTCGCCACCGTCCAGAGGCTGCTGCTCGAAGCAGAAGCATTCGGTTTTGTGGAAGTAACCGCTCGCCTTGAAGGGCACCAAGCTCGGGATGGCCTGGCCGATCATGGCTTTTTCAGTCGGGTTGCGCGCCAGATAATCAATGCGCTTCTGTTCACCCGGGTGCACCGTCACGCTGCGGATACCGGGCTGGAAGTGCCAGGGCATACCCTCGTTGTTGGTGGCCACAAACTGCACCTTGATGGTCCGGCTGGTATCAATGCCGGCATCGGTCGCCTCGTACCGATCCCCGGTTTTGCCGTTGAGCCCGGTAATTTCGCAGAAGGCATTGTACAGCGGCGGCATCACCCAGATCGCGAACACAAACATGCACACGGCGCCCGCGCCCAGCTTTAGGCTGAGCGCGGCGGTGGGGTTATCGGGCAGCAGTGACTTCATGGCGCTTATACCTCAGACCGTTACTTCACTTCCGGCGGTGTGCTGAAGGTGTGGTAAGGCGCCGGTGAGGGCACCGTCCATTCCAGACCTTCGGGGTTGTCCCAGACTTCGGCTGTCGCTTTCTTGCCCTTCACGATCGCCGCCACGATGACGTACAGGAACAGTACCTGGGCCGCCCCGAACAGGAAGGCACCCACGGAGGAGATCATGTTCCAGTCGGCAAACATCATGTGGTAATCCGGGATACGGCGCGGCATGCCGGCCAGACCGGAGAAGTGCATGGGAAAGAAGGTCAGGTTCAGGCCGATAAAGGCCATCCAGAAATGGGTCTTCCCCAGGGTTTCGTTGTACATGTTGCCGCACCACTTGGGCAGCCAGTAGTACACGCCGGCGGTGATCGAGAAGATCGCCCCGGGTACCAGCACGTAGTGGAAGTGTGCCACCACGAAGTAGGTGTCGTGGTACTGGAAGTCCGCCGGGGCGATCGCCAGCATCAGGCCGGAGAAACCACCGATGGTGAACAGGATCACGAAGGCGACCGAGAACAGCATGGGCGTTTCAAAGGTCATGGCCCCGCGGAACATGGTGGCCACCCAGTTGAAGACTTTGACCCCGGTGGGTACCGCGATCAGCATGGTGGCGTACATGAAGAACAGCTCGCCGGCGATCGGCATGCCCACAGTGAACATGTGGTGCGCCCAGACGATGAAGCTCAGGAACGCAATGGACGCCGTGGCGTACACCATAGACGAATAACCGAACAGCGGCTTGCGCGCGAAGGTGGGGATGATCGCACTGACAATACCGAAGGCGGGCAGAATCATGATGTACACCTCGGGGTGCCCGAAGAACCAGAACACGTGCTGGAACAGAACCGGGTCACCGCCACCGGCGGCATCAAAGAAGCTGGTGCCGAAGTGGATGTCCATCAGCATCATCGTGACCACACCCGCGAGCACCGGCATGACGGCAATCAGCAGGTAGGCGGTGATCAGCCAGGTCCAGACGAACAGCGGCATTTTCATCAGGGTCATGCCCGGGGCGCGCATGTTCAGGATGGTGGCGATGATGTTGATTGCCCCCATGATCGAACTGGCGCCCATGATGTGCACGGCGAAGATGAAGAAAGTGACCGAGGGCGGCGCGTAGGTGGTGGACAGCGGCGCGTAGAAGGTCCAGCCGAAGTTGGGTGCACCGCCTTCCATGAACAGGGTGGAGACCAGCATCAGGAACGCGAAGGGCAGAATCCAGAAGCTCCAGTTGTTCATCCGCGGCAGCGCCATATCCGGCGCGCCCACCATCATCGGCAGCATCCAGTTGGCCAGGCCGACGAAGGCCGGCATGACCGCACCAAACACCATGATCAGACCGTGCATGGTGGTCATCTGGTTGAAGAAGTTCGGATCGACGATCTGCAGACCGGGCTGGAACAGTTCGGCGCGGATCACCAGCGCGAACGCACCACCCAGGAAGAACATGGCAAAGCTGAACCAGAGGTACATGCTGCCAATGTCTTTGTGGTTCGTGGTATACAACCAGCGAGTAATACCTTTAGCGGGGCCGTGTGCCATTGCTTTACCTCCTAGTTGCCTTGCTTGTGGTTATAGACATCAATGGGCTGTGCTTCATCGCCCATATTGTTGCCCCAGGCATTGCGCTCGTAGGTGACCACGGCGGCAATATCCACCTCGCTCAGCTGTTCGCCAAAGGCCTGCATGGCGGTACCGGGAGACCCGTTCACCACGATATCGATATGGTCCTCCATGGGACCCACTGAAACCCCACCTTTGAGAGTGGGGAAAACACCACTGACGCCTTCACCGTTGGGCTGATGGCACGCGGCGCACCATTGACCATACACTTGTTCGCCGCGCTCATAGAGCTCGTCGAAACTGAAGGTTTTCTCGGTGAGCTTGGCCAGCTCCTCGGCCTCTTCTTTCTTGGCCGTCATCCATTCGCGGTAGTCTTCCTGGCTCTTGGCTTCGACCACAATGGGCATGAAGCCGTGGTCTTTACCACACAGCTCGGCGCACTGGCCGCGATAGACGCCAGGCTCTTCGATGATCGCCCAGGATTCGTTGATGAAGCCGGGGATGGCGTCTTTCTTGACGCCCAGATCCGGTACCCACCAGGCGTGGATCACGTCTGAGGAGGTGATCAGGAAGCGGATCTTCTGATCCACCGGAACCACCAGCGGCTCGTCCACTTCCAGCAGATAGTTGGGGTTCTTGGGAGCGAAGCCCTCGATTTCATCGCGCGGCGTGCTCAGGTTACTGAAGAAACTGAAATCTTCCTCCACATAATCGTATTTCCAGCGCCACTGGTAGCCGGTAATCAGCACATCCACGTCCGCTTCGGACGAGTCGTAGAGCTTGATCAGGCTGCTGGTGGCGGGAATGGCCATGATGACCAGAATGATCAGGGGGATCGCCGTCCAGAGAATCTCCAGACCGGTGCTCTCATGGAAGTTGGCGGGTTTCACGCCGCGGGATTTGCGGTGCATGATCATGCTGTAGAACATGATGCTGAACACCACCACCCCAATGGCCACACACCACCAGAACATCTCCATGTGGAGGCCCTGGATTTCGCGGCTGACCGGGGTCACCCCCTCGGTCATATTAAACTTCCAACGCTCCACCTCGTCTGCCAGCGACTGATAACTGGTCAGCAGCAAGGCAGGGGAAAGCAGCCAGGCAAACAGCCTATGCGCTCGTCTAAACATCGCCCAATTTCTCCGTGTAGCTATGCTTTATTTGTATTTCAAACAACCCCGAAACTCTGACAGCCCCGGCAATCGCGGTCACATAGGCAGCCGCCAACAGGATGACGACGCCTCCCCCGCCCTTTGTCTTTCCGCACGGCATCGACAGCACCCACACGAGGGTTTCTGTGGCTCCTGCGGGTGTCGGCCGGGAAAACCAACGGATTCAAGTCTGGCGGGATACAATAAGCGGGGCCTCGACGGTGCGTCGCCCCCACAGGCCGCTAGGAGGCCACAAGAGGGCAAAAAAGTCAATGCTTTTATGGCCTTAGGGCCCGTTTGAAGCGGCTCTCAGAGCGGGTAAACTGCGGGCTGTTTCAGCCCCACAACGTCCACCCATTGCTGGCTGTGAGAATCGCCATGAACACTCCCGCTGTGCCCGCAACTGCCACCCCCGACCACCGGCGGGTCTGGCAACTCGCCTGGCCGATCATGCTCAGCAACCTGTCCATTCCCCTGATGGGCGCGGTCGACACCGCGATTCTGGGCCATCTGCCCAGCCCGCAGTACCTGGGGGCGGTCGCGATCGGGGCCAGCATCCTGAGTCTGCTGTTCTGGTCGTTTGGTTTCCTGCGCATGGGCACCACCAGCCTGACGGCGCGCCTGACCGGAGCGGGCGATGACAGCGGCTGCCGCCTGGTGTTGGCCCAGAGCGCGATACTCGCGCTGCTTCTGGCCGCCCTGATCGTCGCTACCGGCCCCTGGCTGATTCCCCTGGCCCTGAAACTGATGAACCCGAGCGCCGAGGTGGCGGCTCTGGCGCAGAGTTACGGCCAGATCCGCCTGTTCAGTGCCCCCGCCAGCCTGATGAATTTCGCCCTGATCGGCTGGTTTATCGGCCGCCAGGACACGCGCCGACCTCTGGCGATCCTGGTGACCGTCAACGGCCTGAACATCGCGCTGGACGCCCTGCTGATTCTGGGGCTCGGGCTCAACAGTGACGGCGCCGCCTGGGCGAGCGTGCTGGCCGAGTACGGAGGGCTGGCACTGGGCCTGGTCCTGCTCAGGGGAATGCTGAAGGGCATGGAAGGCAGGCTCGACAGACCCCAGCTGCGCCATTGGCACCGCTACCGGGGGTTACTGCAGGTGAACCGGCACCTGTTTGTGCGCACCCTGTGCCTGCTGCTGGTGTTCGCGTTTTTCGCCGCCCAGGGCGCGCGCCTGGGCGACTCGGTGCTCGCGGCCAATGCCATCCTGTTGCAGTTTCTGATGCTCACCTCCTACGCCCTGGACGGCTTCGCCCACGCGGCCGAGGCCCTGGCCGGACGGGCCATTGGCGCCCGGCAGCTGGATCAGTTTATCGCCGCCACCCGCCTGACGAGCGTCTGGGCGCTGATCTTTGCCGGGCTCATCGCGCTGGTGTTCACGCTGGGGGCACCCTGGTTGCCCGGCCTGTTTACCGAGCTGGACGCGGTTCTGGCACTGGTTCGGGAGTACTACGTCTGGGTCTGCCTGCTGCCGCTGATCGGGGTCTGGGGCTACCAGCTGGACGGGATTTTTCTCGGCAGCGGCCACACCGGCGCGATGCAGTACACGGTGCTGGCGTCGGCACTGGGCGTCTTTCTGCCCGCCTGGTGGGCGCTGCAACCCTGGGGAAACCAGGGCCTCTGGCTGGCGTTTGTACTGTTTAACGGCGCCCGAGGCCTGCTGCTCGGCGCCGTTTTCTGGCACCTGACCCGCACTGGGCGGTGGATTCAGGGCCGAACTTTTATCGCCAAGTAACATCGCCAAGTAACATTATGGTGGGTCAACGCCCCCGATTATAAGCAATTGCTCTTAAAGTCGACTTGTAATTATGGGCTTTTGAATTAACTTTAGGTAATACCAATCGTCGGTCTATTGAACACTGCGACGCTGGTTCAAGCGCTGGCCATTACCAGTGGAAGCCGGACATCGACGCCACTCACCCCTCAACCAGCCACCCCTTTTGGGCGTGTCGGAGAACCCATCATCCCATGTGTCTCAAACCACTCGACGAGATTCGAGCGTTAATACGGCGGGCGAAAGCGAGGGACATCGAGACAGGACGGCTCAGTCAGGTGCTGGAACAGCGCTCGGCACGCCTGCACGAGGCCATCAAGCTGCCGCCGGACCAGGCCGCTCCGGCGCTGCGGGATTTTGTCGTGCGCTACATCGAGCATGTGCCGGAATTTGTCGGTGCCATTGATGCCATGACCCGTGAGGCCGGCATCAACCATCGGGTGGAGCCACTGCTGAACATCGCGTGTGATTATTTTCTGTCGCCGCCGGATCTGGTCCAGGACCACAGTCAGCTGGAGGCCCTTCTGGATGAGGCCTACCTGGCGCACCGGTTACTGGAGGAGGTCAACGACCGCTTTATCGGCCACTGCGGCATCCCCCTGGCACCCATGGATACCACTCGGGCCAATGTCATCGCCCACGAGCTCATCGGCGAGCCCTTCGCCAACGAGCTGGACCAGGCCGTGCTGTTTTCCGCCGAGCTATTGCTCAACGAGTACCCCTTTGAGGGCGACAACTTCGAGCGCTACATCGAGCAGCACAAAAGCCGCGGCTGGTCGAAAGAGCTCAGCCGCTGGCCCTGCCTGGCCACCGACCTGGAGATCGACCTGCGTTTCAGCTCCTGAGCTCTCCCAGAATGTCGGTCGGGTTGCGGTGCGGGGGAAACACCGGGTAATACACCTTGCGAATCACGCCATCCTCAATCAGCAGGGTCAGGCGCTTGATGTAATAATCCGATTCGTACTCGAAGGTGGGCAGGTCCAGCGCCTTCGCCAGCTTCAGGTCGCTGTCGTTGAGTAGCGTGTAATTCAGGCGCAGGCGCTCGACCGCGTCGCGCTGCTCCTCCAACGGCTGGGCACTGACCCCGAACACTTCCACCCCCAGGCGCTGGAACTCGGGGTAACGGTCGCGAAAGGCGCAGCATTGGGTGGTGCAGCCCCGGGCGCCGGGTATCTTGTTCCAGCCGATCATCGGCGGTCGCTCGGGCTTGCCGGTCATGGGGTAGAAAAACACCACCGCCAGTCCCTTGTGGCGACTCAGATCCACCGTTTCACCACTGGTGCTGACCCGCTCGACCGATGGCAGCGCCATCCCCTGAAGGTGATCACAGGCACCGTCATTCTCCGGCTCTGGAAGCCCCTCCGGCAGCATGTACAGATTTTTGGCCATACGTTTTTACCCTTTTATCATCTGAGGATCTGCCTCATGCACAACCTCGGTGGTCGATGTAAGCCTCTCTCCCGGCTCATCTTCCTGTTGAGAGTCCAGCGATCACAGAAAGTCCGCTGTCTCTTGCGAACTTCGATACCGCAAGTCTCGTGCCACTGCGCCCGCCAAACCCGCGATATACAAGGAGTTTACTCCCTGATTCACAGGGCGCGCCAGTCACAGCGTTCCAGATAGATCAAATTTACCCGACCCGCCGTGCACCAATATTGAGCACACCCATTCAAAAAGGGGACGCAAAAAGGGGACGGAGGGATTTAATTTTAACCAGATTGATCAAAATAAAATCCCTCCGTCCCCTTTTTGGCGTCGTCCCCTTTTTGGAGAGTGCATACGTATGCAGGGGATGCATACGTATGCAGGCAATTGTGCCCGGGTGAGGGCGGGCATAGCATGGCTCCGAGATAAAAAAGACAACTCTCTGGAGCGATCAATAATGACAACCCTTTTCGGTAAATTCGGTTCTGTTCTGTCCCTGTTTCTCGTGCTTGCGCTCGGATCGCTCGCCGGTTGTGGCGGTTCTTCCGGCGATGACCCGGCACCCGGGGGCGGCGATGATGTGGTCAACGACGACCCGAGCGAGGATGACGACCAGGAAGACCAGGACGACAGCGAGGATGACCCCGTCGCTGAACCGCTGACCTGCAACAACCCCACCTATGACGAGGCTCAGAATCTGCGTATTTACCAGGTGATGACCGAGTCGTTCATCAACGGCAACCCCTCGATTGGCCACGGCGTGGGCTACGGCACCAGCCACCACATGGGGGACATTCAGGGCATTACCGACAGCCTCGAGTACATAAAGGGCCTGGGCTTCAACGCCATCTGGCTCACCCCCATCTTTGACAGCGTGCCGCTTCCGGAGCAGGACCTGGCGGCCGACCGACTCGATGCCACCGGGTATTACGCCAGCAACTTTTTTGCGATCGACCCCAACTTTGGCAGCCTGGACGAGGCCCGCGAGCTGGTGGAAAAAGCCCACGAGCTCGGGCTCTATGTGTTTTTTGACGGGGTCTTCGGGCATTTCAAAAACAATGCGCAGGACTACCCCTCGCGCGAAGGCCACATTCTCAGCAGCGGGGGCGACAGTGTGGCCGGCACGGGTCAGCTGGCGCTTTATCCGGAAGATTTAGAATTTTTCAAGGAAGTCGCCACTTTCTGGATTGAAGAGCTCAAGATCGATGGCTGGCGTCTGGATCAGGCCTATCAGGTGCCACTGGATGCCTGGGTCGGCATCCGCCGCGCCGTGGAGCAAACCTCGGCCGAGGTGACCTACACCAACGCCAAGGGCGATACCGTCAACCCGCTGGGCTACATGGTCGCCGAAATCTGGAAAGGCCCCGGGGAGATTGCCGCCGAGGGCTACGGCACCGCTGAAGAGCCCGCTCTCTGCTCGGCGTTTGATTTTCCCATGCGCTACGCCCTGGTGCGCAGCCTGGCGGTGGAAGAGAACGGCGGACGCACCCCCAGCGCGGGCCAACTGAATACCGGTTTTGCCAGCCACAACAATTACCCTGAACACGCCCGGCCCAACGGCTTTCTGGGCAACCACGACCTGGTGCGCTTTGGTGACCTGCTCCAGCGGGGCGACATCGCCGGGCCGGAAGATGACAGCTACTGGCAGCGTCACAAGGCCGCCTACAGTTTTCTGGCCGCCTACACCGGTCCCATCACCCTGTATTACGGCGAGGAAATCGGCCAGGAGCTCGCCGACTATGCCGATCAGGTGACCGCCAATTGCGCGGACCAGGGCCTGTGTGACGACCATGTGGCCCGGACCGATGGCATGATCGAGGGTCTGCCCAGCGGCTCTGAGCATGCCGTGTTCACGGCGAACGAGCGCCAGGCCGATCTGCGCGGGTATCTGAGCGAGCTGATGCATCTGCGCGCCCAGGAGCCGGCGCTCTATCGGGGCGAACGCCTACCCGTCACGGTGCCGGCCGATATCGCCGGTGACCTCTATGCCAATTACAAAGCCCATGAGAATGAGGGCATCGTCTATCTGCTGAACGTCAGTGATACCGCCGTGATCGCCTCCTTCGATGCCTGCGCCCTGGGCAGTGCCGGGGACCTGACCAATCTGCTGACCGACGAGATCATCAGCGCTGAAGATGCGCAGTATCAGATTCAGGTACCGGCCACGACCGGCGTGTTTCTGAAAGTGAACGAGCCCCTGCCCGAGGGACCCGGCTGTGGTGGCAGTTCGGGTCCCGTGGGCGAAGGTCCGCTGGCCGCCTGTGACGCGCCCACCGTGGACGAAGCGGGACCGCTGGAGAACGAGACCGTCTACATTCGCGGCACCTACGCCGGTGGCAATGCCTTTGACGCGACGCCCAGTGATCGGAGCTTCAGCTACAAAGGGGACAATATCTACCAGGTGGTGGTCACTGAAGACAGCGCCACCGACTATACCTTCAAGTTCGCCACCAGTGACTGGAGCCGCGAGTACGCCGTCGCCGGCAGCGCGGCGGTCACAATCGGGCAGGAACAACCCTTGGCGACCGCCTCGGGTCCGGGGACCGAATCGGCCATCGAGATTCCCGAGGCGGCGGACTATGTGTTCAGCTTCCAGCTGGATAATGACCTGGAAGGCGGCACAATGATGGTCAGCCAGTGCGCTCCCTGATGGGGCGCGCAGGCGCCCGGTCGAACAGGGTGCGATAGTCCAGGCATTCCGTCAGCTCCGCCAGCGCCCGGGACAGGTCCCGGGCAAGCAACAGCTCGCCGTCATAGGGGTGCAGGGCCAGGCGCAGCGGCCGGCGCTCACTCGCCAGCGCCCGGTTGGCCCGATTCCACAGTCGCAGGCCGCATTGGCGACCGGCCGTATCGGCCTCAAACCCGAGCAATGGCAGGTGCCACCTGACCACTTTGGCCGCGCCGGTCACCTGGTAGAGCCCTGAGGTGGTTTCAAAATAGCGGAAGGGGGAGGCCGCCAGATCCTGGCGGTGCAGGGGACCCAAGGCCCAGGCCGGAGGGACATAGAGCTCGGGCGGCGTCAGTCGATGATGCTCAAACCAGGCATGGTTGTCCACCAGCAGCTGACGCAGAGCCCGGCGGGACAGGCTCAGGTGCTCGGCGGCCTGGCGGGAGATAAAGCGCGCGTGCCAACGGTGATACAGGCCCGCAATCCGCCCGGCCCGGTGGTGCCAGCCGTGGCCCGCCAGCTCCAGCCCTTGCTGCTGCCAGAGGGCGAGCTGCTCAATGTCACGCGGCTGCCAGTCCCGCCCGGGCACCACCAGCAGGACCAGGCCCGCTCGGGCGGCCGGGGGAATGCGCTGGATCAGATCGGCCACCCGACCCAGCGTCTCGGGCATCACATCGTGAATGGAAACCAGCGCCCGCACGGTTAGCTTGACACGCTCGCCGGGGTCGCGAGGCGGGGTTTCACCTCGGGGAGTGTGGCGCGCGCTTCCGCCGTGTGAACCAGCAGCGCCCGCCAGTGGTTGAGACAGTCGGTGTTCAGCGCCAGCGCCGCCGCTTCAGCCGACTCGGCGCATGCCAGTCGCTCCACGGGTGTCTGTTCGCCCAGGCGGGTCAGCGCCTGGGCGGCCGTTTCTCCCTCTTCCATGACACAAAGTCCCGCACGCAACTGGGGCCACTGGGTAATGCCACAGCCCGAGGAGACCAGAACCAACCGCCGGCGGGCCATGACCTCCAGGGCAATGGTCCCGAAGGATTCAAAATGGGAAGGCAACAGCAGCAGGTCGTGCCCATCGACTTCGTCTCTGAGCTGTTCCCGGCTCAGCCAGCCCAGAAGCCGCACATTGGGCAATTCGACGGCGGCCCGCTCCAGGCTCTGGCGCAGTGGACCATCGCCCGCCAGGCTGAACTGCAGGCCCGGGTGCGCCCGAGCCGCGTCCAGTACCGCATCCAGATTTTTCTCCGCCGCCAGACGACCGGCAAAGAGGACCCGTTTAAGCTCACCGCTGTAGGGCGTGCGCTCGGCCAGGGCAAAATCGGCCGACACCGGCGTCCCGATCAGACAGGTGGCCGCGGCGCCCATGCGCTCGGCCAGTGCCAGCATCGCCCGGGAATTGCCCAGCACACAGCGCGAGCGGCGAAACAGGTAGCGGTGTGAGCGGGCAAAGAGCGAGTGCACCAAACGGCCGCGCCAGGAGCCCTGCCAGTACAATTGCGTCAGCTGCTCAAAGGAGGTGTGAAACCCCGCCAGCACCGGAAGCTTCAGACCGCTGGCCAGGCGCGCGCCCAACAGGCCGTAGGGGCCCGGGGTGGCAACGATCACCACCTGGGGGTTGAGGGCTCGCAGGGCCCGACCCAATGACCGCGGGTTGGGAATGCACAATTTCTGGGTACGATCGCCCGGCAGCGGGAAGGCCAGCCCCGTCTTCCAGCGGCCGTTCTCCAATCGCGGCGAGAGCAGCACCACCTGCTCGAAATGCGGGGCGAGCTGCTCGAGCAGATCCTGATAGTAAGCGCCCACCCCGTTGCGTCCGGGGGCCGCATCGGAGATGACCGCCACCCTCAGGTGGGCGCTCGACACCGCTGGATCGAACTCGACCGTTTCCGGTTCACCCGGGCGGTTCAATTGTGTCAGTTGATTCATGCCGCCTTCTCCGCTGACGCCGAGGCCGGAATGGGCCAGACATCGGCAAAATGATGGCGCAGGTGCGCCTCGTACAAACCGAATTGCACCGCCCGGTAGCGATGGGTACTGGGCTCACGGTTGCGCTGATCCCCCAGAGTGCGCACCCGACGCTCCACGTCCAATGGCAAGGGCTGCCCGACAAAGGCATAGAGCTCGCGCAGGCCTCCTTTGAGGACTCGGGGCAGATCCTCGAGCGGCAACAGCCAGACGTCGGGGGCATCCCGCCAGCCATTCAGCCGGCAATAGTAGTGATGCAGAATGGTGGTCAGGCGTTCACGCACCAGCGCCTCGCCGGGCGTCTGGCCCACCAGCGCCAAGGCGGGGGCCAGCGAACTGAGTTGGGATGGCAGGGCCTCGACCGGGTTGCGGGCACAGGCGATAAACCGGGCGTCGGGAAATTCACCGCGCAGCGAGTCCACCATCGGGGTAAAGGAGGGGTTTTTGCTCAACAGACGTTTGTCCGTACCGTGGAAGTACAGATGGCGCTGCAGGCAGCGGTGGTAAAATCCCATCAGGCTTTTGCGCTCGGTCTCTCCGACCGCCTGATCAAAAAACGCCAGGCGCCAATAAGCGTCGGAGCGGGGGCAGATCAGCGCGGGCAGGAAACAGGCGCCGCGGTAGAACAGCAGCAGAAAATCCTCTTCCGGCTCGGTCCAGCCCAGGGGATGCCGACGCTCCAGGGCGCGCCAGCGCCAGCGCGACAGACCGCGACGAAGCGGCGCGCACAGGCGACCCAGAAACGACCAAAGGTAACGTTCGGAAATGGACGGGGCCAGCAGGCACTCCCAGAGTGTCAGGCTGGTAAAGCGGGTGTCTTCGGCCAGCAGACGCTGCAGAAAGGTCGTGCCACTGCGAGGGACTCCCACAATAAACACCGGCTGGCGCACCACCACGGAGCGGTAGCGACGAAAAAGAATTTCATCGGCGGCAAAGCCGAGCAGGTGCAACAGCGTCAACAGACCCATTCCCGCCCATAGCACAGCGAACAGCAACAAGCGTTGCGGTAATCGATACAACCCCGCCGCCGGCAGTGCGCGGCCGAGGTGCCATCCGAGTCTGATCCAGGCGATGATTAGTTGCATAGCGCCTATGCAACACTATGAGTGTGACACTGTGGTTACAGCGATTCGAGCAGGCGCGGGTCCTCGATCCATTGATTGACAGGCGCAGGCCGGCCGTAAAAATAGCCCTGAAATAACGTGCAGCCCAGCCCCTGCAGACGCTTCGCCTGCTCCTCGGTTTCTACACCCTCAGCGATCACGCTCAGCTCGAGACTCTCGCCCAGCGCGATGATCGTGCGCACAATGGCTTCGTCATTGGGGTCGGTCAGCACGTCATTGACAAAGGACTGATCGATTTTCAGCAGGTGCAGGGGCAAGCGTTTCAGGTAGGCCAAGGAGGCGTAGCCGGTACCGAAATCATCCAGCGCGAACCGCACGCCCCTTTGGCGGAGGTGCACCATACGCTCGATAGTCTGCTCCATCTCATCGATCAACAGGCTCTCGGTCACCTCCAGCTCCAGCAGGGCGGGGTTGATACCCGAGCGTTGCAGGCAGGCTTCGATGTGAGGCACAAAGTTGGGGTGCCGAAACTGGGCCGGGCTGATGTTGACCGCCAGGATCAGCGAGGCCAGAGCGGGCTGTGCGGACCATTGGGCCAGCATGTCGCAGGCGCGCTCCACCACCCATTCGCCCAGGGGAATGATCAGCCCGCAGGCTTCGGCAATGGGAATGAATTCACCCGGCGACACGAACCCCAGTTCGGGGTCCTGCCAGCGCAACAGCGCCTCCATGCCCAGGACCCGCCCGTGACTGTCCACCTGGGGCTGGACGTGTAACGCCAGCTGCTCGGATTCGATCGCCCGGCGCAGCGCCGACTCGATCCGGGTGCGCCGATTCACTTCGACCTGCATGGCCGGGTTGAAAAACTGCACCCGGTTACGCCCGGCCGACTTGGCGGCAAACAACGCCAGGTCAGCGCCCTTCATCACCGCATCGGTGTTGGCCTCAGTGTCGGAGAACATCACCACCCCCGCACTGGAGGAAATCACGTAGGGCACGCCGTCAAAATCAAACGGCCGGGCCAGAGCTTCGAGCCAATCGGTGGCCAACTCCCGCACGCGCATCAGGGCTTTGCTCCGCTCGCGACACAGATCTTCCACGATGATCACAAATTCGTCTGCACCCAACCGACCTACGGTGTCAGTGGAGCGAACATGGCGTTGCAGGCGCTCGGCGCTCTCGCGCAACAGCTGGTCACCGTAATCGTGCCCCAGGGTATCGTTAACCGTTTTGAAACTGTCCAGATCAATCACCACCAGCGCTCCCTCAAAGCCGGTGTGCGCACTGCTGATCTGGGCATGGTGGAGACGATCGAGCAGCAGGCGGCGATTGGGCAGGCGGGTCAGCGGGTCGAAATAGGCCAGCTGATGCAGCTGCTCCTGAATGTTCCGGTGTTCGGTAATATCGGTGGAAATACCGCACAGGGCCTGGGCGCCACTGTCAGTGACCGGCAAAGGAATTTTCACCGAAAGAAAGGTGTGCGGCTCGTCTGTACCCTGCAGGCGCGCGACCTCTTCGTTGGCAAAGCGCTCGCCCTTTTCCAGCACCCATTGATCATGCTTTTTGAGCATCTTGCAGGTTTCGGAATCAAAAAAGTCTTCATCGGTTTTACCGACAATCGACTCGGGCGTGGTCCCCAGAAGCTCGCACAGTTGCCGGTTGCCGTACTGATAGCGCAGTGACCGGTCCTTGATGTAGATATGGGCTTCGACGCTGTTGAGAATGGTGTTGAGACGGGCCTCGCTGGCACGCAATTGTCGCGTACGGATCGATACCTGCCGACGCAGAAACAGGCCAAACACCATCGCCACCACCAGCGCACTCACCAAGATGACGCCTGTCCACCAGATCCAGGACGGCGCCGAACTCTCATCGACGGTGGGCTCCCAGCGACGCAGTATCTCAAAATAGGGGGAGTCCGGATCGGCGCGCCAACGATCGAGATAGTCGTCAATGGTCTCTTGCACAGTCCCCAACTGCCCGGGCGCGGCGGCAAAGTAGAGCCGACTGGGTTGAAACATGACCGGTGCCGGTGTCAGGCCGAACTCGCCCGCCTGCTCATTTCCGTAGTACTGATTGGTGGCCACCGCATCCGCGCGGCCCTCGCGCACGGCCCGGAAGGCACTGTCCAGGCTGTCGACAGTCACCCACTGGACTTCAAGCGGCATGCGGCTGAACAGGTTCAACAGATACTCCTGCTGAACCGAACCATTCAATACCGCCAACCGTTGGTTCTCAAGATCGAGCAGGCTGGTGGCCACCTCGGCCCCTTCGGCCTGATAGAGCTGGGACCAGCTCAGCAGCGCGGGCGTCTCGTGAAAGTCAAAGCGCTCGGCACGGCTCTGATTGCGCGCGACATCGGGCATCAGGTCGATCTCGCCCGCCTCCAGTAACGCCAGGCACTCGGGCCAGACGCAGCTCACCGGCTCAAGCTCCCAGGCCTCGCGCTCCGCCAGGGCGTGCAGCAGATCACCCAGTATCCCGCTCAGGCGCTGCTCGTCATCCAGAAAGATCTTCGGCGGGTTGTGGTAAACCCCCACACGCAGCTCCACCGCCTCACCCTGCGACCAGCCCAGCGCTGAAGGCAACAGCAACAGGCAGGCCAGAGCGGCGGGACGAAACGTTGGGAGGGTGCGAAAACCATTGTTCAAAACTGCGATTCCTTGTAGTTACCGAAGGCACTCCTCCAAAAATGACACACCTTTGCCCTAAAAGTCACGCCCCAAAAAGGGGACGGAGGGATTTAATTTTGATCAATCTGGTTAAAATTAAATCCCTCCGTCCCCTTTTTGGGGAGCAAAAAAAACCCCCGTACGGGGTACGGGGGTTTTTGTCGCCGGTATGTCGGCTTTTTACGCGTCGATGACGCCGCGCACAAACTGCTCGAGCTCTTTGTTCTTGCCGTGCTCAAAGAAGCACTTCTGGAAGCGCTCGCCGCCGACGGCGGTTTTCACCAGCTCGGGGTCCAGCGCCTTCAGCCCGTCCAGGTAGTCTTTGGCCAGGGCGGCTTTCACGTCATTGAGAATGCCGGCGTTTTCCACCTGGGAGGCTTTGCGCTCGGGCGGGTAGCCCTGTCCGGTAACGCCGGTAAAGGCCTTTTCAAAGATATAGCGGCAGTTGAGTTCGGCGCCCCACCCAAAGCCCTTGGCGAAGGGCAGTGCCAGCGCGTTGCCGTTGTTGATCTGAGCAAACAGATAGGCATCGGACGGCTCGATGCAGTAGCCACACACCACGCCCGGATGGGCGTTCAGCGACATCAGTGTGCCCTGGCCGGTACCGCAGCCACTGACCACAAAGTCCACAGCGTTGGAGTTGAGCAACAGGCCCGACATGATGCCCAGGTGGATGTAGGTCAGACGGTGATCATTGTCGCCGTCCATGCCCACATTGAATACTTCGTGGCCCAGCTCGCCGGCCACATCGTTGAGTTGCTCCAGGATGATCGGGTTTTTGCCCGCCTGGCTGAACTCATTCATTAACGCAATTTTCATAACTCACAAACTCCCGTGATAGATTAAAAAGTTATATCGTTGTTTTCTCCATTATAGGTTTTATCCTCTTCGGGTTCAATCGACCCCAGAACGACGAAACCCGGAGTGAGTGACCGCTCGGGCCACTCACTCCGGGTATTCGGGTCGAGCGCCTGCGCGCTCGCTGTATCAGATTGCCGGTCGATTACTCCGGAATGATCACTTCATCAATGGCATGAATCACACCGTTGGTGGTGTACACATCAGCCGTGATGACCGTGGAACCGGCCACCTGCAGCTCGCCATTCGCAATCTCGATGGACGCCATCGCTCCCGATACAGTCTCGATGGACGTGCCGTTGGCGGCGTAGGCATCAATCGAGCTGATCTGGCCCGCCACCACATGAGTCAGCAGTACCTCTTCCAGCAGCGCCGGATCGGCGGCAAGTGCATCCATTGTCTCCTGCGGCACATTTTCAAAGGCCGCATCGGTGGGTGCAAACACGGTGAAGGTGCTGCTCTCATCGGCCAGGGTGGCATCCAGGCCGGATTCGACCAGAAGATCGACCAGTGTCGTAAAGTTACCGGCGGCTACGGCGGTCTCGACAATATTGTCGGTGGGATTGCCTTCGGCGGCCGGCGGCATCATCACTTTATCGATCGCATGAATGAGGCCGTTGTCAGCATCGACGTCGGCGGCAACCACTTGTGACAGATTCACCAACAGATTTTCACCCGACAAAGACAGTGCCGCCATGTCGCCATTGGCCATTTCCACCGTATCGCCGGCCAGACCGGTCGCCGTGCCAGAGTCCACGACCATGTTACCGCCGAGCACGTGGTACAGAAGAATATTGCTCAGGGTTTCGGTGTCGGCCAGCAACGCATCGATCTCGGCCTGACTGAACTCGGAGAACGCATCGTCAGTAGGAGCGAACACGGTAAAGTCGTTTTCGAGATTACCCAGGGTTTCGTCCAGACCGGTCGCTTCAAGGGCGGCAATCAGCGTCTCGAAGTTGCCCGCTTCGGTGGCCACATCGACAATGGACTGGGGCGGTTCGGGCAGCTCGACGTCACCGACAATCACGGTATCGATCACATGGATCACACCGTTGCTGGCGTAGACATCAAAGGTTTCCACCAGGGCGCCGCCGACCATGAACATACCATCGGCAATTTCCAGCGGAATCATCGCGCCGCCCACTGTTTCTGCCTCACCGCCATTCATCGAGAAGGCCGTTACCGAATCGACTTCCGCACCAGCCACCACGTGATTGGACAGTACCGCCGTCAGCGCCTCATTGTCTCCAATCAGAGCGGCGAGCGCCTCATCGGAAATTTTGTCAAAGGCTTCATCGGTGGGGGCAAATACCGTGAAGGTTTCTTCTTCGTTAGCCAGAGTCCCGTCAAGGCCGGCGGCCTGGAGCGCTTCCACTAGCGTGTTGAAGTTACCGGCGTTGATGGCCGTCTGGACGATGTTATCCATCGGCTCACCTTTCTCGGCGGGTGGCATCAGAACGGCATCGATCACGTGGATCACACCGTTGTCCGCTTCCACGTCGGTCATGGTAACCATGGACAGGTTGATCAGCAGGTTGTCGCCGGAGAGCGACAGACCGACGCTATCACCATTGGCCATTTCCTGGGTGTTACCCGACAGACCGATGGCCGTTTCGGCATCGACTTCTGACCCGGAGATGACGTGGTAGAGAAGAATATCAGACAGGGTGTCGGTATCGGCCAGAAGATTGTTGATGGTGTCTTCACCCAGCAGCGCAAAGGCATCGTCGGTGGGGGCAAAGACGGTGAAGCTGCCCTCGGGGTCGTCCAGCGTTTCGTCCAGGCCGGTCGCTTGCAGCGCCGTGACCAGGGTTTCGAAATTGCCGTTGTCGAGCGCGACATCCACTACCGTATTCACTTCAGGTTCTGGTGTGGGATTCGGGGTGGGCGCCGGACCGTCGTCATCGTCACTGCCGCATGCGGCCAGCCCTAGAGAGAGACTCAGTATTCCCAAACTTCTAGTTAACACGTTCATGGTGATAGCTCCTGATTGTTAGGGTCTTGATATGCGAACTACTTCGAGCAATACGCCAAGCCGATTACCAGGGATCACAAAAAAAAGCTATCGGGGTAATAAGTGCGACACAAAAAAAGAAAGCCAGCGAGTGCTGGCTTTCGTTAATGATGAAAAATACGACATCCAGTCAACGTTAAACCGTCACAGCTCACCCGCCTCTATCTGCTTGTGGGCGTAGTCCACCGCTCTGGCCGTCAGTGCCATGTAGGTAATGCTGGGGTTCTGCGTGCCCGAGCTGGTCATGCAGGAGCCATCGGTGACAAACACATTCGGAACATCGTGCATCTGGTTCCATTTGTTGAGCACACTCGTGGCCGGATCCCGCCCCATGCGCGCCGTACCCATCTCGTGAATACAGGCACCGGGCGCTGTGGCACTGTTGTAGTAGGTGATATTGGTGCAGCCGGCCGCTTCCAGCATCTCCACCGCCGAGCGTAAACCATCTTCACGCAGCTTCATTTCATTGTCACGGAGGCTGGCATCGAAAGTGATCAGGGGCATACCGTGCTGATCGGTTTTGCTGAAGTCCAGATACATACGGTTGTCATGGTAAGGCAACATTTCGCCAAAGCATGTCATCTTCACACTGTAGGCGCCGGGTTGGAAAATCACTTCCTTGAGGTCCTTACCCACGACCCCATCGGGCGCATTGGCAATACGCCGGGCGTCGCCCTGATAGCTGAAGCCACGCACATAATTTTCCCGACGGGTAGCGTCGTCGAGATTGGTGAAGCGGGGGATATAAAAACCCACTGGCTTATGTCCGAAATAATAGGTGTCTTTCATCCCCGGCAGAATGCCCGCCGCACCCATCCCGTAATGATGGTCCATCATGTTGTGGCCGAGCTCACCGCTGGAGTTGCCCAGACCATCGGGAAAGGTTTCCGAACGGCTGTTGAGCAGAATGGCCGTGGTCCCCACGGTACTGGCGTTACAGAAAATGATGCGCGCTGATATTTCCAGTTGCTCACCGGTTTCGGCATCCTTGATGCGCACACCGGTGGCTTTTTGGGTTTCCGGGTCGTACACGATTTCCTGCACGATGCTGTTGGGGCGCAGGGTCAGATTGCCGGTGTCCTGGGCCACCGGCAGGGTCGCCGACTGGCTGCTGAAGTAGGCCCCGAACGGGCAACCCCGCCAGCAGCGATTGCGCGACTGGCACTGCCCGCGCTTGCCTTTGTGCACCTCGGGATCGTATTCGGACAGGTTGGCCACCCGCCCGGGGGTCACCACCCGGTCCGGATACTTTTCACCCACCGCCTCACGCAGATGTTGCTCGGCGCAGTTGAGCGGAAAGGGCTTGAGAAACTTGCCATCGGGCACCTGTTTCAGCCCCTCTTCCTGGCCACTGATCCCCACAAAAGGCTCCACGTAGTCGTACCAGGGCTCGATGTCGGCGTAGCGGATGGGCCAGTCAATGGCGATGCCTTCCTTTTTGTTGGCCTCAAAGTCGATATCGCTCCAACGGTAGCAGTGGCGCCCCCACATGATGGAGCGGCCGCCCACATGGTGCCCGCGGATCCAATCGAAGCGTTGATCTTCCTGATAGGGGTATTCGTCGTCTTTGTTGATCCAATGCTTGTTGGCTTGGGTCACCCACCAGGGCAGGCGGTTCTGCTTGGGGTAGTGCTCTTCAATCTCCTCCTGGGTCACCTTGTCGCGGTGCGGCAGATCCCAGGTGTCCAGATGGGCGGTGGGATAATCCCCGTGCTCCACCATGCGCCCGCGCTCCAGCACCAGCGTTTTGTAGCCTTTTTTGCACAGCTCCATGGCGGCATAGCCCCCACTGATGCCGGAGCCGATGACAATCGCGTCGTAGTCAGTTTGTGTGGTTTCGATCATGGTTATACCGCCCAGGCTTTGTTATCAACATCGTCTACCGGAATACAGGGCTCATAGCGCCCGGGAATCGGCAGGTAATTCAGGTAGTTTTCGCCGATGGTTTCCGAGGTCAGGTAATAGGCGATGATGTGCTGTTTCACCTCCAGGTACCCGGCCCGGGCAGCGGTCAGCTCCGGCGCGTCGGAGCTTTCCAGCGCCACGAGCAATGCCTCCCGCTCCCCGGCCTCCCCCCGGGAGAAGTTACCTTCGCCCAGGTAAGTCTCCAATGCCGACCAGCCGGCCTTGAAGGCCAGCCGTGCGTCCTCGTCAAACACCTTCCCGAGCATGCTGTCCGCCGTCGCGGGCACCTCGACATCCGAAGCCGAAGGGCTCTCGGTTCGGGGCAGGAGGGTATCGGCCACCAGAGTCAGCAGGGCAAATTGTTCCGGAGAGAAATAATGCAGCACTCGACCGTCAGCGGCGTTGCTGGACGGGTCGGGCTGTTTGTCCGGGGAGGAATCGGAGCAGCCGGAGAGTACGGCGCCGGCCAGTGAGGCCGATACCGCGCTTCCGGTGATTAGCGCGGTATAGCGCAGGATGTCACGTCTGTTCATAAGAAAGGCCTATAAATGGCAATGCCTGTTATATAGTTGTCGTTCTGACAATAAGAACAATGCCACACGCCCCTGCGCCTGTAAACCGACCAAATGGACGCATTTTTCCTCATCTATCCTCCGGACTCATGCAACTCTTATTGTAAATGTTAACCATTATCATTATGATTGGTGTTTTAGATGTCATCAGGGGATTTACCATGCAGCAACAACCCGCCCGCTTCGCCCGCCGGGGGCTCGCGATCGCCTGCGCCACTGCCACCGCCACTGCAAGTTCCCTGAGCTATGCCCAGAGCGCCGACACTCAGGAGGCCAGCGGCATCAGCGAGATTCTGATCACCAGCCGCTACACCACCAATGAGCAGCTGGACACCGCCACTGGCCTGGGGCTGACCCTGTACGAGACGCCCCAATCGGTCACGGTCATGACCGCGCAGCGCATCACTGACCAGGACCTGGACTCCCTGACCGATGTGGTCAACAACGCCGCCGGTGTCTCTGCCCGCGCCCAGGACAGCACCCGCCACACCTATTCCGCCCGCGGCTTTGCGATCAACAACTACCAGCTCGACGGTATCCCCATTTACTGGGAGCCGGGCGGTAACGCCGGCGAAACCCAGTCGGATATGAGCCTGTACGAGCGGGTGGAAATCGTGCGTGGCGCGACCGGTCTGCTGACCGGCGCCGGCAACCCGTCCGCCTCCATCAACCTGGTGCGCAAGCACGCCGACAGCCGAGAGCTCACCGGCTCGCTGGACCTGTCCGGCGGAAGCTGGAACACCTACGGTGCCACCGCCGATGTGAGCACCCCGCTAAACGACAGCGGCTCGGTTCGCGGCCGGTTTGTGGGGCATGTTCAGGACGGCGAATCTTTCCGCGATCTGGCCGAGGAAAGCACCACCGTTTTTTACGGCACGCTGGACGCCGACCTGACCGACAACACCCTACTGCGCGTGGGCGCCAGCCGCCAGGACAACGAACCGGAGGGTTCCACCTGGGGCGGCCTGCCCGTATGGCACGCCGACGGCAGCCGCACCGACTGGGATCAAAGCAAAACCATCGGCGCGGACTGGACCTCCTGGTCCTCCACCGTCGAGCACTACTATCTCGACCTGATTCACGACTTTGACAACTGGACCGCCAAGTTCAGCGTGAACAACAACATCAACGCCTCCGACCAGATGCTGTTGTACCTGTTCGGCGCTCCGGACCAGGAGACCGGCCAGGGCATGGGCGCCTTTCCGCGCAACGCCGCCACCGAGCGCGACCAGACCAGCGTCAGCTTTCAGTTGAGCGGCAACTACGGATTGTTTGGCCGTGAGCACGACCTGACGTTCGGGGTGGTGGATCACAAAGACGACAGCAAAGCGACCTCTCACGCGCGGGACCAGGATACCGTTGCCCCGGTGGGCAACTTCAACGAATGGGACGGTAGCTACCCGCAACCGACCTGGCTCGAGAGCAACGTCGAGATCGACCAGACCACCGAGCAGTTCGGCGTGTACGCGGCCACCCGCCTGTCCATTACCGACCCCTTCAAGGTCATTCTCGGTGGCCGTCTGGCCGACTGGGAGCAGAACGGACAGTTCTACGGCACGCCCCGCGATTACGGCGATGACAACGTCTTTATCCCCTATGTCGGCGCTCTCTATGAGTTCAACAACCGGCACACCCTGTACGCCAGTTACACCGACATCTTTCAACCGCAGAACCTGCAGGACCCGGATGGCAACCTGTTGGACCCGATTCGTGGCGAAAGCAAGGAAGTGGGCCTGAAGAGCCTGTTTTTCGACGGCGCACTGCAGACCAACCTCGCCCTGTTCAGCATCCTGCAGGACAACCTGGGCCAGGCCATGATCGGAACCCCGATCACCGGCATTGAAGGCAGCCAGGCCTCGTTTGCCGCCGAAGGCCCCACCAGCGAAGGTTTCGAGTTGGAAGTCGTGGGTGAGCTCAACCCGAACTGGGATGTGAGCCTCAGCTATACCCAATTTGATGTGGAAGACGCCGACGGGAATCCGGTGAACACCCAGAACCCGAACGAGCTGTTCAAACTGTTCACCACTTACTACTTTGACGATCAGCTCAGTGGCCTGACCGTCGCCGGTGGTGTGAACTGGGAAGGGCGCAACTACACCGACGCCCAAAACCTGGCGACCGGGGAAGTGGAACGACTGGAGCAAGAGGCCTATGCACTGGCGAGCCTGATGGTCCGGTACGAATTGACCGATCAGCTCTCTGCTCAGCTGAACGTGAAGAACCTGCTGGATGAGACCTACTACAGCCAGATCGGATTCTTCAGCCAGCTCGAGTATGGTGCGCCGCGCAATGTCACCGCCTCGTTGAACTACCGGTTCTAGGGCATCCTATGGGCTTGCACGGATGGGGGTTGGCATCTCTCATCGGTGCAGCGCTGTCCACAACCTGAGTTAAGCAGTGGAGCCTGGGGCCCCTAGCCTTCCTCGTCCAACAAATCCGGTGGCGGCTGACCAGCATTCGAGTAAACGCTCAATGCGGTGACCGTGATCAATATCAACGCCATCCCGGCAACCTGCGCAACCACCAGGCTTTCATTCAGAACCGCCACACCAAACAGCGAGGCCGTGACCGGCTCGACCATCGCCACAATAGAGGCGACAGCCGGCGCGGTATGATTCAGGCCGATGATATAAAACACAAACGACAGACCCGCACCGAACACACCCAATGCCACGAACAGCGGCCAATCCGGCGTCGTCAAAGCCTCGATCGTCTGGCCCTTATCGCCCGGCCACACCAGAATGAGGGCGAGCACCGAAAAAGCAATGCACAGAATCGACTGGGGGCTGCCGTGCGGCGCCGCGTACTTGAACCCGAAAATAAAGATCGCATAAGACAGCCCGGCCAGCAGCCCGGCGCCCACACCAAGGGCAGTAACCCCACTGGCCCCGATGTCGTAAATCTGGGTAAGCAGCATGATGCCGAGCATCACCATTACAATCGCCGCCCACTTCACGGCCGTGGGGCGTTCGAGCTTGAGCGCGAAGGACACCAGATACACAAACACGGGGGCGCAGTACATCAAGGTCGCGGCAACGGCCACGCTGCCATTGGCAATACTCAGAAAGTAGAAGGAGAAGTTACCGGCCACCCCGAGCCCGGCCACCGCCGACCAGAACCACAGGCGAGGGTTGGACAGCCCACTGCCGCGCGGGCGCAACATCAACCAGACGAGCACGCACAGCAGGCCGATTGAGCCCCGATAGAACGACACCACAAAGGGGTCCCAGCCATCGGCCATCAGGAGGCCACCAATGCCCCCGGACAGGCCCCAGAAAAGAGCTGCCAGCGCAATAAAAACAGTACTCGCATTCACTATCAAATCTCGCTTATACCAGATTAAACAAAGGCTGAAAGCTTAAACCACCTGATCCGCTTAAACAAAGGTGATCGCCAAAATAACAGCGAACACCAGTGCCGTTATCAAAAAAATGGCTCCCAGGTTCTTGTTGGCGTGTAACCGTTCCCGGTGTTTTCGAATATGTCTTTGTAATGGTTCACTATCGGGAACGTCTTTACAGTGAGGGCAGTAGCCTAACTTTTCCTTGTAGCGCATTGTACAGCGATGGCATTTACGCGATTTATACGTTTTTACGGGAAGCATTGTTTCGGTCATGATTTAGAATATCGACTTGTTCTCTGACACTGTAAATAACCCGGCACCTTCCAAATATCCCCTCCCTGAGGCGACATCCCCCCACTTCAGGAACGACGCGCCCATTTTCAGGGACATCCGCCATCAGCCTCGATGACGTAGAAGCACCAGTTGCTTGGCATTGTTATACGCGACCTTTAGATAACAAAGAACAACGCGCCAGGGTTTCTGTCACCGCTGAGCTTTGATACCAATTATTAAAAACCAGCTCACAGCTATTAAAGGTTATGCTACCAAATAGATGATTTCGATATCGATTGCATAGATTGAAAAGTTGAGCGCCATTATTCAATGGTTTACAAAACCGGATTAGTGAGCTGTGTGCTGCCTCAATCCTATAGCGTGTATCAAGGTTTGATCTTAAACCTGATTTCAGAACCTCTTTCCTCAGATTTTTACGCAGAACCTCCAAGCCGTCACCGACAGGAAACCCCTGAATTACAACGCAGCCTGGAGACGCAGTAACGCCTCGGTATTGAACCTCTATTGGCCCAGATCCTGAAAAAACAGACTCAAAAATACGCGTATAAGAATCAACATTTATGTCTGAAAGTAAAAAACCAGGGGTGCAGGATATAACAGAAAGAATCGTCATGTGTATATCGCTTGATGGATAATAATACTGGTGAGGGTCAAGTGATTTCACTTCATTTTGAAAATTCATTATTTCGTTCAAAACCCTTGATCCATCCTGGTTCAGATAGGCCAAAGCTGTAATACCTCGGCGGTTATCACCAGGCATATCCAGAATATGAGAATCAATCTCACATTCATTTGACTCAATAGCACAGCGAAAACGACTCCACATATCATTATAGATACGCTGTATCATCAAACCTCCAGAGCGCGTAACGCCCACCATGAGCGATCGAGTGAAACGAGCGCCGTCGACCGAAGGGAGCGAATTTTGTTGGCTTGGTTACGCTGCATCTAGTGGTTTAATTCTGGCAACAGCATCTTTTGCTGACTGAGAAGCCTCCCATAAATCGACTGCTCTCTGGGCTGACCGAGCGGCGTTCGCGCAGTAGTTCATTCACTGACTGGCGAGAGACTCCAAGCAATTCAGCAAGCCTCGCAACACTCAGACCGTAATCCCGGATAAAGTCTTCCCGTAGTATC
This sequence comes from Marinimicrobium sp. C2-29, assembly GCF_038419845.1. Taxonomy (NCBI): domain Bacteria; kingdom Pseudomonadati; phylum Pseudomonadota; class Gammaproteobacteria; order Cellvibrionales; family Cellvibrionaceae; genus Marinimicrobium; species Marinimicrobium sp. C2-29. The sequence goes on from NZ_JBCAQT010000002.1 coordinate 156,969, forward strand.
TCGCCAGGATGAGTCGGTTGACGCTGAATACCGGTAGTATTAGAAATAGCCATAGTTGCTGCCTCACCTCAATGGTAATCGCAGACTTCAACGTCGTACGCGTCACCATCCTCAAAACGGAAGCAGATGCGCCACTGCGTATTGATCGAAATGGCATGCTGCCCCTGCCTGTCGCCCGAAAGCGCATGGAGCCTATTGCCAGGGGGCCCCCTCAGATCATCCGAGCTCTCCGCCAAATGCACATAGTCGAGCTTCCGAGCGGATCTTTATGCCACGTCTGGAGGGAACTTCTAGGCTCTCCCTTTGGAATAGAGCTCTTGGGTGCGCTAATCGGCGAAAGTTTTGATCATGGCCTAAACGTATCGCGTACGTGACATGTGTGAAAGCGCTGAGTTAATGCCTGCGTAAGCCCGCCATAAGCGGCCGAGTGAAACGAGGTCCGGTGCACGAAGTGCGCGTACTTAATGGCTTGGTTATGCGGCATCAAGCTCAATTTTTTGTACCTTGTCGAGCTTAACGCTCTTCCCTGCTACCCAGAGGTCATACATGTCTTGCATCGCAAGCCAGCTTTCCGGCGTCCGGCCCAGAGCCTTGGAAAGACGCAGCGCCATTTCCGGACTAATACCGCTCTGCTGCTTGAGCAGACGGTTTAGGGTGGAAGGCGATACATCTAACCGCCCTGCCAGATAACGGCAGCTGAGGCCAAAAGGCTCCATATAGGTCGCTAGAATGAACTCGCCGGGGTGTGGGGGGTTGTACATCTTCATCAGTGGTAGTCCTCATAATCGAGCACGTAGACATTACCATCGGAGAATTCAAACGTAAGCCTCCAGTTCCCATTAACGGTAATTGCCCAGATACCCTTTCTATCACCCTTGAGAGGGTGAAGCTTATACCCAGGAATATCTAAGTCATTGATTTCATTGGCGGTATCCAGTGCTGCGAGCTGCATACGCAACCGCTTTTCATGCTTGGCCTGGATCCCCCGAGCTCTACCTGTCTCGTAGAAGCGCTTCAGTCCCTTGTGTTTGAATGACTTGATCATGAGAATATTGTAGCGTGTTGCGCAACAGTGTCAAGCCGAATAACGTCCGCCATAAACGGCACGAGAAACAAGTGTCCGGCGACCGCAGGGAGCGAATTTGATGGCTTGGTTATGTTTCTTCATAGCCAATTTCAGACATTCGCAATAATTGACTGCTACGCCGTACAGTTAGAATATCGACCTGATCTCTGACACTGTAAATAATCCGATACGCCCCAAATATCACCTCCCTGATACGACGTCCCCCCACTTCAGGAACGACGCGTCCACTTTCAGGGAAGTCCGCCAGCCGCTCCACAGTGTCAAATATGCCATCAACCCATTCAACCGCAGCACCGGGTTTATCTTCAGCTATGTACTGGGCGATATCCTCAACGCGCTCCAAGGCAAGCGGAGACCAAACAATCCTCATCTTTCCAGTCTGCCCAGAACCCGTGATTTTGCCTCCTCATGGGCGATGCCCTCCCCACTAGCTATCTGCTCTTCGGCTTTGTAAACCTCCTCAAGCAGCTCAAGGCGCTCCTGCATTCTCTCGTATTCCTGGACGTCTACCAGTACGGCAACTCCACGCCCCCTCTGCGTTAGCACCATAGGGCGGCGGGTTTCATGGATCTGCTTTACAAATGTGGCAACACCCGCCCGAAACTCAGACAGGGGGCGGATATCTTCATCGACACGAACTCTTAGCATGGGAACCACCTATGTACACCTAGTTGTACTTTTAAGTGTACGCCTACTGCGCGGGGTTGGCAAGAAGGCCGCGCTAAGAAACATAACGCCCGCCATAAACGGCCGAGTGAAACGAGGTCCGGCGACCGAAGGGAGCGGATTTGATGGCTTGGTTATGTGCTCTACTACGCGGCGACAAGCTTCTTGACCCTAAGGTCTTTACGGTGTTGCTCAGCATGCCAAAGCTCATATTGAGACTGCTGGGTTAGCCAGCTCTCCGATGAGGTATTAAAAGCGATAGAAAGCCTAATTGCCATTTCCGGGCTAACACCGGCTTTTCCGTTCAGAACGGCGCTCAACGTTTTTCGGCTGACCCCGAGCGCTTCCGCAGCTGCTGTAACAGACAGCCCAAGAGGCTCTAGGCAAAGCTCTCGTATGACTTCACCAGGATGGGGCGGATTGTGCATCAACATAGGAGTACCTCAGTGATAATCTTCGTAATTCACTATCTCGGCGTCTCCATCTTCAAAGCGGAATGTCACGCGCCAGTTACCGCTTACCGTCACCGACCAGATTCCCGACCGATTGCCGGAAAGCTCGTGGAGCCTAAGGCCCGGCAAGTCCATATCTTTGGCGCCGGAAGCCGCATTAAGCCTACCGAGAATGAGCCGAAGCCTCTTTGCATGAGCGGCCTGGATCCCTGCAGTGCTGCCGGACTTGAAGAACTTGGCCAAGCCCTTGTGTTTAAAGCTTCGTATCATCCCCTGAATGTACCCTGTAACGTATCAGGTGTCAATGCACATAACGCCGCGCACAACGGCGCGAGCTTGCGAGCGTCCGGCCACCGCTTGCGGTGGCGAATTGGTGCGCCTGGTTATGTGTTGATTGCCCCTGCTCATTCATTCCGTTTTAACAGCCCATTTAAAGCATAAGCGCCTATTCGCCAATGCATGATGAATGACGCTAACCACATTGTAATGCCCAAAACTATAAAGACGTTCTTTGCTTGCTCAAAACTCCAGTTCAGTAGAAAGCTGAGGAGGACAGTTGCTACCGCCATAGCCACCACCTGATACAGCGGGTAGACGAACAAGTAGTGTAGTAGCAATGAGGTATATCTATTCATACAAATAACGCCCGGCACAGCGGCGAGCGTAGCGAGTCCGGCGGCTGAAAGCCGCGAACTGCTGCCGCTTGTTAAGGCTGTAATTTTTTATCTTCATTTCTTGGCTCTAAATTTACTTCGGGAAGCCCTCTTTCTCTACGCGTATCTAGAGCATTCTGAATCAGAGCCGGCCCGGCTGGGCCCTCATACGTGCCACTACAGCTCTCAGGGCCTATATCCCACATATGATAAATCCGACTGTTCCAATATTTGTCCCACTGCGCTCTAGAGTACGGTTGAGTCAGAGCGCCATTGGGTGGCTCTTTACGAGACTCCCGAGCGACCGCATCCTCAAGCGAACTCGGGTAATCGGAAGACATTTGACGACAAAAGTCATCTGGACCGCGAAAAATGTTGAGCGTACTACAGCCACCGATGAAAATACTTAGAAGAAGCGCTAGAACTTTCATATGCCTTAACGCCTGCCATAAAACGTGCGAGGTACGAGCGTCGTTTTGATGGCATTGTTATTGGCTACCGGGAGAGCAGCATCCCGACCCTTTTTGGATTGGTGGACACGGCACCGTTCCGAACGAACAAAAGACACAGCAGTCTCCTACCTTTGGCTTGATCACCGAATGGCAGGATTCGCATTCATAAAAGAACTGGCAAGCATCAGTAGGCATTCGCTCAGTTTTGCGGTAGCCGCACTCTGGGCACTCGATATCTGATTCCAAGACTACAGCAGCCATAAATCAATCCTCACAAAAAAGTCTCGAATGATACATTGCCAATCACCGACTCCCGCTTAAACCGTTTGAGCCAATAACGCGGAGCTAAGCCGACGCCGAAGGCGGTCGGCTTGAGCGATTTGTTAGCACTTTTCACTTTTGGTGTACGTCCTAATAAAATTGTAAAGATCCGCAGTTTCACAGATTTTTGTAGCGGCTAAAGAAGCGCAGAACTTTAAAGCAACATCTTCGAATGATGCTTTCCGCTCTCTATCATCGTTGCTCTTCGCCAAACACGCACCCAGCATAGATATCGTCAAAAAATATTCTCTCTGAGGGGCGCCATGTTTAATTGCATTTGACGCTACAGACAGCTCATTGCCAATTACCAATACCGCGTTATCGTAGTCACTAGATTCGAAGGCTATACGGGCACTGGCGAGCGCTGAGTTGTTCACATCCGCTGCATAGCCCATAGGCATAACGTCCCGGAAACGCTCCGCCAATCCCATTTTTTCATGTTGTAGCAACGCTTCAAAGTATATGGTGAAAGATATGAATCCTACGAGAACCCCTCCTATAACACCAATAATTAGGTAAATAAGCCTCTGCACTTGTCATTCCTTTTGCTAACATTTGTATATCGAGCTGGAACGATTTTATGTTTGTTGAATCAACTGCCAAACGCGCCCAACTCATTGAAAATCAGAATTTAATCCGAACTTTAGCACAGCTTTCTGTATTGAAAACTGTGCCAACGCGCTTTGGGTACCGTTCCGGCCTTTAACCTACCCAGCATTTTCTTGTAACTACCTGATTTTTATATGTTTATCAAAAACGTCAGAAGGAAAGCGTGCTTTGTAAAGAGGCAAAATGTGCCGTGTTTTGCAATCTCTGGAATTATACTGTATATATATACAACTACCACATTATGATTACATGGAGTGATTCTGATGTCATCAAGCCCGTTTATGGAGCAGGTGCGCAATGATATTCGTCTGCGTGGCTACAGCATGAGAACCGAGAAGACCTATCTGTTCTGGATAAGGCAGTTCATCCTTTTTAATAATAAGCGCCACCCCAGCGATATGGGCGTGGAGGAAGTGAAGGCTTTTCTTACCTCGTTGGCCGTTACACGCAATGTGGCCGTCAATACCCAGAAAGTCGCCCTCAATGCCGTGGTTTATTTGTACCACAAGGTACTGAATCTGGAGCTGGGCGACATTGATTTCTCGGCCGCAAGCAAACAACGGCACTTGCCTACCACGTTATCCAAAGCCGAGGTGAAAGCCATTCTGGAAAATTTACCGGATCCACAGCGGCTCATTGTTTCTTTATTGTACGGCAGTGGTTTGCGAGTGTCTGAATGCTTGCGGCTTCGAGTCCAGGATATTTGCTTTGATCGCAAAGCGTTGACGATACGCGACGGCAAAGGCAAAAAGGATCGACAGACATTGCTGGGGCATTCAGTGGTTCCTAAACTGAAAGAGGCGGTCAACCGCGCCTTGGCCATTCAGGAACGAGACAATCAATCGGGTATCGGCCCCTCGTTGCCCGGCGTACTTTCAAAGAAGTACCCGTCGGCTTACCGCGCCCCCGGCTGGATGTTTGTCTTCCCTTCTGAATCAATCAGTGAACACCCGATTACGGGTCAGTTTTGTCGGCATCATTTGCATGACTCTATCGTCCGTAAGGCTCTACGCAAAGCGGCTCCTGCAGCCGGTGTTGTCAACAAGCGAGTCAATTGCCACACGTTTCGTCATTCTTTCGCGACGCACTTGCTGGAGGATGGGTACGACATCCGCAGTGTGCAGGAGTTGTTGGGGCACAATGATGTGAAGACAACTCAGATTTACACCCATGTGCTGGGGCAGCACTATGCGGGGACTCGCAGCCCGTTGGATTCGATAGTTGATTAATGCGACACACTGGCGTTTAGGCACGCTACCGCCCGTAGTGCGACACGTCCATGTGATAGAGAGCATGTGGCAACGGGCCTGAATTATTTTGTTCTGGCAATGTAGCAGGCAAGGCGCTGCTTTGCTAGTCTCCCGGCTTTACCGGGCGAAACGACTCCTATGCTGCACTGGTTCCAAAAACAGCTTATCACCCGCGAAGCGGCCGAACGCATCGATGAATGCGCCTTTTGGGCCATTGCCACCTTTGGGGCAAAGCCATTCTGGCAGCATACCCAGCTGATATTGCCGAATGAACAATTTTTCCCCGACAAGGTGAATGGTATTGAGCCGATGGCGCAGTATGTTCTGGCGCGAGTGGCGGCGTTGAGTGGCGTTTCTGACTGGCCCTGGCAGTTGCGCGATGGGCGCCGAATGGGTGCGGAAGCCCCACCGATTCTGGGCTTGCCGGTTGCCCGGCGCTTCGAAACCAATGCGCCAGCGGCGGCGGCCTACCCGGTCGAGAGCGAACCCCGGCTACCGGTGCCCTTTGTGGTGGACCAGGCGCGCCAGCCGCAAGACCTGGTGGCCTCCCTGGCACATACCTGCGCTCAGCATATGCTGTGGCAAAGCCAGGAAACGCCGCCGGGCGGGCTGGTTTATTTTGAGCCGGCGTCGGAGATACTCGCGCATTTTTGTGGCTTCGGGTTAATGCTGACCAACACCGCCTACACTTACCGGGGCGCCTGCGGCCGCTCCTATAACCCGCGAGCGAACCGGCAGGCCAGCCTTTCCGAGAGCGAGTCCATCTATGCGCTGGCTCTGTTCTGCCAGCTCAAGTCTGTGCCAACCAAAACCGTCTTCCAGTATCTGAAGCCGCATTTAAAGAACAGTTATAAAGTGGCGCTCAAGCAGGTCAGGGATCAGGAGCGGGCGCAGGAGTTAATCCGCTAGCCGTTATTGGCCAAGGCCGCTGTGGGCACCCAACCTCAGAGTGAGTAGCGCACGTTCGATCACTTGCTGAACGGCATGATTTTGACCACCTGCTCCTGCGATGCCTTTTCTTCCTCGGTGGTGTTGACCCGGGTTTCAGGTTCGCGCACCTGGGGCTGGATGTGCAGCTCCTGCTTGAAGCCGCAGCTGATGCAGGCGCGGTAGTCTTTGCCGTCCTCATTGAACACCTGCAGGCGGTCCATTTCCGCGCAGCGGGGGCATACGGCCCCGGCGATGAACCGGGGCGTTTTGCTGTAGGCCATCAGGCGGGCTCCTCGGTGTTGATGCCGGCGTGGCGCAGCAACGGTTCGATGCTGGGCTCACGGCCTCTGAAGTTCACGAACAGCTCCATGGGCGGGCGGCTGCCGCCCTGGTGGAGGATTTCTTTCAGGAAGCTCTCGCCGGTGTCGCGATTGAAGATGCCCTCGTCTTCAAAGCGGGAGAAGGCATCGGCAGAGAGCACTTCGGCCCATTTGTAACTGTAGTAACCCGCTGCATAGCCGCCGGCAAAGATGTGGCCGAAGCTGTTCTGGAATTTGTTGAACGCCGGCGGCTTGATGACCGCCACCTGGTCGCGCACCTCGTCCAGTAGTTGTTGCGGGCTTTTCGGGTTTTGCGGGTCGTATTCCGCGTGCAGGCGGAAGTCGAACAGGGAGAACTCCAGCTGCCGCACCATCTGCATACCGGACTGGAAATTTTTCGCAGCCAGCAGCTTATCGAGCAGATGCTGAGGCAGGGGCTCGCCGGTTTTGTAATGCCCGGAGATCATGGGAATCACTTCCGGCTCCCAGCACCAGTTTTCGTGGAACTGGCTGGGCAGCTCCACCGCATCCCAGGCGACGCCGTTGATGCCACTGACGTTGGCCACGTCCACCTGGGTGAGCATGTGGTGCAGCCCGTGCCCGAATTCGTGAAACAGGGTGGTCACTTCATCATGGGTCAGCAGCGAGGGCGTGTCGCCGACCGGCGGGGTGAAGTTGCAGGTCAAAAACGCCACCGGCAGCTGCACGCCGTCGTCGGTCTGGCGCCGGACCCGGCAATCGGCCATCCAGGCACCGCCGCGCTTGTTCTCACGGGCGAAGATGTCGAAGTAGAAGGCGGCAATCTGTTCGCCGTCTTTGTAAATCTGGTAGAAACGCACATCGGGGTGCCAGCTGTCGAAGGAGGCGACCGGCACGATATCGATGTCGTACAGCCGTTTGACCACGTCAAACAGGCCGGTAATGACCCGCTCGGCCGGGAAGTAGGGCCGCAGGTCTTCCTGCGACAGATCGTAGTGCGCCTGGCGCAGCTTTTCGCTGTAGTAAGGCACATCCCAGGACTGCAGATCGGTGCAGCCCTGCTCTTCGGCAAACTGTTTCAGTTGGGCAACGTCCTGCTCCGCCAGCGGGCGGGATTTTTCCGCCAGTTCGGTCAGAAAGCCCAGGACCTGCTCGGTGCTGTCGGCCATTTTGGTGGCCAGTGAGCGCTCGGCGTAGTTGTTGAACCCGATCAGCTGAGCCAGCTCGTGCCGCAGGGCCAGGGTCTCATCGATGATGGCGGTGTTGTCCCACTCGGCGGCGCTGCTGCCATCGGCCTTTTTGCCTTCTTTGGCAGCGCGGGTGACAAAGGCGGTGTAGGCCTCGCGGCGCAGGGCGCGGTCGTCGGCGTAGGTCATCACCGCCAGGAAAGACGGGATGTCCAGCGTGATCACATAGCCATCCAGCTCTTTCTGCTGGGCGGCCTGGGCGGCCTGCTCGAGCGCGGATTTGGGGAGGCCTTCAAGATCGGCGGCATCGGTAAAGTGTTTGTACCAGGCCTGGGTGGCGTCCAGCACGTTGTTGGAGAATTGCGTGGACAGCTCCGAGAGGCGTTTTTTGATCTCGCCATAGCGCTGCTTCGCTTCGCCCTCCAGGGCCACACCCCCAAGGCGGAAGTCGCGCAGGGCGTGATCGATGGCCTGGCGCTGGGGCTGGCTCAGCTGGTCGTACTCCGGGCTGTCGGCAATGGCCTGAAAGGCGTCGTACAGGCGCCGGTCCTGACTCACTTCCGTGCCGTATTCAGTCATCAGGGCCACGCAGGTGTTGTAGGCTTCGCGCAGGGCGTCGCTGTTGCGCACGGCGTTGAGATGGCTGATGGGCGAGAAGACTTTCTCCAGCCGGTCGTCCTCGGCTTCCAGCGGCGCGACAAAATTGTCCCAGGTTGGCGTGTCCACCTCCGCCAGCAACTGCTCCCGGTGGGCCCGGTTCTCATCGATCAACTGACGGATGGCGGGCTCCACGTGTTCCGGCTCGATGGCGGAAAAGGGGGGCAGGTCGTGTTCTTCCAACAGGGGGTTGGCCATACAGTTGTCTCTCCAAACGCGTGGTAAAACTGGCTCTATAAATACTGAAGCAGTACCATGATAACACCCACCCGACCCGGGTTTTGGGCTGTTTTCACGGTTGCTGCTTACGAGGTTTGCTTATGCCCGCATCGAATTCTCATCCGCCGGCACTTCGCACCTACCGGGGTTATACGCCCCAGGTGGGCGAACGGGTGTATGTGGACCCGGCCGCCGTGGTGATCGGCGATGTCACACTCGGAGCCGACACTTCAGTCTGGCCCTGCGCGGTCATTCGTGGCGACATGCACCGTATACGTATAGGCGAGCGCACCAGTATTCAAGACAACAGTGTGCTTCATATCACCCACGCCGGCCCCTTCAACCCGGATGGCTACCCCGTGAGCATTGGCGATGATGTGACCGTGGGTCACTCGGTCACCCTCCACGGCTGCACCCTGGGCAGCCGGATTCTGGTGGGCATTGGCTCGACCGTGCTCGATGGCGTTACGGTGGAGGACGAGGTGGTGATCGGTGCCGGCACCCTGGTACCGCCGGGCAAGACGCTCGAGAGCGGCTATCTGTACATGGGCTCGCCCTGCAAGCAAGTGCGCCCCCTCAAAGACAGCGAGCGGGACTTTTTCCGCTATTCGGCCCAGAACTATGTGAACCTGAAAGACACCTACCTGAATCACGAGTAAGGTGGACGACCCTTTCTAGTCAACTTTGCTCAACCCTGAAATCACCCCTGGAGGGTACACCGATGCAGGAAGTCTATATCCCGGAAAACAATATCGAAGCCTATTTGATCCAGGGGCTGATGGAGGCCGAAGGCATCGAGTGCGAGATTCGGGGCGAGTTTCTCGCCGGGGGTGCCGGCATGCTGCCGGCCAACAGCAATGTCTCGCTCTGGGTCAACGACCGGCAGGAAACCGAGGCCCGCGAGCTGCTCAAACGGTACGAACGGGGCGACTTCGCTCAGGACTAGTATCAGCCTGATTTTGATCCCGGGCGGCCAAAACGCTAGGGTAAAGGACTAAACCCCAACCAGGATCGTGCCATGGAATCGCTTTTTTCCGCCTTTGCCAACTTCATGTGGGGCCTGCCACTGGTGATATTGCTGGTCGGCGGCGGGCTCTTTTTCGTGCTCTATTCCCGCGGGCTGCCCTATCGACATTTCAGGCACGCTCTGCACATCCTCACCGGTCGCTTTGATCGGGACGAGGACGAAGGCGACATCCCCCACGCCCAGGCGCTCAGCACGGCGTTGTCCGGCACCCTGGGGCTGGGCAACATCGCCGGGGTGGCACTGGCACTGACCATGGGCGGCCCGGGTGCCGTCTTCTGGATGTGGGTGACGGCGGTCATCGGGGTGGCCACCAAGTTCTATACCTGTTCGCTGAGTGTGATGTTCCGCGGCAAAGACAGTGAAGGCAAACTCCAGGGTGGCCCCATGTACGTGGTGCGCGAGGGGCTGGGCCGGCGCTGGTGGCCACTGGCCGTGCTCTTCGCTGTGGCGGGGCTGATGGGCACCATGCCCGCCTTTCAGGTCAACCAGCTGGTGCAGATTGTGCGCGAAGTGGTCGCCCAACCCGCTGGCTGGGCCACCGAACAGAGCCACTTTACCTTTGATCTGGTGCTGGGGCTGATCATCGCCGCCCTGGTGCTGCTGGTCATCACCGGGCACATCCAGCGCGTGGGCCGGGTCACATCCCGCCTGGTGCCGATCATGGTGTTGATCTACCTGACCATGACCGCTGTGCTGCTGGTGCGCTTTGCCGGCGAGATTCCGGCCGCCTTCCACCTGATTGTCACTGACGCCTTTTCCGGTGAGGCCGCCGCCGGCGGCGCCATCGGGACCGTGATTCTGATGGGCGTGCGCCGCGGGGCTTTCTCCAACGAGGCTGGCATCGGCACCGAGTCCATGGCTCACGGCGCGGCGCGCACGGGCGAGCCCATCCGCGAGGGGCTGGTGGCGATGATGGGGCCGGTGATCGATACCCTGCTGGTGTGTACCTGTACGGCCCTGGCCATTCTGGTCACCGGCAGCTGGCAGGTGGATGGCGACATCGACGGGGTGACCCTGACGTCCCAGGCCTTTGAGACCGCCTTCCCCGGCGTCGGCGCCTACCTGTTGACCCTGGTGGTGGCGCTGCTCTCGCTGAGCACAATCTTCACCTTCTGGTACTACGGCAGCAAGTGCCTGGGCTTTCTCATTGGGGCGAAGCATCAGCACCATTACATCTGGATTTACGCGGCCCTGGTGGTCTTCGGCAGCGTGGCCAGTCTGCCCGCCATTGTGGGCCTGGTGGACGGCCTCTACGCCACCATGGCGATACCCACCATGATCTCGGCACTGTTGCTCGCGCCCAAGGTCAATCGGGCCGCCAAGGATTATTTTCAGCGTCACCGGTAAACTTTTACAACTTTACGACACTTATTTACGCAATTATTGGAGCGCTGTCGGGTCCAACTGAGCGATGATAGTCATTCGGGTTCGTCGCGGCCCCGAAACACCAAAGCTTATAGACACCGGGAGAGACACTATGGTTACCGACCAATTCACCGCCGGCCGCTACGGGCGGCGCCTGTTTTATGCGCTGGCCGCGCTGATTCTGGCCGGCTGCAGCCAGCAGCCCCTCTTGCCCCTGGCCAGCTCCGAGCTGACGCCGGTGGAGCCGGGCAATTTTGATCATGTGCTGATGCCTCCCGGTGAACGCCTGCCCCAGTTCAGCCGGGTGTACATCGAGGCACCCGAGGTCAGCATGAGCGACTACTGGTTGCGGGACCGGCGCACAGACTACACCGAGCGGGACCTGGACCGAATCCGGGAAGATTACGGCGAGCTGCTGACCGAGGCTCTGCGCCAGGGCCTGGAGCGGGAAACCCAACTGGTATTCACCGACACGCCCGAGGAGGCCGAGGTAGTTTTCCGGCCCACGCTGCGCGCGCTCAACATCTACGCACCGGATCTGAGCAGGCCAGGCTTCATTCGGCACTACACCCGCGAAGCGGGCAACGCCACCTTCGATCTGGTGGTATTGACGCCGGCGGGCGAAGTGCTGGGCCAGTTTATCGATCACCGTGAAACACAGAGCTACCACGGGCGGAGTCTGGAGTGGACCAACCGGGTGACCAACTACCACCACTTCAGCCGCCTGATGGATCGCTGGACCCGTAACCTCAGCACCTACCTGCTGATTGGTGGCGTGGTACCGGCCGCAGAGTTCTGAAGCGGCGTCTCAACGCTTTGTGGGGCGCGCATTGGTTCACCTGATGGGGCTTTTGCGTCTATAATGCGCGCTCGCGGCCCCAGCCGCCCGAATTTACCATGAGGAAATGCACCGTGAGTCCACTGAAAAAACGCGTCGGCCTGTTGTTGGCAATCAGTCTTGGCCTGGTCTCTGCCTTGGCAGCCGCCCAGTCCAGCAAAGTCATTGAAGCCATTGAGTCCCGCCTGTCACCGGTTGGCAGCGTCTGCATGGCGGGTGAGGATTGCGCCTCCGCACCGGTGGCTCGCGCTAGCGACGAACCGCGCTCAGGCGATGAGATCTACAGCTCAGCTTGCGCCAGCTGCCACGATTCCGGCGTCTCCGGCGCACCGATTCTGGGCGAGGCCGATCAGTGGAGCGACCGTATCGACAAGGGCACCGAGACCCTGTACGACCACGCCATCAACGGCTTCAACGCCATGCCCGCCATGGGCCTGTGCAGCGACTGCTCAGAAGATGAAATGAAGGCCACCGTTGATTACATGATCGAAGAGAGCAGCTAAGCACTCTCTCGCGCCACAGCGGATGCGCTTTGCTTCCTGATCCACTCAACGGGTCTGGGCAAAGCGCTTCGGTCGGTGTCAGGCCCCTGGCAGACGGCTAGTCAAACATTCCCAACAGGCTGCTCAGCGTCTCCTCCCCCTTGGCGACGTTTTTCTCCGGCGTCAGTTCGCCAAACCCTTCGTACTCGATATCCTCGGCCGGCAACTCCTCCAGAAACCGACTGGGCGTGGTGTCAAAAATCTCGCCAAACTGCTTTCTTTTTTGCGCCAGGGTCATGGTCAGGGTGCGCTGGGCTCGGGTGATGCCCACGTAGGTCAGGCGGCGCTCCTCTTCGATATTGCCGTCTTCGATGCTGTTGCGGTGGGGCAGCAGGTCTTCCTCCAGGCCCAGCATATAGACGTGGGGGAATTCCAGGCCTTTGGAGGCGTGCAGAGTGAGCAGTTGCACCTGGTCCGCGTCGTCTTCCTCCTCCTGGCGCTCGAGCAGGTCGCGCAGCACCAGCTTGGCAATGGCATCCTGGACATTGCTGTCGCCACCGTCATCTCCCCGCTCCAGCGTCTTGGCCAGCGACTCCACCAGGTAATTGACGTTGTCCCAGCGCCGCTCGGCGGCCTTGGGAGTACTGGCGTTCTGGTGCAGCCAGCCCTCATAGTCCATGTCTTCGAGCATCTCCCGGATCGCCGCCACCGGGTCGTCACCCTCGCAACGCCGGTGCACGCCCGCCATCCAGTGGCCGAACCGGCGTAGGCGCTCCAGCGCCTTTTCCGAAAGCTGACGATCCAGCCCCATCTCGTTCAGGGCGCTGTAAAGGCCAATATGGCGCTCGGTGGCATAGCGGCCCAGGGTTTCCAGGGTGCTGGTGCCGATCTGCCGGCGCGGGGTGTTGATGATGCGCAGGAAGGCGTTGTCGTCGTCCGGATTGACGATCAGGCGCAGGTAGGCCATCACATCCTTGATTTCGGTTTTGGAGAAAAACGACGAACCGCCGCTGATCTTGTAGGGAATCTGGTGCTGCTGGAGCTTGATCTCCAACAGGCGCGACTGGTGGTTGCCCCGGTAGAGCACCGCGTAGTCGCGAAACTTGCGCTGGTAACGCAGCCGACTGGTCAGAATCTCCGTGGCCACCCGCTCGGCCTCGGCATCCTCGTTGGCGCAGCGCAGCACGCGAATCTCCTCGCCCAGGCCCATTTCACTCCACAGGGCCTTGTCGAATTCGTGCGGGTTGTGGGCAATCAGGTGGTTGGCCACCCGCAGAATGCGGCTGGTGGAGCGGTAGTTCTGCTCCAGCTTGATCACCTTGAGACCCGGAAAATCCTCTTTCAGCAGGGCCATGTTCTCGGGCCGGGCGCCGCGCCAGGCATAGATGGACTGGTCGTCGTCCCCCACCACGGTCAGCGATCCGCGCGTGCCCACCAGCAGTTTGACGAGCAGATACTGACTGGAGTTGGTGTCTTGGTATTCGTCCACCAGCAGATAGCGGATGCGCCGCTGCCAGCGGGTCAACACCTCGGGATCGCGCTGAAACAGCTGCACCGGAATCAGGATCAGGTCGTCAAAGTCGACCGCATTGTAGGCCTTGAGCGCCTGGTTGTAGCGCTCGTAAACCCGGGCGATGGTCTGCTCGCCCGGGCTCTGGGCCATGGCGAGCACTTCATCCGGGCCAACCAGGTCATTTTTCCAGTTGGAGATCTGATGCTGTACCCGCTTGAGGTGGTCGCTGTCGAGGTCACCGTCTTTGAGCAGCAGCTCTTTGAGCAGGCCCTGGGCGTCCTCGGCGTCGAATATCGAAAATCCGGGTTTGAAGCCCAGGACTTTATACTCCCGACGAATGATGTTCAGCCCCAGGTTGTGAAAGGTGGACACGGTCAGCCCGCGTGCCGCGCTGCCCTTCACCAGGGAGGCCACCCGCTCTTTCATCTCCCGCGCGGCCTTGTTGGTAAAGGTCAGCGCGGCGATATGGCGCGCCGGCTGGTCACAACGCTCGATCAGGTAGGCGATTTTGCGGGTGATCACGCTGGTCTTGCCGCTGCCCGCCCCGGCCAGTACCAGGCAGGGGCCATCAATGTAGCGTACAGCTTCTCTCTGGCGGGGATTGAGCTGGGGCACGGAACCTCACAGTGTGCTGGGAATCGGTCAGATCGAGGGCGGGCATTTTAGCAAGGACCGGGGGGCAGTGTCCTGTGCAACAGGAGGCCGTTGCCGACGAGCGCGCCGTAACGCCGACCAAAGAGGTTTATTATGGACTATGGGTGGTGTAAAGTCCCAAGCTGGCGCGGATTTCTTCATGGCAGTGGATCCGCCCGGGTGAGAATAAACGAGTGCTGGTGATCCCGGTAACCGTCACCCCGTGGGCCCCTCAGCCTACCAGGGAACAAAGGAATTGAAGTGGTGGAACGACTTGTAAAAATTCTGTTTATCGACCGCGAGGAAGGTGAGTACCTTTTGCTCGCCGATCTGCTGTCGCAGATTCATCATACCGACTATCAACTGGTGTGGCACAACCGCCTCGATGGCGCCCTTTCCGCGATTTTCGACGATGATTACGACCTGATCCTGCTCGATTACTACTGGGAGGAGGACACCGCGCGGGACCTGCTACAGGCCACCAAAACCCAGGCCTGCACCACGCCGGTGGTGGTCATGACCAACGAGATGGAAACCGAAGTGGACCGGGAGGCCATCCGCTCCGGCGCCGCCGACTACCTGATCAAGGGCCACATCGACACCCAGTTGCTCGAGCGCACCCTGCGCTACGCCATCGAGCGCAAACGCACCGAGCAGCACCTGAGCCGGCTGGCCCACTACGATACCCTGACCGATATTCCCAACCGCATCCTGTTCCGCGACCGACTCGAGCACGCCATCCGCCTCGCCGACCGGGACAAGGGGCAGTTTGCCCTGATGTTCATCGATCTGAACGGGTTCAAGCAGGTCAACGACAACTTCGGCCACGACACCGGCGATACCATGATTCAGGTATGCGCCGAGCGCCTGCAGGAGTGCATGCGCCGCAGTGACTCGGTGGCACGCATGGGGGGTGACGAGTTTACGCTCCTGCTGGAAAACACCGAAAGTAGCGCCAACATCGCCCATGTGGCCGAGAAAATCATCAATCACATCGCCTCGCCCTATCAGATCGGCAGCCACGAGATGACCATTGGCTGCAGTATCGGCATTGCGGTCTTTCCCGACGCCGGTCGGGACGCCGACACCCTGCTCAAAAATGCCGACATGGCCATGTACCAGGCCAAACAGCAGGAAGGCAGCGGCTACCGGTTTTTTACCGAGGCCATGAACAAGGCGGTGCGCTACCAGTTGCGCATGGAATCGGATCTGCGCAAGGCCATGAACAACCAGCAACTGAGCCTGGAGTATCAGCCCCGTCTGGATATGGAAACGGGCAACATTGTGGGCATTGAGGCGCTGCTGCGCTGGCAGCACCCGGAGCGGGGCCTGCTGGACGCCAAAGAATTCATCCGGATCGCCGAAGATACCGGCCTGATTACCGACATTGGCTACTGGGTGGTCGATCGGGCCTGCCGGGACCTGCACCGCCTGCGCCAGGAATGTCAGCTGGACCTGCTGATGTCGGTCAACCTGTCGGTACGCCAGTTTCGCGACGAGCAGCTGGTGCAACGGCTGGCCTCCACCCTCGCGGAGGCCGGGATCGTGGGCGACAATGTGGAGTTCGAGCTGACCGAAGCCAGCCTGATGGACAACCTGGATCTGGTCAGCCTGTGCATGCGTCCGTTGTCGCATCTGGGCATCACCTTCTCGCTCGACAATTTTGGCAGCGGCAGCAGCTCCTTTCTGCACCTTCAGCGCTTGCCCATTCGCACGGTGAAGATCGACTCCCGATTTCTGGCGGCGCTCGATCACAACAAGGCCGACCAGCGCCTGGTCACCGCCATCATCAACCTGGCTCACAACCTGGAAAAAACCGTGGTCGCCGAGGGCGTGGAGACCCCGGAGCAGAAAGGCTGGCTGGAGGCCGCCGGCTGCGATCAGATGCAGGGTTACTACTTCTGCGCGCCGCAACCGATCAACCGGGTCTGCCAGACCATCAAGGCTTGGCGCGGCTGGTCCTGAGTAGTACCCTTTAAGGCTATCCCCGACCCGACCACCAGAGACCTTGCCATGATTACCGACTTTGCCCAGAAAGTATTCCAGGAACTGGACCGGAAACTGCCCGGTGTGCGCGATATGCTGCCCAAAAAAGAAATGCAGGCCGCCCTGCAGTCCGCCCTGAGTCGCATGGATCTGGTGACGCGCGAAGAGTTTGATACCCAGGCGGCCGTGTTGCAGCGTACCCGCGAGCGCCTGGAGAAGCTGGAGCAGCAGCTCGCGGAGTTGGAAAAAAAGACGCGCAACCCCAGTTGAGCGAATGGCGGATGCGCTTGACGCTCCGAAGCGTCGGACCGATCCGCCCTACGGATACCTCGGAGCTAATCGTAGGGCGGATAAGCCTAAGGCGCATCCGCCAAAACGGAACCGGGTTCCTTTTTTGGCGGCACCCTCTTGCGGTATAGTCCCGCCTATTCAAAACGCTAATTTCTCCACAAAAGCAAAGGATTGCCCATGTCGCTCGCCGTTGTCTATTCACGCGCAAAGCTCGGGGTACAGGCCCCGCTGGTCACGGTCGAAGTCCACCTCTCCAACGGACTGCCCGCCCTGAACATGGTCGGGCTGCCGGAAACCGCCGTGAAGGAAAGCAAGGATCGGGTGCGCAGTGCCATTCTCAACAGCCACCTGGAATTCCCCGCCCGACGCATTACCGTCAACCTCGCCCCCGCCGACCTGCCCAAAGAGGGCGGCCGTTTTGATCTGCCCATCGCGCTGGGGATTCTCGCCGCCTCCGGACAGATTCCCGAAGACAGTGTGTCCCGGGGCGAATTTCTGGGTGAACTGGCCCTCTCGGGGGACTTGCGTCCGGTCACCGGCGCCCTGCCCGCCGCGCTTGCCGCCGGCGATGCCGACCGGCAATTGGTGATAGCCGCTGACAACGCGGAAGAAGCCGCGCTGTGCGATACCACCGCCGTTTTCTCAGCCAAAAACCTCTTGTCGGTGTGCGCCCATCTGCACCAGCGGGAAACCCTGCCCCAGGCCGAAGGCCCTCTCGATACCACCGAGGAGCCCGGCGTGGACTTCGACCTGAGCGACGTCAAGGGCCAGGTTCAGGCCAAACGCGCCCTGGAAGTGGCCGCCAGCGGTGGCCACAACCTGTTGATGGTGGGCCCGCCGGGCACCGGCAAGACCATGCTCGCCACCCGCCTGCCCGGCATCCTGCCGCCACTGGAGAACCGCGAGCGCCTGGATGTGGCCGCGGTCTATTCGGTGGCGCCCGGGGCCGGCACCCACGGCAATCGGGTGCGGCCCTTTCGCTCGCCCCACCATACGGCCTCGGCCATTGCCCTGGTGGGCGGCGGCTCCAACCCGCGCCCCGGAGAAATCTCACTGGCGCACAGTGGCGTGCTGTTTCTGGACGAACTGCCGGAGTTTCACCGCCACGTATTGGAGGTGCTGCGCGAGCCGCTGGAAAGTGGTGAGGTGCGGATCTCCCGGGCCAAAGCCCAGGCGGTCTATCCGGCCCGTTTTCAGTTGGTGGCGGCCATGAACCCCTGTCCCTGCGGTTACCACGGCGCCGCCGAGGGCGACTGCACCTGCACCCCGGATCAGATCCGCCGCTACCGAGACAAGATCTCGGGCCCCCTGCTGGACCGGATCGATATGCACGTTCCGGTGCGGCTGTTGAAGCGCGGTGAGCTGCAGGGCAAACGGGAGGGCGAGCGCAGTGACCAGGTTCGCACCCGGGTGATTGAAGCGCGCCAACGCCAGCTTGAGCGTCAGGGCAAGGCCAACCATCAATTGAGCGTGCCGGAACTGGAGCGGGTCTGTGCGCTGAGTGCGGCCAACCGGAGCCTGTTGGAGGATGCGATCGAAAAGCTCGGCCTCTCCAGCCGCGCTTATCACCGGGTGTTGAAGGTGGCCCGGACGTTGGCGGATATGGCGGGGAAAACGGAGTTGGAGACGGCGCATATTACCGAGGCGTTGGGGTATCGGACGTTGGATCGAAGGGCGCGGTGAGGTTGGGAGATTTTGGAACGTTGGGAGGGTGCGGAGCCTTGGGGAACGGCGGATGCGCTTGACGCTTATCCGCCCTACGCAACCTGCCGTGGTACTCGTAGGGCGGATAAGCCTAAGGCGCATCCGCCAATTACCCTCGATAAAAATCGACAGGCAGACCTTTCACATCGGTCTGATAAATCAACAGATTCCCCGCTTCCGGCTCCTGAGCCAACTGCGCCTTGGATAAATTCTCCCGCGCGGTGGTAACGAAGAGCCAGGACAGATCCGGCCCGCCAAAGGCCACACAGGTGGGCTGGCTGACCGGCACATCGAGCTCCAACAGCACTTCGCCGTCGGGCGAATAACACACCACCTGTCCGCCGCCGAACTGAGCGTTCCAGACGTTGCCCTCGGCATCGACGCAGGCACCATCCGGGCCCACACCTTCGGGTGTGCGCGCAAATACCCGGCGGTTGCTGAAGCTGCCGCTGTGGGGGTCAAAGTCGTAGGCGTAGTAGCAGTGGCGGGCGGAATCCGAGAGGTAGGCGGTGCGCCCGTCCGGGCTCCAGCAGAGCCCGTTAGTGATGCCGAGCCCGCTCAACTGGCACGCCGCCTGCTGTGTGTCGCTCCAGCAGTAGAGCGCACCGGCCGGATCGCTCGCCAGAGGGTCACCGTGCTCCACCATGGAACCGGCCCAGAAGCGCCCCTGACGATCCACCTTGCCGTCGTTGAAGCGGTTGCTGTGCAGATCCGCCTCGGGCTGGGCCAGCCAGTGGCATTCGCCGGTCTGGGGATGGTAGAGCGCAAAGCCCAGATCGAACGCCGCAATCAGTTGCTCACTGCCCTCGATAAAGCCAAAGGTGGCCAGGCGCTCGGGCGTGTCCCAGGTCTCCAGCGCTTCAGTGGCCGGATGGTAGCGGAACAGCCGGCGCGCCTGAATATCGGTCCACCAAGCGGCCTGCTGGTCGGGGTGCCAGAGCACCCCTTCGCCCAGAAGGTTGCCCACCGGCAGACTGGCCAGGCGCTCCATCACGGGCATGGATTACCACCAGACCGTGTAGAGCACGATCAGGATCAGCACCACACCCAGGCTCAGAATATTGAAGCTTTTGGAGGTGTGGAAGTCGATGTCATCCAGGTGGATGGCATTGGGCTGCTCGCGGGTGCCGGCCAGAAGTGTGACAATCACCGAGAGCGCGATACACAGCAGGAAGACCACGCCGACCCGATCGATGAACGGGAATTCGGGGAAGAGCCAGTAGCACAGCGCCGAGAGTATGACCGAGGCGATGGCCGCGACCAGAGCCGACAGCGCCGTGGCGCGCTTCCAGAAGAAGCCCAGCAGAAAGATGGAGACAATGCCCGGGGTAAAGAAGCCGGTGAAGTTCTGAATGAACTGGAACGCCTGGGGGAAGTTACCCAGCAGCGGCCGGGCAACGATCACCGCGATCAACATGGCCAGACAGGCGACGGTACGGCCCACCACGACCTTGCGGTGCTCGGTGGCCTCGGTGTTGATCATTTTGCTGTAGATGTCCATGGTGAAAATGGTGGAGATACTGTTCACCATCGAGCCCAGCGAGGAGGCAATGGCCGCCACCAGGGCGGCAAAGGTGATCCCCAGCAGCCCCTGGGGTACCAGCTTCATCATTTCCGGATAGGCCTGGTCGGGATGGGCCAGGTCGGGCTTGAGCATGGCCGCCGCCATACCGGGGAGCACCACAATCAGCGGCATCAGCAGTTTGAGATAGGCGGCAAAGGCGATGCCCTTCTGCGCCTCGGCCAGACTCTTGGCGGCCAGCGTGCGCTGGGTGATGTACTGGTTGAAGCCCCAGTAGGAGAAGTTCATGATCCAGAGGCCGCCGACCAGCACCGAAATGCCCGGCAGGCTGATGTAATGTTCGTTGCTCGGGTCCAGGATCATGTCGAACTTGTGCGGAACGTCCGCCAGCATGATGGAAAAGCCCTGAAAAGCGCCGGCCTGCCCGGCGTTCTCGGCGATCTGATCCAGCGCCAGGTAGGACACCAACAGGCCGCCCACAATCAGCAGCACCACCTGAATGATATCGGTCAACGCGACCGCCTTGAGGCCACCGTAAATGGAGTAGCCGATGGAGAACACCGCCAGGAAGACCAGCCCGTAGATCAGATCCAGCCCGGTGATGGCATTGATGGCCAGCGAGCCCAGCCAGAGAATCGCGGTCAGGTTGACGAAGGTGTACAGCGCCAGCCAGAAAATGGCCATGACCGTACGCACCCGGTGGTCATAGCGCTGCTCCAGAAACTGGGGCATGGTGCTGATGCCCTTTTTGAGAAAGATCGGCAGAAAGTATTTACCGATGATCAGCAGGGTAACGGCGGCCATCCATTCGTAGGAGGCGATCCCCAGACCGATGGCAAAGCCCGAGCCGGACATGCCGATAATCTGCTCGGCCGAGATATTGGCGGCAATCAGCGAGGCGCCGATGGCCCACCAGGGCAGGGATTTGCTGGCCAGAAAGTAATCGGTGGAGTTTTTCTCGTGCCCGGCCTTTTCCCGGGAAACCCACCAGGCAATGCCGACAAGCAGCACGCAGTAGATCGCGAACGTCGTAATATCAAGCGGTGACAAACTCATTCTTGGTGCTCTCCATTTATAAGATTATTATCCGGCGGGTGCCAGGTTGGACGCCCCGATTGTTGTTGAGTGGGGTCGCCGAGCTGTGATTGCCGATACGACACGGAATCCGCCGGAGTTTTGCGCGGGACTATTATGCGCATAAATGGGTATGACTGCGAGTCCCGATGTAGGGCCACCGGGGCTGAAAAAGTGGCAATCGGGAGAGAAAAGTGGGACCCGGGATGTCAGGGTGAGCGGTTATGCCTCGGCTACAGACGTCCGCCGTCAATGACGAACTTCTGGCCGGTGATCATGCGCGCATCTTCGGAGGCCAGGAACAGGGTCAGGTTGGCCACATCTTCGGGCACAATCCGCTCTTTGAGGCAGACCTGGTCCATCCACCAGGCCTCGGCCTCGGGAGTGAGCCACTTGTTGAGCTGACGTTCGGTGATCACCCAGCCGGGCACGATGGCGTTGACCCGGATTTTGTCGGTGCCAAAATCCCGCGCCAGGGATTTGGTGAGCCCCAGCAGAGCCGCCTTGGCCGTGTTGTAGCTGGGCAGCTTGCTCGGGCCAAAGAGGGCATTGATGGAACTGAAGTTGATGATCACCCCACCGCCCTGGCGGGCCATGAACGGCTGCACCGTCTGGGCGGCAAAAAAAGCCGGGTGCAGGTTGACCGCCAGGCTGTTGTACCAGGCCTGTTCGGACAGATAGCGGGGGTCATAGCGCTGGTCGTTGGCGACGTTGTTGATCAGCACGGTGAAGTCACCGCAGGTATCGGCCAGCGTGCGAATAGCGAGCCTCAGGGCGTCGATGCGGGTCACATCGCAGGCCCGGAACTCCACCTGGGCGCCGAAGCGCTCCCGGACATCGGCGGCCAACTGGTTACCGGCCTCTTCGTTGATATCCACAAACCCGATGATGCTTCCCTGGGCGGCGAAGGCTTCCACCAGACAGGCGCCGATACCGGTCGCACCGCCGGTGATGAAAATCGAGCGTTGTTTGAGGCTCGCATAGCGGGTGTATTCTGTCATTTTAATGTGATTCCCGATCCACCTGGTCACCACTGGCGCCCCGCAGAAAATCCAGGTCTACCCCCTGATCGGCCTGCAGGACCGTGTCAATGTAGAGTTTAGCGTAGCCGCGCTGGTAGGCCGGCGCCAGCTGGCGTGCCTGCCACTGCTCAAGCCGACGGGCGAGCTCCTGCTCGCTGATATCCAATTGTAAAGTACGCTGGCGGCCGTTGAATTCGATCACGTCACCGTCCTGGACCACCGCCAAGGGTCCGCCGGCACTGGACTCCGGGGCGACATGCAGGATCACCGAGCCGAAGGCGGTGCCGCTCATCCGGGCATCGGAGATGCGCAACATGTCGCGCACGCCGCGTTCCAACAGCTTTTTCGGCAACGCCATATTGCCCACTTCGGGCATCCCCGGATAGCCCTTCGGCCCGCAGCCTTTGAGCACCAGCACGGAGTTTTCATCCACCTCCAGCGCCGGGTCGTCCACCCGGGCTTTGTAATCCTCGATATCTTCAAACACCACTGCCCGGCCGGAGTGTTCCAGCAGCTCGGGGCTGGCGGCACTGGGCTTGATGATAGCCCCGCGCGGACAGAGGTTGCCTTTCAATACCCAGACGCCCGAATGCTCGCTGACCGGATGACTCAACGGGCGGATGACCTCGTCATTATAACAAGCCGCCTTGTCGATCTGCTCCCCCAGGGTGGCCCCGGAAACCGTGGGCGCCTCGAGCGTCAGACGGTGAGCAATGCGCTTCATTACCGCCGGCAGGCCCCCGGCGTAATGGAAATCTTCCATCAGAAAACGCCCGGAGGGCATCAGATCCACCAGCAGGGGAATGTCCCGGCTGAGCCGATCAAAGTCCTCCAGCGTCAGATCCACCCCCACACGCCCGGCAATGGCCAGCAGGTGCACCACCGCATTGGTGGAGCCGCCGATGGCGGCATTGACGACAATGGCGTTCTCCAGCGCCGCCCGGGTGAGAATGTCCGAGGGGCGGATGTCTTCTTTGACCAGCTCGACAATGCGCCGGCCCGTCAGATGCGCCAGCGCCTGACGCCGGGCATCCACCGCCGGCAACGTCCCGTTCCAGGGCAGGCTCATGCCCATGGCTTCGGTCAGGCTGGAGACGGTGGAGGCGGTGCCCATGGTGTTGCACACGCCCCGGCTGCGGGACATGCCGCTCTCGGAGGCGATGAAATCATCGATGCTCATCTGCCCGGCGCGCACCGCTTCGGAGAACTTCCACACATCCGTGCCCGAGCCGATGTCCCGCCCCTGATATTTGCCATTGAGCATGGGCCCGGCGGAGACCACCATGGCCGGCAGATTGACGCTGGCGGCGCCCATGAGCTGAGCGGGCGTGGTTTTGTCGCAGCCGCCGAGCAGCACCACCCCGTCGATGGGGTTGCCGCGGATGGACTCTTCCACTTCCATCGCCAGCAGGTTGCGAAACAGCATGGCGGTCGGGCGCATTTGGGTTTCGCCCAGGCTCATGGCCGGAAACTCCAGCGGCAGGCCGCCGGCTTCCCAGACGCCGCGTTTGACGTAGTCGGCCAGCTCGCGCAGGTTGCCGTTGCAGGGCGTCAGCTCGGACCAGGTGTTGCACAGGCCGATCACCGGACGGCCGTCAAAGGCGTGGTCGGGCAGGCCCTGATTTTTCATCCAGGAGCGATGAATAAAACCGTCTCTATCGAGTTTTCCATAACTCCGGGTGCTGCGCCGGGGCGAGTCGGGTGGGGCCCCCCGGGGAGGCTTGGAATCAGACATAGATTGGGCTCTTGGTCACTCGTTCGGCCATTCGGGCGTTAAGGGGTG
Source organism: Marinimicrobium sp. C2-29 (assembly GCF_038419845.1). Classification (NCBI taxonomy): domain Bacteria; kingdom Pseudomonadati; phylum Pseudomonadota; class Gammaproteobacteria; order Cellvibrionales; family Cellvibrionaceae; genus Marinimicrobium; species Marinimicrobium sp. C2-29. The sequence goes on from NZ_JBCAQT010000002.1 coordinate 180,991, forward strand.
CGGCGCATTTCCAGGGAGGAGTTGATCAGGCTCAACGCCTCGTCCAGCAGGTCACACATGGTCTTGTTGGCCCGCTCACTGTCACCGGCGGCAATGGCCTCGTACACGGCCCGGTGGTCGCTCTCGCTGGCCACTTCCACCCCTTTGAGCTGGTTGGTGGAGGCGATGCTCACGCGCAGCGCCGTCTGAATGAAGCTGCGCAGCTGGATAAAAAACCGGTTCTCGCTCGCCAGCAGGATGGCGGTGTGAAAGGCGATATCCGCCTCCAGGGGGTCGTCATTGCCCCGCTCGGCCGCGTCCATCCGGGCCAGCGCCTGCTCAATGCCGGCGATGGCCTCCCGGTTCTGTTTGCGCGCCGCCAGCAGGGCCGCCTCGGGCTCGATACCATGGCGCAGTTCGGTAAATTCGCGCAACAGGTCCAGTGAGGGGCGACTGCTCAGGGTCCACTCGAGCACGTCTTCATCAAACATGTTCCAGCGGTTGTTGGGCTGCACCCGGATACCCTGACGTGGCCGCGACGATATCAGGCCCTTGGCGGTAAGCATCTTGACCGCCTCGCGAATCACGCTGCGGCTGATGTCGAACTGCTCGCACAATTCCGCCTCGGTGGGCAGAGGCTCATTCACGCCATACTGGCCCCGCACAATGGCGGCACCCAATTGATAGGTTACCTGATGGGTGAGGTTGCGGCCGCCCTCAAATCTGCTCATGGCTGACATTGCCTTGTTGCGCTGACGATTATGCGATTTATCATACCGTAAATGGGGCGCGGATTATGCCCCTTTTTTGGCACTCAATTTACGGCGCAGCTCGGTAATCACCGGGATCACCTCGGGCCTGATCTGCCGCCAGAGGTAAAAGGATTCGGCCGCCTGCCCCACCAACATGCCCAGTCCATCGGCGCGCTTTTCCGCGCCGTGGGCCTCGGCCCACTGCAAAAACACGGTCGGCTCGGCGCCGTACATCAGATCGTAGCAACAGGCGCCGGGGGCCAGCAGTGACTCCGGCAGCGGTGGCAGGTCGCCCCCGAGACTGGCCGAGGTGCCATTGATCACCAGATCAAACTGCTGTCCTTCGAGCGATTCGAACCCCGCCGGGGTAATCGCCCCCAGATCGGCAAAGCCCTTGGCCAGCTGTTCGGCCTTGTGCAGGGTCCGGTTGGCGATGGTGAGCGAGGCCGGTTTCTGCTCCATCAGCGGTGGCAGTATGCCGCGCACCGCGCCGCCGGCACCGAGTATCAGCACCCGTTTACCGGCCAGCTCCCAGCCCAGATTGTGCATGTCATTGACCATGCCGATGCCGTCGGTGTTGTCGCCCAGCACGGTGCCATCGGGCTCCAGCGCCAGGGTATTGACCGCACCGGCCCGGCGCGCACGGGGAGTCAGGCGCGCCGCGTAGCGATAGGCGTCGAGCTTGAACGGCACGGTCACATTGAGCCCTTTGCCCCCCTGGGCGAAGAAGGTCTCCGCCGCCGGTTCGAATTCGCCCTCGGGCACCTGCTGTTTGGTGTAGGCGATCGGTTCGCCGGTCTGCTCCGCGAAGTGGCGGTGAATATAGGGAGATTTGCTGTGGTTTATGGGGTTGCCGAACACGGCATAGGTGTCTGTCATAACATCGATCCAACTATTATTATTCGATCCGGCCTCATTCTATCCAGTCTCTGGGCTGCAGATAATGTTCGGTGAGCGCGGCCTCGGCGCTGCCGGGCTCGGGTTGCCAATCGTAGTCCCAGCGCACCAGCGGTGGCAGTGACATCAGGATGGACTCGGTGCGCCCCCCGGTCTGCAGTCCAAAGAGTGTTCCGCGATCATACACTAAATTGAATTCCACATAGCGACCCCGGCGGTAGAGCTGAAAATCGCGCTGCTGCTCAGTGTACGCCTCGCCCTTGCGCCGGGCCACGATCGGGCGGTAGGCGGGCACGTAGCTGTCGCCCACCGCCCGCATCAGAGCGAAGCTGCGCTCAAAGCCCAATTCGTTGAAGTCATCAAAGAAGAGCCCGCCGATGCCCCGGGGCTCGTCGCGGTGCTTGAGGTAAAAGTAATCATCGCACCATTTTTTGAAGAAGGGGTAGATGTTATCGCCAAAGGGGGCGCAGGCATCGCGCGCCGTGCGGTGCCAATGCCGGCAGTCCTCCTCGTTGCCGTAAAAGGGGGTCAGGTCATAGCCGCCGCCAAACCACCAGACCGGCTCGGCGTCCGGCTTTTCGGCAATAAAGAAGCGCACGTTGGCGTGACTGGTGGGAATGTTCGGGTTGTAGGGATGGATCACCAGGGACACCCCCATGGCCTCGAACGAGCGCCCCGCCAGCTCGGGCCGGTGCGCGGTGGCCGAGGCGGGCATCTGCGCGCCAAACACATGGGAGAAGTTGACGCCGCCCTTTTCGATCACGGCCCCCTCGGTCAGCACCCGCGAGCGGCCACCGCCGCCCTGCTCTCGTTCCCAGCTGTCTTCCCGGAACCGGCCGGTGCCGTCTTCGGCTTCCAGCTCGCGGCAGATGTGATCCTGAAGTCCGAGCAGGTAGTCTTTGACGGCCTGCTTGTCGTGGGCTGTATCAGTGGCCATGAAATCCGCCTCGCGGTCTGAACAAAAAGCCCATTGTACTCGCCGCGGCTTGCCGAGGCGAAATTCATGGCCAGAGTGATCCATCCTGGGTTATGGTCAGAATGATTCCCTGACCGGGTCACAACATCCAATACAACCCGTAGGGTGGGCTTTGCCCACCATCCGAGGTACAAATAACCGTCAAGGTGGGCGGAGCCCACCCTACACCGGAGGTTTGTCATGTCTCATTCCGCTTTCAACCGGCGCCGCTTCCTGCAGGGCCTGGGCGCCTCCACCGCCCTGCTCTCTTCCGGCTGGTCGCCCCACCTGCTCGGCAAGCCTTCGCGCAAGCTCGGCGTCGCCCTGGTCGGGCTGGGCAATTACAGCTCGACCCAGTTGGCGCCCGGATTGCAATTGACCCAACACTGCGAACTGCGCGGAATCGTCACCGGCAGCCCCGGAAAAATCCCGGAGTGGCAGGAAAAATACGGCATCAAGGACGCCAACGTCTACAACTACGAGAACATGCATACCATCGCCGACAACCCGGATATCGACGTCATCTATGTGGTCACGCCCACCAGCCTGCACATGAAGTACTCGGTGATTGGCGCCAACGCCGGCAAACACGTCTGGTGTGAAAAGCCCATGGCCATGACCGAAGAGGAGTGTCAGACAATTATCGACGCCTGCCGCAAAAACAAGGTCAAGTTGAGCATCGGCTACCGGATGCAGCACGAGCCCAATACCCGGACGGTGATGCAGTTTGCCAAAGAACGCCCCTACGGCGCGATCGAGCGGGTCGAGGCGGTCGCGGCCTATTCAGGCGGGGAAAATCGCTCGCCAGACAACTGGCGGATGCGCGCCGAGATGGGCGGCGGCGCCATGTACGACATGGGCGTGTATCCTCTGAACGGCTCGCGCTATGCGGTGGGCCGGGAGCCGGTGGCGGTATCGGGCCGCCATGAAGTGACCCATCCCGAGGTGTTTACCGAGGTGGACTCCACCACCCATTTCACCCTGGAGTTTCCCGAGGGCGCAGTGGCCGAATGTATGACCAGCTTCGTCAAATCGGGCAACAGACTGGAAGTGACCTGCGCGGAGGGCTCCTACTTTCTCAAACCCATGTCCAACTACACCGGAGTACAGGGCGAAACCAGCGACGGGCGCAAGCTGGACAAGGAAATCGCCGATCAGCAGGCGCGGCAGATGGACAACGACGCTCTGGCGATTCTGCAGGACAAGCCGGTGATCGTGCCCGGCGAGGAAGGCCTGCGCGACATCCGTATTGTCCAGGCGATTTTCAGATCCGCCCGCGAGGATGGCAAGCGGATTGAGTTGTAGCGATTAGGTGAACGGGTTGGGTGACCGCGGGTGCGGCCTTTGGCCATACCCGCCGTCACCCAACTTTTACGGCAATTCTCGCAACTTGATGTTGCGAAACCACACCGGGTCGTCGTGATCCTGGAGAACAACATGCCCCTCCGGGGTCGCCGCAAAAGCCTCCCAGTCGGCAAACTTGCTCTCGGCGATCATAGTCTCCCATTCGGGTGTACCCATCTCGGTTTCCACAACTTTAAAACCATTGAGCCAGTGTTCAATACGTCCGTCGTCGACCACCAGACGGGTGCGGTTCCACTCACCCGCCGGATTGACGGTGACCGGCTCGGCGGCAATCAGGTCGTACAGATCGGCGGCCCGATGGGTATAGATTTCACTGTCCGGGTGACCGATGTTGTCCAGCAGTTGATACTCGGGGCCACTCATGTAGGGCGCCTCCAACTCCGGGGATTCATCCACGCTGTAGATGATGCCGCTATTGCCGTTGCGCGCCAGCTTCCACTCCAGGTAGAGCTCGAAACTCGTCAGCGGCGCGTCGGTGATCACCAGATCCCCGCCGGGACGACCATCGTTGGCCTGCATATGCAGAGTGCCACCCTCTACCACCCAGCGCTCACCAAGGGTGTCAGCATTGTAATTGCGCAGCCCATTCAGGGTTTCACCATCAAAGAGCCGTTTCCAGCCTTCGGCCTGTTCGGCATCGGTCAGTTGATTGTGCTGGGGTTGACGCCCCTCAAGCTCCACCGGTTGGTCTTCGGGAAGGGCATTGAGGGTGTACCAGGCTTCGGTGGTCCACAGGCTGTTGTCAGTCTCACTGACAAAGGGCCTTGCGATGCGGAAATACACCACATGGTCGGGCTTGAGCCCGCCGAGCCTGAAGCTCACCCGCTTGCGGTCCTCCGATAGGGCAAAGCCCTCCACCGGCAACTCGGTGACGTTCTTTTTCGGACCGCCGTACTCAGCGGTGGGCTCGTAATACCACTGAAGAATCTCAAAATCTTCAGGGCCAATGTTCTGGCCCGCCTTCACCGGCTCGGTAAACTCAATCACAAAGCCGTCGGAGCGGGCGCTGACGCTGAGCATTTCAAAAGCGGTCTCGCCGTTGTAGACCAGACGCTCCAGCCCGTACCACTGTTTTTCACCATCGGCCCAGTTGCCCGGATTACCGACGCCACCGACGATCAACGCACCGTCTGAGGCCCAGTCGAGACGGTTGACCCCGGCTTCCAGCCCCTGGATGAAACGGAACACCGCCCCCTGCAAACGTCCGTTCACCCGCTCGGCGTAGACGCGCTTGATACCGCCGTGGGTCACTTCACCGTGAATCATCTGATTCTGATAGGGACCGACGTTCAGAGGCGCCGGCTCACTGGGGGAATTGCCGATTTCGTCCTGGGGCAGCCAGACCACCGGTTTGGTTTCGGTCAGATCGGCGGTGCCTTCGAAGTCCACCGAGCGCGAGCCGTACCAGGCCCCCGGCGTCAGTTCGACAATCTTACTGGATGGCAGCCAGTCGCCCTGGTTGTCGGCAATAAACAGCTCGCCATCCACACCAAAGCCAATGCCGTTCGGGGTGCGCAGCCCGTGGGCAATAAACTCGACCTCCCCGTCGCTTTTACGGATTTTGATGGCCTTGCCACGATCCGGCGCCTGAGGGTCGGCGCTGGCTCCACCGGCCAGAATCGCGGTGGCCAGGGTGCCGTAGAAGTAACCGTCTTTGTATTCCAGGCCGAAAGCGAACTCGTGGAAGTTGTCGGTCACTGACCAGTCGGCGGACACCGTGTGGTAGACATCGATGATCTCATCGCCATTCACATCTTCCAGGCGGGTCAGTTCCTGCTTTTGCAGAACGTAGATATCGCCGTCCACGACCTTCACGCCGAGCGGTTCGGCCAGGCCCCGGGCGATACGTTTGACGCTGGCCTGTTCCGGGCCCTGATCGTAGTCGCTGACGATGTAGACCGAGCCTTCCGGGTCCCAGGTGGTGATGACCATCCGGCCATCGGGCAGAAAATCAATGCCGCCGACCATGGGTTCAAACTCATCCGGGCGGGCCTGAAATCGATCGAATGCCGGGTGCACACCGGCGACTTTGGTCTGGTCGCCGGGAATGGTTTTGACCCGCTCCGGATCGGTAATCACCGGTACCACCTCCCGGCGATCCGCCGCCTGAATCTGCAACATCTTTGCCGGAATGATTTCAAACTCGCCGGTTTCGGGATTGCGCCACTGCATCGACAGGGTCGCACCACCGTGGCTCTGGAAGTGGATTAACTCCAGAGCGTGCAGGCCCGGCTCCAGGCTTACACTGGCATCTTCCGGCTCGGGGCCATGGAAACCCCAGCTGTCGATCAGCCGTTTTTCGTTCAGGTACACCACCGCGCCATCATCACTGATCAGGCGCAACTCGGTCTCCAATGCCTCATCGATCTTCAGGTGGGTCTTTACCTGCAAAGCGAAGCGTAGATCCAGCGGTTTGAAAGAAGCCTTATCCGGGAAGTGAATGCGCGAGACCCGGGCCACTTCGGACGGGGCGCTGCCGCGCAGGCTCTCAATATTGGGTTGATCGCCACTGAAGTGGTGGCGGTACACCAGCGCTCCCTCACCACTGGCATCGGCGGGGGTTTCAGCCACCAGCTCCAGTGTGTCGGTGGACGGCTGATCAAGATTCCAACGGGTCTCTCCCTCCGTCTCTTCCTGCAGGGAGAAGATGTAGTCGACCATCTGCTCAGCATCTTCCTGGCTGAGGTCCGGGTGCGGACTCATGGGTACTTCACCCCAATTGCCAGCGCCCCCGAGAATGATCTTCTCGGCCAGCATCGCCCGGTTTTCCTGGGTATTGTCATAGCGTTCGGCAATGGACTGGTAGGAGGGGCCAACGGTCTTGATTTCAGGGTTATGGCAAGCGGCACAGTCACTGCCCTCGACCAACGTCTGGCCGGGGTGGTCGCCCTCACCTGCCTCGTCGGGGCGCTCGACACGGGTCGGGTCAATGAAGGTACGCTGCACTTGAGTCACGCCGTTTTTCAGCCGCAGAGTCTGGCTGCCCTTCCACTCCCCGCTGCCGACCAGTGTCTGATCGGCCGACTCTGCCAACCCGGTCAGGGTCAGGTCCAGCCCTGTGGGCAGACCATTGACGGCAAACTCCCGAGAAATGATCAGCCTGCCTTCTTCCAGCCGGGCGCTGGGCTTTTCCCACACGGTGGCACTCCAGTCCTCACCCTCGATGTCATAGCGAAGGACCGGTTGATCGCCGGAGTAACGATGGCCACCATAGCGCACACTGGCACCTTCGGTCTGCCACCGTGCGTCCTGGGTCAGGTACAGAGCCCCTTCCGAGACCGGCTGTGGTCCGTGGCGGGTGTCAAACACGGCGCCGGTAAAGTGGACCGTGCCCTGCCAGGCCTGGTGCAAGTGGCCGGTTTCGACATCGTACGCCAGCTTGATGTCGTCGGGCTGGCTCAGGGTCAGCATGCGGGCGCGGTTGTCGAGGGTGGAGCGAAAGGCGATCATTTCGCCAGTAAGGGTCGCCGGATTGGCGGCCTGGAATTCGGGAGCCGGTTCGGTTTTCTGGCAGCCTTGGGCCAGCAACAGGCTGCTCAGGGCGCTAGCCAGCAGGCCGGTGCGGTAAAAGGTGAAAGGACGATTCATGGGACGCTCCGATTATTTTATTCGATCGATCAGCGACGCCTGAGAAAGCGGGCCGAGTTCGGGGAAAGACGCCGAAAATACCACACTACACCTTTTGCAATCGATTGAATACGTATGCAAGAAGCTTCGCCAAGAAAGTCCGGCGTTTGGCCCCTACAGGGGCTCCAGACACGCCGTGAACCCATGACCGCAATTGACCGGCGAATCGCCGGTTAGCGGATAATGTCGCCCGTAAGCAAGTCTCGAATGTCGGATGGCTGTGTCCGGTGACCCACCTGACCCGGCGTAATATCGTCCAGACGGTTCCGAAAATACCGGTGGACCTGAAGCGCGGTACGTGCGGGAGCACCACCGGCCGGGTTGGCGGAGGTCGAGACAATGGGCCCACCGAAGGCGAGACTGAGCCCCGCCGCCACCGGATGATCGGTCACCCGCAGGGCCACCGACTCGAAGCGGCCGGAGATCCAGCCTGGCACCAGCCCGGCGGTGGGCACCAACCAGGTCACCGGTCCGGGCCAGGTCTCGCGCAGTTGTTGCTGCAATCCCTTGTCCAGGCGGTCAATCAGGGGGGCAAACTGCTCAATACGGGCGGCCACCAGAATCAGCCCCTTCTCCCAGGGGCGCTGCTTGAGCGCAAGCAGGCGCGCCACCGCCCTCGGGTTGTCGGGGTCGCACCCCAATCCCCAGACGGCCTCGGTGGGATAAGCGATCACGCCGCCCGCCTGCATAAGCTGAGCGGCGCGTTGAATGCGGGGGTTGCGGGACCAGTCCATTCTTACCTCTCTTGAGGGACTCACTTGGAGACGCGAATCTAACCCAGCCAAGGGATGAACTCAACCAGAACCAGACGCTACCCGAACAAACCCCGACGCGGTTTCACTCACCACCCCCTTCAACTGCAACCCGACCAGGTGGGCGGACAGTGTTCCCACGTCCAGGTTGCTGTGCTGAGCCAGACTGTCGAGATCCTGAGGGTCGTAGCCGAGTGCCTTGACCACGGCACGCTCCTCGTCATTCAGGCCCGGCAATTCTGACGCAGCCGATTCATCGGCAAACAACTCGCCCTGATATCCCAGATACCCGCCCAGCTGCTCGACGATATCGCGAGCGGTTTCCACCAGGGTGGCGCCTTCGCGAATCAGGCGGTGGCAGCCCCGCGCCAGGGGGTTGTGAATGGAGCCGGGGATGGCGAATACCTCGCGGTTCTGTTGCAGGGCAAAGCGCGCCGTGATGAGGGAGCCGCTTTTCAGGGCCGCTTCCACAACCAGGGTTCCCCCGCAGAGGCCGCTGATGATGCGGTTGCGCTGGGGGAAGTGGGAGGCCTGGGGGCCGAGCCCAAGAGGGAATTCCGAAATCAGGGCGCCGCCCTGGGCCAGCATCTGATCGGCCAGGCGCCGGTGCCGGGCCGGGTACACCCGGTCGATGCCGGTGCCCATCACCCCGAGCGTCACGCCCTCGGCGTCCAGGGCTCCGGCGTGGGCGAAGCCGTCGACGCCCAGCGCCAGACCGCTGGTGATCGCAAAGCCGCGCGCGGCGAGAAAGGCGGAGAACTGCCGGGCATTGTCGCGTCCGCCAGTGGAGGGGTTGCGGCTGCCGACCACGGCCAGCTGGGGCAGACTCAGGGCGGTCAGGTCACCGCGCACATACAGTAGGGGCGGCGCCCGCCGGATTTCCTTGAGCAGGGGCGGATAGGCGTCTTCTTCCAGCGCCAACAATTGTACGTCCGGGTGCTGCGCCAGCCAGTCCCGATCGCGCTGGACCTGTTCCCCGAGGGCGCTCCTGGAGAGGTGATCCTGATAGTCGGCCAGGGCCTCGCGCGCTTCGGCCTCGAGCCAGGGGGCCAGGTCCGGGGCGGATTGCTCCAGCACCCGCTGGGCGGAGCCGAAGTGCTCCACCAGTCGGGCTCGGGCGGAGGCGCCGGCACGGGGCAGTCGTTGGAGTACAAGGTGGGCGTGGTGGGTTGCGTCCATGTCGGTTCCTCTTTCATCCTGAAAGCGCGGCTCCCGAAGGAGTCGCCGGTGTTCCAATGTAACTTGTTGCGCGTCAGGGGTTGAGCAGTTTGTCGTTGACCGCCAGGGGGCGCTCGGCTTCAAGCACCAGCGCCAGGCTCATTTTCTCGAAGGTGCGGAAAATCATCACCAGGCCGGCGCGCTCGTCCGGGAGGGTCACCCGCTCGCCGGTGACCGGGTCGCGGGTGGTTTCGCCGCGCTTGTGCACCGCCAGGACATTGCCGACCAGCAGGCCTTCGCGCTCACCCCGGTTGACCATCACCACATCCATCTTGCCCACCTGGGACACGCCGCCCTCAACGGCCATGATCAGGGCGTTGATCTCGTCATCCGGGGCGCTGGGGTAAAAGTTGGGATCGATCGAGCGCTCTTCGCTGGGCAGAAGACGATCGCCCATGCGTACCTCTTCCATCGAGCGGGTGACCTTGACGCGGGCCACATCGCCCTCTTCGGTCCCCAGACGCACGGCGCCGATGTTCTTGGCGTGGGTGCCCAGGTATTCACCGGTTTCCGGGTCGCGGAACCGCTCTTCTTTGCGGTAGACGCCGTAGTTGCGGAAGTCTCCTTCAAAGTCGCCGCGAGCGTAGGCTCTGTCGCCGGCACCAACGATCAGGCGCTCCTCCGGGCCCGCCAGCATGTAGGGGGCCGACTCCAGCTGCTCTTCGGTGACCACGCGGCTGCGGGACAGGAAGGTGTTGACCCGATCCAGGGGGATGGTGCTGATGGCATCATCCTTGGGCAGTACCCGGACGCTGGGATCCAGGTCGGTGACGCCGGGTGCCATTTTGACCGGGCGATCCCGGGTCAGACGGGGCTTGCCATCGACGTACACCAGGTAAATCACATCGCCGGGGTAGATCAGGTGGGGGTTCTCGATCTGCTCATTGACGTGCCAGATTTCGGGCCAGAGCCAGGGCGTGTTGAGAAAGGTATTGGAGATGTCCCAGAGGGTGTCGCCCTTCTGGACGGTGTATTCTTCCGGGTGATCACTGCGGAAAGACGCATCCTGGGCCCAGCTGACCAACGCCAGCATCGGTGCCAGCAGGAGCGCGAGCATCAACTTTTTCATAGAAACCGATCCTGTATTGTTAGGCCCGGAAGTGCTTAACCGGTTATAATCCCAAAGCAGCGCCGGAGGTTATTATTCTGCCTCCGGCAAACGTTAGCGCGATAGTTGAAGCATAGCAAGTAAACACTGTGCGATCATCATGTTAGCAGCGCTTTTTATTTCTTTACTAGAAGTTTGTCACAAAGATTATGGCGAAACTCGATATTCTGGAATTTCCCGATCCGCGTCTGCGCACGGTGGCCAAACCCGTGGCTCAGGTCGACGAACGCATCCGCCAGCTGGTGGATGACATGTTCGAGACCATGTACGCCGCTCCCGGCGTCGGCCTGGCCGCTACCCAGGTCAATGTGCACGAACGCGTGGTGGTGATCGACGTGAGCGAAGACCAGAGCCAGCCGATGGTGTTCATCAACCCGGAGGTGACGGTGCTGGACGAGGAGACCCTGCGCGAGTACGACGAGGGCTGCCTGTCCGTACCCGGTTTCTATGAAACCGTGAAACGCCCGGAAAAAGTCCGGGTGGATGCCATCGGGCGAGATGGCCAGCCGTTCAGCCTGGAGCCGGATGGGCTGCTGGCGGTGTGCATTCAGCACGAGCTGGATCACCTCAACGGCAAGCTGTTCGTGGACTACATCTCGCCGGTCAAGCGCCAGCGCATCCGCAAAAAGCTGGAAAAAGAACACCGCCTGCGGGCCTGATCTGCAGGCCCCGACAACCGACTCCGATACGCCATGCCTGAAACCAGTCATCGCGGCGGCCTGCGCCTTGTGTTCGCGGGCACGCCCGACTTTGCCGCCCATCACCTGCGCGCGCTGCTCGCCAGCGAGCATCAGTTAGTGGGCGTTTACACACAGCCCGACCGCCCGGCCGGGCGCGGCAAGAAGCTCCACGCCAGCCCCGTCAAGGAGCTGGCTCTGGCCGAGGGGCTGCCGGTGTATCAGCCCGCCAGCCTGAAGGCCCCGGAAGCCCGGGCCGAGCTGGCCGCGCTGGAGGCCGATATTCTGGTGGTGGTGGCCTACGGCCTGCTGCTGCCCAAGGCCATTCTGGAGACGCCGCGCCTGGGCTGCATCAATGTGCACGCCTCGCTGCTGCCGCGCTGGCGCGGAGCCGCGCCCATTCAGCGGGCTATTGAAGCCGGCGACCGCGAATCCGGTGTGACCATCATGCAGATGGACGAAGGCCTGGATACCGGCGCCATGCTGGTCAAGGCGACCTGCCCGATCGAGCCCACCGATACCGCGGGTGATCTGCACGACCGGCTGGCGACACTGGGCGGGCCGGCCCTGCGAGAGGCGCTGACGCAATTGGCTGAGGGCCGGGCTCAGCCCGAGACACAAGATGAGCGCGACAGCTGCTATGCGCCCAAGATCACCAAAGCCGAAGCCGCATTGGACTGGCACCAGTCCAACGAGGCCCTGGAACGAAAAGTGCGCGCCTTCAACCCCTTTCCGATTGCGCATTTCAAGCGCGCCGGTAGCGGCGACCCCATCCGCGTCTGGTCGGCTACCGCTGTGGCGGAGGACGCCTCCGAACCCCCCGGTACCGTGTGCAATCTGGACAAACACGGACTGACGGTCGCCTGCGGCCGGGGTCAGCTGCAGATTCACACCCTGCAACTGCCCGGCAAGCGCGCCATGACGGTGGAAGAGCTGCTGCGCGGCCGACCGGACCTGTTTCAGGTCGGAGAATCGCTGGAGACCGACACGTGAAAGTCCGTACCGCCGCCGCCCGCCTGCTGGCCGACCTGCTGCGCCAGAAAGGCTCGCTTTCAAGCCTGATGCCGACCTACCAGGAAAAGGTCCCGGAGCGGGACCGCCCGCTGCTGCAGGAGCTGTGCTACGGCTCGCTGCGCTGGTACCCGCGCCTGGACGCCTACCTGAGCAAGCTGCTGGACAAGCCACTGAAGGCCAAAGACGGCGATATTCAGGCGCTGCTGCTGCTTGGTCTGTACCAACTGACCCACACCCGCATTCCCGATCACGCCGCCATTGGCGCCACGGTCGAGTGCGCCCGGGAGCTGAAAAAGCCCTGGGCGACACGCCTGCTCAACGGTGTGCTGCGCCGCTTCCAGCGCGAGCGCGAGAGTCTGGATGCCCAACTCGCCAACCGCACAGAGTTTGTAAGCGCTCACCCTCACTGGCTACTGCAGCGCCTGAAAAAAGCCTGGCCCGAGCAGGTGGACGCCATCGTCAACGCCAACAACGGCCACCCGCCGCTGACCCTGCGCCTGAATCCGGCCCATCAGAGCCGGGAGGCGTATCTGGCGCGGCTGGCCGAGCTGGAGATCGACGCCCAACCCTGCGCCTTCAGTCCGGTGGGCATTACATTGCATACCCCCTGCGATGTACGTCAATTGCCACTGTTTGCCGAGGGGGGCGTGAGTGTGCAGGACGAAGCCGCCCAACTGAGCGCGCCCCTGCTGAACCTCGCCCCGGGACAGCGGGTACTGGACGCCTGCAGCGCCCCGGGCGGCAAGACCGGCCATATACTGGAAGCCGAACCGCAACTGACCGAGGTGGTGGCGCTGGACAGCGAAGCGCGGCGCCTGGAGCGGGTGCGGGAAAACCTCGCCCGACTGGGCCGCGAGGCCACCGTGATCTGTGGCGATGCCGGCCAAACTGCAGACTGGTGGGACGGCACTCCCTTTGACCGCATTCTGCTGGATGCACCCTGCTCGGCCACCGGCATCATCCGCCGACAACCGGACATCAAGCTGCTGCGCAACCCGGCGGAAATCACCAAGCTGGCACAGCTGCAGGGCCGCCTGCTGGACGCGCTCTGGCCGCTATTGGCCCCGGGAGGCCAGCTGCTGTACGCCACCTGCTCGGTCATGCCCGAGGAGAACACCGAGGTCGTCGCCGCCTTTGTCGGGCGCCAGAGCGACGCGCGCTGCCCGGCGCTGGAGGCCGACTGGGGTCTGGGGCAGCCCTGCGGGCGTCAGCTTCTTCCCGCCGAGACGGGTCACGACGGCTTTTATTACGCCCGTTTGACCAAGGAAATGGGGTAAACGGGGCAATTTGGCGAGAAATGTCGCCTTAATTGAGGCAAACTACACGCTTTGACGCATATCAGAGGCCATGTGAACAACAATGCCGACAGCTAGCCTATGAAAATCATCATTCTCGGGGCCGGACAGGTAGGCGGCAGCCTGGCGGAACACCTCGCCAGCGAAGCCAATGACATTACCGTGATCGACACCAACGAGGTGCGCCTGCGCGAGCTGCGCGACCGGATCGACATCGGGGTGGTCACCGGTGAGGGTTCCCACCCGGACATCCTGGTACAGGGCGGTATTGAAGATGCCGACCTGCTGGTGGCGGTCACCAGCAATGACGAAATCAACATGGTGGCCTGCCAGATCGCCCATAGCCTGTTCCGCACACCCACCAAAATTGCCCGGGTGCGCTCCAACGCCTACCTGACCTACGACAAGCTGTTCACCGAGAGCGCCATCCCCATCGACGTGCTGATCAGCCCGGAACAGCTGGTATCGGACTACATCTCCCGCCTGATCGATCAGCCCGGCGCCCTGCAGGTGCTGGACTTTGCCGAGGGCAAGGCCCAGCTGGTGGCGGTCAAGGCCTACCACGGCGGGCCGCTGGTGGGCCAGGAGCTGCGTTTTCTGCGCAAGCACATGCCCAATGTCGATACCCGGGTCGCGGCCATCTACCGGCGCAATCGCGCCATCATGCCCACCGGGTCGACCCTGATCGAAGCCGATGACGAGGTCTTTTTCATTGCCGCCAAGGCCGATATCCGCGCGGTCATGAGCGAACTGCGCCGACTGGAAACCGCCTACAAGCGCATCATGATCGCCGGCGGCGGCAATATCGGCCTGCGGCTGGCAAAAAAACTGGAAGGCCGCTACAACGTGCGCGTCATCGAGCAGAACAAGCTGCGCTGCAAGGGTCTGTCGGAGCAGCTTGAACGCAGTATCGTGCTCCAGGGCAACGCCTCGGACCAGGATCTGCTCCTGGATGAAAACATTGAAGACACGGATGTGTTCCTGGCGCTGACCAACGACGACGAGGCCAATATCATGTCCTCAATGCTCGCCAAGCGTCTGGGTGCGCGCAAGGTGATGGCGCTGATCAACAACCCGGCCTATGTGGACCTGGTGCAGGGGGGCGAGATCGACATCGCCATCTCGCCCCAGACCACCACCATCGGCAGCCTGCTCACTCATGTGCGCCGGGGCGACATGGTCAATGTGCACTCGCTGCGCCGGGGCGCCGCCGAGGCCATCGAGCTCATTGCCCACGGCGACAGCCAATCGTCCAAGGTCGTAGGTCGGGCCCTGGAAGACATCGATCTGCCCGAAGGCGCCAATATCGGGGCGATTGTGCGCGAAGGCGAAGACGGCAGCGAGGTGTTGATTGCCCACGACCACCTGGTGGTCGAGCCGGGGGACCATGTGATCGTGTTCCTGCTGCAGAAACAACATATTCGAGACCTGGAAAAGCTGTTCCAGGTGGGTTTCACTTTCTTCTAAACCGGGACGTCTATGCAATTTGCCACCATTGCGCGGGTACTCGGTGTGCTGTTGATGATCTTCAGCCTGACGCTGTTGGTGCCCATCAGCGTCTCCGTGTGGTTTCAAGACCATAACCACCTGACGTTTTTGCTCGGCTTTGTCATCACGTTTTTCTCGGGCGTGGCCTTCTGGTTCCCGGCGCGCGGGCGCAAGGCCGAACTGCGCACCCGCGACGGCTTTCTGATTACCGCGCTCTTCTGGTTCGTACTCGGGTTGTTTGGCGCCCTGCCCCTGTATTTTTCCGTGGGTTCGGACCTGTCGGTCACCGATGCCATTTTCGAATCGCTCTCGGGCCTGACCACCACCGGGGCTACGGTGATCAGCGGGCTGGATAACTTGCCTCCCTCGCTGCTTTACTACCGTCACCAACTACAGTGGCTGGGCGGAATCGGTATTATTGTGATCGCCGTGGCGATTCTGCCCCTGCTGGGCATCGGCGGCATGCAGCTGTATCGGGCCGAAGCGCCGGGGCCGGTGAAGGACAACAAGCTCACCCCGCGTATTACCGAAACCGCCAAAGCGCTGTTTCTGATTTACGTGATGTTTACCATCACCTGTTTTGTCGCCTACAAACTCGCCGGGATGACCTGGTTTGAAGCGCTGGGCCACAGTTTTTCCACGGTCGCCAACGGCGGCTTCTCCAGCTACGACGCCAGCCTGCGCCACTTTGACAGCCCGGCCATACTGCTGATCTGCACCGTGTTCATGTTGATTGCCGGCGCCAACTTTGCCCTGCATTTTGTCGCCTGGCGGGAAAAGAGCCTGCTGCACTACCTCAAGGACGCCGAGTTCCGGTTTTATTTTGGCTGGATTATTGTCGGTACCATCATCACCGTCGGATACCTCTACTTCAGTCATACCCTGTCCATGCAGGACAGCTTTGTGCTGGGTTTCTACAACCTGGCATCGACTCTGACCACCGCCGGGTTCGCCTCGGACTTCAACAACTGGCCCTCATTTCTACCCTACATGCTGTTCATTCTGGCCTTTCTCGGCGGCTGCGCCAGCTCCACCGGCGGCGGCATGAAGATGATCCGGGTGCTGCTGCTCTACAAGCAGGGCGTGCGTGAAATCAACCGCCTGATTCACCCCAACGCGATCATTCCCATCAAGATCAGGAAAGTCACCGTGCCCGACCGGGTGATTGAAGCGGTGTGGGGTTTTTTCGCCATGTATGTGGTGATGTATATCGCGATGTTTTTAATGCTGTTGATGACCGGACTGGATCTGGAGACGTCTTTCTCCGCCGTGGGCGCCTGCATTACCAACCTGGGCCCGGGAATGGGCGATGTCGCCAGCAACTATGGCGCCATCAGTAATCCGGCAAAATGGATTCTGACCTTCGCCATGCTGCTGGGGCGCCTGGAAGTGTTCACACTGTTGGTGCTGTTCAGCCCCATGTTCTGGCGCCGCTGAGTCCAGCGACGCCTCCCACCGCTACCGCGAAGCACTCGGCAACCGTCTACAGACAATCCGTGATCACGCCGGCTCCCGCATTGGCGGCGACGTGAGCACGCACATCGGCCAGCGGAACCAGCGCGTACTCATAAGGCGGATTGTAGGTGACGGTGGACTCCGGATTGGGGCCGGCGGTGACATCACTTCCCGAGGCGGCGACCCATTCGATGTTTTCAAACAGGTTGTCTCCCAGATCCCAGTAGCCGATCTCCGAGCTGTAGTAAGAGCCGATCGGGTTCTTGGAATCTTCAAACACATTGCCATCAATTTTTATCGTGGCGCCCATGCGGGAATTGATACCGGTGCTGATCACGCCCTCGTAGTGGTTGTTGAAGATATGGCCTTCACCGAAGCGGAACAGCGGCAGCCGGGAGTTGGCATTCAACCAGTGATTGCCGTGAAAGGTGATTTTGCGGTGTGCGTTGTCGGAATCGCTGCTGCCCCAGAGGGAGGTCTTCCAGCTGTCCCGCAGAATGTTGTAGGAAATCGTGACATTATCCACGTCCCTCTTTCCGCTGACCAACTCATCGTAGAAGTCCTTGTCAGTATTCAGATCATTGTAGAACTCGTTGTGGTCGATCCAGATGTTGTTGGCCGGGCCCTCAATGGAAATATGATCTTTATCGCCAATGGCCACATAGCGCATGGTCAGATTGCGGATAATGACGTTGTTGGCTCGCCAGATTTTGATGCCGATACCGTCGAACAGCGCATTGTTACCGACCCCGATGATAGACACATCGTTCATGTCTTTGATATCAAATTTTTGAACCGACGAGTTGTCCGGTGTGATGGTGCCATCGACAAAAATGGTCAGCGGTGAGCTGCCTTTATTGCTCAGAGCTGCCGACAATTCACTACCGGTACTGACCGTGATCTCGTCACCGCCCTGACCGCCGGTGGTACCGCTGCCCATTGCCGCAAAGCCCTGCACGGTATTGGCCTGCTCGCAGGACAGCGCTTCGCCGGATAAGTCCTCCGAACTGGACGAGCTGCTGGAAGCGCTCTCGGAAGACGACTCGGACGAAAGGCTGCTTTCTGAACTCGCTTGGGAACTCTCTTGAGAACTTTCTGAGGAGCTTTCTGAAGAGCTTTCAGAGGAGCTGTCGGATGAACTTTCAGAGGCATTATCGGAAGAGCTGGAGGAGTCGGGCTGGGTATTGGGGTTGTCATCGCTTGATCCGCCGCAGGCAGAGAGCATCAACGTCGCGATCAGAACCGTCATTGTATTCAGTGTTTTCATTTTTATTACTCTCACAAAAAACCCCGCCATACATAGTGTGGATAACACGTACAGCGGGGTTCCGGTTGTAGCGGGTGGTAATGCCCACCCGAGTCATTGTTGTGGTGGCTTACTCGGCTTCGTAGCCTGAAATATCACCCAGGGTTTCCGGCAGTGACCCTTTCAGGTCGCTCGGCAGGTAGGCGGCTTCATTGGTCCAGACCACCCAGTCGATCGTGCTCTTGTAGGGGTGGCCACCGCCATCACCGATGCGCACGAAGTTGTCGCCATCGCTGCTGGCCGCCCGCATTTCCACATCGAGCAGGCTGATCAGGGGCTCGTCGTTGCCGTCGCCAAAGATACGGACGTTGCCACGCTCTGCGCTGGTCATGGTAACGCTGACCTGGTAGACGCGATAGGCGACCATATCCATGCCATCCCCGTAATTGTCGGGAGATGCTCCGGCATTCGCGTCTTCAAGCTGGATGCCTCGGTGCCCGTCCTGATTGCGCAGCAGGGTTTTCAGACGGCTGCCCGGTTGGCCTTCATCGGCAAACGCGGTTTCGATTTCCAGCAGGCGCACATCTTCGTCGTAACCGGAAACGCCGGCCAGAACCGTCAGGTGTTTCGGATAGCCTTCCCCGACCACACCGCGATAGGTGGCATGATGGGTCAGGTTGGGGTTGGAAGCGGTGTTGAATTCCACCTCACCAGCACTGCCCAGGGAGAAGAAGTCAACCTGTGTTTCTCCACCCAGTTCGAAGCTGGCGGTTGTGTCGTCCTCCAGAACAATGGAGTTATCCGCATCCGGCAATACATTGCCATTGTAGGAGTTCCAGGCGGCCGGTGGCTCTTTCGGATCGGTATCAAACGTCGGCGCTTCATTGTCTCCCGCGACGGGCAGATCAAGACAGTCGTCCAGTGCCGCCGGGCCGGCATACTGGGTCACGTAATCCTTGACCTGGGACGCGGGCATGATCTGGTAGACATAGGGTGGAATATACTGGGTGGTTGACTCATCTTCGGCCCCCAGACATTCTGAGCCGCCTTCTATACAGGTGCCGCTCGAGGAGCTGTCTATAAAGAGGTTGTCTTCCACATCCCAGAAACCGACTTCGTCGCTGAACTGGGAAACTATCGGGTTACTGACGTTTTCGAACACGTTGCCGTCGATGCGCATCTCGGCGCCCATACGGGAGTTGATCGCAGAACCATCACCATCCTGATAATAGTTGTTGAACACATGACCCTCCCCGTAGCGGAACAGCGGCATACGGGAGTTGTTGTTGTGCCAGTGGTTGTGATGGAAGGTAATGGTGCGACCGACATCTTCGGCCGAGCTGTCAGAGGAACCCCACAGCGAGGTTTTCCAGCTGTCGTGCAAATAGTTGTAGGAGATGGTGACGTTGTGAACGGCACTGCGCCCGCTCACCAGCTCGTCGTAGTAGTTCTTGTCGAGCTCACAACCGGCGCTTTCGCCCAGATCCGCGCAGGTCGCCCCTTCCGGAGCGGTGCGGCTGTTGTACAGTTCGTTGTGGTCAATCCAGATATTGCTTACGGCGCCGCTGCGACCGTCCAGGCTGATCAGGTCCCCCGGGCTGTGCGATTGGGGTACCAGACGCAATTCCAGGTTGCGGATGATGACATTGCTCGCCCCGTCGCTGACGCTGATCCCCACGCCTTCAAATCCGGCATTGTCGCTGCGACCAATCAGGGTAACGTCGTCCCGGCGAATACTGACGGCCGAATTATTGGAGTTATCCCAGGTAATCAGGTCGTCGACATAGAGAGTCAGGGGCTTGTCCGCGTATTCGCTGTTTTCCAGAGCACTCTGTATCTGGGTCCCGGTCACTACACCGACTTCATAGTGGCCGGCGCCGACATCGGCACCGCCGGTAATGCCATCGCCCATGGTGGCAAACCCTTGGGGTTCATTGAGACGCTCACACGAGGCCCACTCACCGTCGTATTCGGTCGGGCCGCCGTCGCCGTTGCCATTGCCGTTGCCATTACCGTTTCCGTTGCCATTGCCATTGCCATTGCCATTGGCGGGCGGATCGTCAGTGTTGTTGTCACCGCCGGAGGAGGAGCCTCCACCACAGGCGGCCAGTGTGATGCTGACCAGTGCGGCCAGAGCTAGCTGATTGATTTTCATGGTTGATTACTCTCACTTCGTTACAGCGTTTTGGGTGTTGTAGTAGTTATTGGTGATCTTGGCCGGCAATCGGTGGTTGTGGTGCAGAAGGTCCTTATCGGAACGCCAGAAAGGTCCTTATTGGCCCCACAAAGGTAAGGGCTGAAGGCCGACACTATTGGAATGTTTTTGTCATGATCCTCGGCACCTCAAACGTAGAGGTTCCCTAGATTCTGGAACTGTTTTGGTGGGAGGTCAAGGCCTAATCAAGGCCTTTGTCAGCCCTCAATGAGCGAATGTAACCGACCTCACACGGCGATTGTGGGGCATGGAACCCGACCTTTGCGGGAAAGCGTCAGACTCAGTGTAACCGGTTACTCTGAATTGTCCCAGCGGGATGGGCTGAACTCGTCATTCCGGACCTCAAGTGTCAGGGTTCCCGTCCAACCACTGTCAATCAGGTCGCGATAGACCTGGACCACATCGCTGAGATTTAATAAGGCGCCACCATCACTCGGTTACGCCCTTCATTTTTGGCCCGGTAGAGAGCCTGATCGGCCCGGATAAAGGCGTCGATATAGGACTCTCCTTCCTGCATTTCACAGACCCCGAAACTGGCCGTGAGGGTGACATTCGTGTTCAGGCCCAGGGGTTCGACGGCAATCACTTCACGGATTTTATCCGCGAGGATCAGCGCGTGGTCGGCATCGGTTTCCGGGCACAGGAGCACAAACTCCTCCCCACCCCAGCGGCAGAGTATGTCCTGCCCACGCGTGTGCTGATCCAACAGCTCGACCACATGCTTCAGCACCCGGTCGCCCACATCGTGCCCGTGGCGATCATTAAACTCCTTGAAATGATCAATATCCATGACCACCAACGACAGGGGCCGGCTGGTTTCGCGATAGAGAGCCTCGGCCAGATTCTGTTCAAAGCCGTAACGATTATAGGCACCCGTCAATGGATCCCGCACCGACAGCTTCTTGTATTTGTCGGTCTCCTGCTTCAGCTCCGAATGGCTTCTGGCCAGTTGGTGCAACCGTTTGCGATGCTGAGCGGTAGCCCGATTCAGAGTCACGATCCGGTGGGAGGCCCAGACAAACAGGCCAGTCAGCCAGAGCAGCAGAATCCCCAGGTACCATTGTTCCGCCGAGACCCAGTCGCCCACGAACTCGATCCGCTCGATGCTTACATCGTAGTCACCGGGCGGCAGCGATTCGCGGTAGTCGATGCCCAGAACAATGATATTGCTGAAGGCGGGCCGCATCAGTTCCCGGGGCAGGTCCCGCTCGGCCACCCACCAGTCAGCCAGGGTAAATTCATCAAAGCCGATGGTCAGCTCTTCGGCCAGCTCCTCTGTGCGGATATCGAACTTGCTGAACTGGGGACTGTTGTCGTCGTCCGGGTTGGAGTAGCGGTGGTCATAATGACGCAGGAATATCCGCAGTCTCTTGTCATGGTTGTGCGCCTCGAGCTTCACGCGCACGGAGTGATAGCCCGTCAGATCCAGGCCGTCGCGATTATTATAGGAAAAGAGCACATTGATGCCACAATAGGTGAAGGTGCCCTCTGGCTCTATGTGACAGCGCCAGACATGCCCTTCCCTGCCCGGCCTGAGCGCCCATTGGGAATGACTCGGGCCACCTTCCAACTGATCGGAATACAGCGCATAGAAGGGCACCCCCTCCTCCGTAATGGGCACGACGGGCAGGCGCTTTTCAGGCAGATAGGGGTGCGCAACCAGAGCAAGTAGCGTCAGCACGATGGCGGCGAGCAGCCCGATCAGAGGTGTGTTTGTGCGCATGGGCGAGTCTAGACTTAGTGTTGTTTTAAGCGCCATTCTAGCAAAATTCACCCTTGCCCGCTGCCATTGATACCGAAAACTGGGACCCTGTTCAGATTTTTACGCTATGACTTCTTATTCCTTATAACTATATGAGTAGAATTAGTGGCACACCAGCCCCTCGATGAATCCGGTTGCAGCCCCTACCGGGGCTCGCTACACTTCGGGCTTACCCACAATCGACAATAATTGAGGTATTCATGGACAAGATTCAACTAGGTCGCCGCCAGCTGCTCAAGCGGGCGCTACAACTCTCGGCGGCCGCCACGGCTGCTACCGCCTTCCCCGGTTGCGCGCTGCTCGGTGGCGGAGAACCCTACCGTCTATCGCTCGCCCAGTGGTCGCTGCACCGCCGATTCTTCGGCGGCGATGCCGACCCCAGGGAGTTTGCCCAGATCGCCCGGCGCGAGTTCGACATCGACGGCATCGAGTACGTCAACCAGTTCTATAAAGAGACCCTGTCCGACCGCCTGATTGCCGACCTGCGCAACCGCGCCGCCGGCGAAGGCGTGCAGAGCCTGCTGATCATGGTGGATGGCGAAGGCGCACTCGGTGCGCCCGACGAGAAAGCCCGGGAGCAGACGGTGGACAACCACAAGAAGTGGGCCGATGCTGCCCACCAGCTCGGCTGCCACTCCATCCGGGTCAACGCCCAGAGCGAGGGTAGCTACGATGAGCAGAAGCAGCGGGCCGCCGATGGCCTGGTGAAATTGGCCGAGTACTGCGAACCCCTCGGGCTGAACGTGCTGGTGGAGAACCATGGGGGCCTGTCGTCCAACGCCCGCTGGTTGAGCCAGGTCATGGAAACCGCCAAACATCCGCGAGTGGGAACCCTGCCCGATTTCGGCAACTTTGTGATCGACCGGGAGACCGGTGAGGAATACAACCGCTATCGAGGTGTACGTGAGCTCATGCCCTACGCCAAAGCCGTGAGCGCCAAAAGCTACGCGTTCAATGAACAGGGGCAGGAAACTACCATCAATTTCCAGCGAATGATGGACATTGTCTTGGCCGTGGGTTACAGCGGCTGGGTCGGTGTCGAGTACGAGGGCGACAAGCACTCGGAGGCCGAGGGTATCCGCTTGACCCGGGATCTCTTGCTGGATATCAAAGCAACCGTGTAGCGAAACCATTGCGTTAACCCCAAAAAACCCCGGGCGGCGAAGCCCGGGTTTTTTTGGTTCAGCGATGGGCTCATTCATTATTCCACCGGGTACACCTTCGAATTGGGAGGATCGACGTAATCAGGAATGGCTTCACAATCACCGAACTCGACGGGCTCACTCTGATAGTCGATCACCAGGTCATTGATAATGGCATAACCACCACTACTGACTCGCAATTGCAGGAACGATGACTGAGAACCCACGGGCCTGTCATCCCCATCAAGCGAGGGAATGACAGCGATCGTGTCACCCGCCGGCTCTCCATCATTGCCCAACATGTAAGCATTACCGGGAACCTCGACAACGACCCGGTGACCCGCCTGAAAGGTTCCAATTTCTTCACGCAGGAGCACAGACGCCGTGCCCCATAGCGAGTCCGCCTCACGCCCGTCACTGTTGTTGTCGACGTACAGCTCCAGGTTACTGAAACCTTTGCCCCAGGGGCCATTGTCATTGATACAGAAAGACACACGATAGGGCTGACTCAGATCCAGCTCGCCCCAGCTCTCCAGTTCGGCGTCGCCCCTCTCGACCCGGTCGCTGGTGTCGCTCTTGCGGTCATTGGCATTTTCATCGGTCAGGTCGGACAGCGTCTGACCGATGCTCATCCGGGCGCCGTCAATCAAGGCCAGATGACCTCCGCTCAGTTTCCAGCTTTGGGAGAACTCTGGATCGACATGACCTGTCAATTCACCGGTTTCGGGGTCTTCTTCCCAGAAACAGCAGGTCGGATAATAGAACGACGGATGGGGGTCCACCAGTTCGATTTCATTGCCATCGGCATCGACGATGATATTGACAGCGGGAGTATTGAGCGCTTTGTAATCGGCACTGAAGAAGCCTTCCGTATCCACGGCACTGAAGTCTTCCTGCAGCGGTAAGGTCGCGTTTCGAATCTCGATCTGAGAGCCGACTTCGGTCGGATCGTCCGGCGGAGCATCGTTGCCGTTCCCATTCACACTCCCGTTACCGTTGCTGCCGTTACTACCACCGCAGGCAAAGAGAGAGCCGCCCAGCATGACGGGTGCCAGTACATTGAGTCTCATCGTGGTTTACCTCCTGGTTTTCCCTGGCGATCACGTTTTGCAGAGCAAAAAACCCCCGGGCCTCTCGGCCCGGGGGTTTTTCGTTAAGTAACAACTGGATGTTTACCTACTACGCACCAGCGTCACAATCTTCTGTGTACTCTTCAAACACGACATTGTCGTACTCAACTGTCACTTCATTGGCACCGGGAGCGCCGTAGAAGCCAAAGTACCAGCTATCGGTATCGGCTTTTGCCTGGAAGTCTGTTGTGCTGTTTGCAGAGGTCCAGGTAACGCCATCGGGCGAAGTACAGCGACGAACTCGTTTTTCTGTACCATCGTCGTATACCTCGATACGGACGTAGTCACCCACTTCCAGACCATCGATATTGGACCGGGTACGGCTACCATCGTCTTTCTTCTGACCACGAGAACCGATCAGTGCCACCGGATCGCCGTCCGCATAGAAACCGATGTCTGCCCAGGCTCCAAGGTTGGTGTAGGTATTACCAGCCGGAGACAGATCGTCCATCACCATCAGGCCAAAGCGATTGCCATTGCCCTCGGCCAGATCAGCGCCAGAAACACTCGCAATACGTGCACTGAACACGAAATCGCTGATGTCAGCCTGTTGATGGGCAAAGTAAACCATATGGTGTGAAGAGTTCACGTTACCGCCAGTCGAAGTAACAGTGGCGGAGGTTTCGGTTTCGGCATCAACACTGCCAACAACGTTAAACTCATCGTCACCCGCCAGGTTCAGCGCCTGACCATTCCAGATGCTGTCAGCAGGACCAGTGTCCTGGTAGTCGATTACGATATTCTCAATGGTGATGCCCAGATCAGAGGCGCCATCTTCCGGCTGACCACAACCGGAGTCGCAGCGGAACTGGAAGAAGGAGTTCGGCGTACCCAGATCAGAGTCTACGGTAATCGACTGACCATCGGTCAACGTATCCAGCGTGGTGGAGTAAATAGTGCAAGCTTCACCATGAACGGAGTTATCCGCGCAACCACCTGATTCGGTGTTATCCACAAAGATCATGAAGTTGCCGTCCGCCGCATCGTTCGCTTTGACCACGTCAAAAGTAATGGTGTAGGGCTCACTCAGATCAATGCCGCCAACGGCTTCAGTACCGGTACCTTCTCTATGGCCGATATAGAACCGTCCATCACCCCAGGTAATCGCGTTGTTCTCGACAAACATGCGAGATGCGCCAGCGCGGGGAGCATAGAAAGGAACGGAACGATCGTCGGGGAATGCCAGGAAGATCGAGTCTTCTTCACCGAAGAACTGCTCGAACGTCATGTCCAGATCGACCAGCAACGGCAGGCCCTGGAAGGGCACACCTTCAATCTCCGGCGCAGTCACGTACTCGGTGTTCACTGCACAGTTACCCAGTTCGACCGGATCGTCCTGGTAGTCAACCACCAGGTCATTGATGACGGCAAAGCCACCGCTACTGACACGCAGCTGCAGGAAGGAAGTCGAGGTGCCGACTGGCATGCTGTCACCATCCAGTGCCGGGATGACGGCAATGGTATCGCCCACCTGGTTGCCTTCGTTATCCATCATGTAAGCGTTGCCGGGAACTTCAACAACGACGCGGTTGCCCGCCTCAAAGGTTCCGATCTCTTCGCGCAGAAGCAGCGATGCAGTGCTCCACAGCGAGTCGGCCTGACGTCCGCCACTGTTGTTGTCGACGTACAGTTCGAGGTTGCTGAAGCCTGAACCCCAGGGACCGTTGTCATTCAAACAGAACGACACGCGGTAGGGCTGGCTCAGATCCAGCTCGCCCCAGCTACCCAGTTCGTCGTTGGCGCCTTCGGCACCGTCGCTGGTGTCACTCTTGCGATTATTGGCATTTTCATCGGTCAAGTCGGACAGGATCTGGCCGATACTCATCCGGGCGCTGTCAATCAACGCCAGGTGGCCGCCGCCGGCTTTCCAGCTTTCGGTAAACTCCGGATCGACATTACCCGTCAATTCGCCGGTATCCGGGTCTTCTTCCCAGAAACAGCAGGTGGGATAGTAGAACGACGGGTTGGGATCTACCAACTCGAATTCGTTACCGTCTTCATCTTCGATGGTATTCGTAGCCGGCGTATTGAGCGCTTTGTAGTCGGCGCTGAAAAAGCCTTCGGTATCCGCAGCACTGAAGTCTTCCTGCAGCGGCATGGCTTCGTTCTGAATTTCTATCTGAGTGCCGACTTCGGGTGGATCATCGTCAGGAATATCATTGCCATTCCCATTCCCGTTCCCGTTGCTGCCGCCGCCACCGCCGCCGCTGCTGCCACCGCAGGCAACGAGGGAGCCGCCCAGCATGACTGCTGCCAGTAATTTAAGTTTCATCATGGTTGATCTCCTAGTTTTTATCTAATGATATCTCTCTACACCCCGGCTTACCGGCGGTTCCCGACAGAGGCCTGAGCCCCTGACGCGCGCCCGCAAGCACCGAGTCTCTTTTACCAGAAGCGAACGGTCATACCCACTTGAAAGGTACGGCCCAAGCCTTCTGATTCAAACAACACAGGACCATTGGAGTACTCATTGCCCTGGAAGTAAAACACATCCACATCTTCGGTGATGTTCAGTACATCAAAATAGAACTTGATGTCGTCATTCAGGTTGTACGTTGCCTTGAAGTCCAACCCGAAAATTTCATCGTGGAAGATGTCTGCCCACTTGCGACAGTTTTCAGGATAGACCACACCCGAGCCTTGTGCACCCTCAAGTGCGTCGGGATTGCTGGCATCATTCAGTCGTGCCCACTCGGCGTCCGCCTCTAGATCCGCCTCCGAGCAGGAACCAATCTGCTTGAGTACTTCGCTGCGATAATTACCAATCAGACGCGCCGAGGCAAAGTCGTTCTCCCAGCCCAGAGTCACGTTTGCCGTGACGTCGGCCTGGTTGGGCAGTTGCACGTCGTCGGCACGAACCGTTGCGCCCGCGTCCGCCGAACTGCTCAACAAGGTCAGGTTGGTGTTAACGAACAGGTTATTCTCAAAGTAACGTGAATAGCTCAGCTCCGCACCGTACACGTTGGCCACGTCACCGTTGATGGTGGTGTTGACGTCGTCGAAGACATAATCCTCTTCAATGCGGAACACATTTTCGGTGATGCTCGGTTCGCCGCCACCGGTCGAGTCAATCTGGTTCAGGGCGGCCTGAACGGAGCCGGGCATGTCGCTTCGGGCGACCGAGGTACCCCGAACCTCCACGATAAAGTCCTGGATATTTTTGTAGAACACGGCGAGTTCGGCAAAGTGGCCGTCCGGTCCGTACCAACTGACGGAGGCGTCAAAGTTGGTCGCCTCCATCGCTTTCAGGTCGGTGTTACCCAACTCCAACGCATTGCCTTCGCAGAGGGTGAAGTTGTCGGAAATGAAGTCGACATAGTCGTCATTGGGAGCGCCCAAGTCATCCTGCAGATTATCGCTACAGTTATCGCGGCCTTCGATCGGATCGGCGGCGCTCATAAAGACCCGGCCGTCAAAGGCCGCATCGGCGCTGGCGTCGTCATAGTCCGGGCGGTTGTAGTTGGTCCAGAGTGATGTCCGAACCAACAGGTCGTCGGTTGGCTCCCAGCGCAGATGCAGACCCGGATAGACACCGTCATAGCTGTTCTGGACAAAACCGCCGGTAGAGGGATCGCCCAGGGGCATGACGATGTCCCGGGTAATGCCGTCTTCTGACAGGAAGCGATCGTGGCGCAACGTAAACCAGCCGGTAGAGCCGAACTCGGTCTCCACATAGCGGGCACCGGCAATCAGGTACATATCCTGTGCCAGGTTGAATTCAGCCATCAGGTAGGCTTCATTACTCTCTTCGTAAATCGAGTAGTTATCGCTCTTGCTGGCATGGCCACTGCGCTCAGGGTCCAGGTTCAACGGGATCTGGCGGGTGACATCCAGCAGCTCTTCAGCGCTGGAAGTGGTAATGAAGTCGTGATCGAACCGGGGATTGCGCGGCGTGTAGGTTTCAAAATCACCCCGGCCGATGCCGGTGTTTGCCCACTCCAGGCAGGCTTCGTCCCCTTCACAGGCAAACGGATAGTCACTGGGGTTGACGCTCCAGCGACCGCGATCCCGAGAACGGGTGCGCTCCTTGGAGACCAGACCGGCTTTGAGGTAGTTGACCACTCCATCCTCAAAATCACGGCGCACATTCAGTTTGAACTGCTCTACCTCGTCCTGGCGGAAACCATCTTCCAGGTAAATACCGTCATAGACAAAGGCTTCCTGGCGACGCTCGCCCAGCTGGTAACCCGGGAAGCCGGCATAGCCGCCGGTACCGGGGACGCCCGAGGTGGGAATCTCCGCACCCGCTTCTTCAGCCAGTAAGCGAATTTGGGTGCGGGACAGGATCTGAGCGCGAATATCATCTTTGAACGTCTGCGCATACATCGGCAGCGACTGGATGCGGAACTGGACACGCCGGTCATCCGGGTTGACCTGTTCGCCCACCGAGTTGTGGTATTCGTAATCCACAGTCCAGAGATCAAAATTGTTTTCGCCACCCAAAGCGTAGGTGGTCGTGGTATCTTCGGAGTCCTGAATGAAAACATGCTGCTGAAGATCGGTATCCGAGACAGCGAAAGCGTTATTATCCGGATTGATGAAGGACACGTAACGGGCATCCCCCTGACCGAAGCGGAAGTACTCGCGCAGGGTCAACTCTTCATCGGTAAAATCCGAGCGGTCGTACCGCACAAAATACTCGCTGTTGTCGTTGGGACGCCACTCGATATTGAACGTACCGGCAGTGGTGGTACGGACACTCTCGTCCTGACGGACTTCCACTTCATAGGGAGCCAGAATGCGTTCGTTATCGATGTAGGGATCGACATCGCCTTCCTGCAGGTACTCGAGAGAGCTTCGCGCATTGTTCTCACGATTGTTGCTGTCGTCGCCCAGTTGGGGCTGTGACACCCGCATGAAGCGCGGATCATTACTGCTGCTGTGACGGATCTGGTTGACTTCCGTGGCCCGCTCTTCATGGGAGAACGAGACCGCAATACCGACCGTCTCATCAAGGAGCAGTTTGGTGGCCTGCAAGGTGGCCTTGGGCGAGAACTCACCGCGCTGCTCGTGCATGGCGCCCTGAAGACTCAGACGCAACGAGTCTTCCCCGCGGGTGAAGGCGGTGACGGAGTTGACGTTGACGCGACCGCCAATAGAGTTCAGGTCCATATCCGGTGTCAGTGATTTGAACACCTCAATGGAACCCATCAGATCAGCGGGAATGGAATTCAGTGCCACGGAGCGGTTATCCGTACTGGAGGAAGCCAGTTCGGAGTTATTCAAGCTGACACCGACAAAGCTTGGGCCGAGGCCGCGCACGTTGACGAACTCGCCCTGGCCATCGTTTTTCTGCAGAGTGACACCGGGCAGGCGCTGCAGTGCTTCGGCAACGTTCTGGTCGGCGAAGTTACCGGCATCATCCTGGGAAATCACGGAACTGAAGATATCCCGATTGCGTTCGATTTCGCGGGCATTCAGTTCGGCGGAGCGAACACCCTGGACCAGAATTTCTTCCAGCATCGGCTCTTCTTGAGCGGTCTCCTGGGCCTGGGCGATAACAGGAAGGGCCCCACAGGTCGCCAGCGTTACCGCCAGCGACAGCATACGTTTCTGAAACATTTTGTCTCCCTCGACTACTTCTTTATATTAGTATTTAGCGGTTGAATGATTTCTATAAGTGGTCTTCACGCGATAACCTTATTGCCACCAAAAGACGGACGGACCTCGGGTGCGGTTAGTGCTTCAGACGCAACTCTATTGTGTTTAATGTGCTATCACTTTCTTTTTTTACTAACAGATCTTTTCGATCTTTTTATCGCTTGATGCGATTTTCTCTGCCCGGAAACGTCAAAACTCGGTTGATTGTGGTAGGTTTTTTCAGACGTTTTCGGTACTCACCTAAAGATCTTTGCACAGGGCGCGGCACAATTCAAGGTCCGATGTCGTTAAATTCTCTTTAAGGCCCAAACGTTACAAAAAGCGATCGGCCTCAGACTGTTGCCGTATAAAGAGCGCTCAACATACTCAATAATCGACCGTCGATAGGGCATTTCTCCTGCGCCACAGGCGTATAAAGAGATATATGTTATTAATAAAAACCTGGATTTTTATTCGAATGACCACCGGTTTTGGCGTCAGTCGCTCATACCGGGGTCAGTCACTAGGCCTGAACCTTGGGAATCTCTCCCCGCACCTTGAGGAAGCGGTAAGTTCCGATGATGAGAGTCAGCACCCCTGCCCCGATGGCAAACCAGGCAACGAAGATGAGCAAGGGCTGGTCGGGAAGAAACTGGAGCACCACGCCACCACCAATCAGTAGCGACAGGGCGGTCCGTATATAGGAGAGAAGCGTCCGCTCATTGGACAGATGGGTCCGCTCCACAGCCAGGTGGTCACGCAGGTCTGTATCGCTCAATGCCGCCTCCTCAGGTCATTCGGTAAAATACCCTCAACTCGTCAGGTGAGGGCCGTCCGACGTTCTCAGATCCGGCTCCACCGGGTCGTCCCGATAGATGATACTACAGTTACGCCCGGCGGCTTTACCCTGGTAGAGCGCCTTGTCAGCGTATTTCATCATCTGATTGACGCTGAGTATCCGGTCACCCTCCAGCACGGAGGTGATGCCGCTGCTGAGTGTGTGCTCGATACGCTGGTCAAGATACACTGTCGGGTGTTGCGCAAACTCCCGGCGGATCCGTTCAGCGATATGCCAGACCGAGTCCACTCCCTCCGCTCTTAGCAACAGAGCGAATTCCTCCCCACCGTAGCGGATGCACACGTCGCTGGTTCGGCAGTGGGCGCGCAGTAGCCGGGCCACCTCCCTGAGTACCTGGTCGCCCGCATCATGGCCGTAGATGTCGTTCACCACTTTGAAATGGTCCAGATCGATCATGATCAGAAACACCGGCACCCGATCGCGGGTGAATTGCTCGCAAAAGCTCTCATATTGCTTTTGAAGCTGGCGCCGATTACCCAGTCCGGTCAAAGGATCTTTGTTGGCCAGTTCGACCGCCTTGCGCCGCTCGGCTTCGACACTCAGCAACCGTTCACTCATCGCCACTGTCAGGAGTACCGCCTCGAGCAGACTCCCGAGCTGCAGCAGAGTGAGCGACTGCATCCCCCAGGGCACCAGATTCAGATAGGCGCTCGCGAGGGACAGGATCAGACTGACGGAATAAATGCTCCAGGCAAATACATACCAGCGGGCGTATCGAACCCCCTGACGCCAGGCCCGCCAGCTGATCGCGGGAATGACCAGTGCGATCAGAGTCAGCATGCCAAACGCCAGGTGCAGTATGGGAACATAGAACCCGAGCCAGCGCAGCCCGATACCTCCCAGTGCCACAAGCTGCAGGCCCTGGAGCAGTCGGTGAGTCGACGGGAATCGTTCGGCGGTTCGCAGAAAGGCTTTGGAGAACTCGCAGGCCAGCAGCGAGAACAGCAAATAGGAGATGTGAAACCCCTCGTTGTGCCAATAGACACGCTCGGGCCACAGGTATTGAAAACCATAGCCATTGAGGAGCAGCCACTGAAACCCGGTTGCGGCCAAAAACAGGGCGTAGGTATAGACACTGGTTCGGCGCAGCACCGTCCCCACAATCAGGGCGATGAGAGTGAGAACCAGTAAGATGCCGTAATAACCCCCGAAGAGCAGATTCTCCTCGCGCACCATCCGCTCGAATGCCGACTCGTCATACAGGGTAAATTGCAGACTGACAGAATCCGCCTTCTGGTAATACGCCTTCAGGTAAAGGTCGGTGTGGCTCTGTCCCAGCGTAATGTGCTCAAAACTCAGCTTGCGGTAGTCGACCGGTCGTTCGGCAAACGGAACGCGATCGGACAGCGATTGGTGTCGAAAGTCGGTGCCGCCGGCCTCCCGATAGTAAACCTCGATATGGTCGAGGTAGCTGGTTTCATGAACCAGGACCCAGTCTTTAGGAGTCTTACCGGTATTGCTGAGCCGGACCCTCACCCAGTAGGCACGGTCGCTGATGCCCTGGTTGATCGCGCCCGCATCCAGAGGCCGGTATGACGCCTTTTCCGCGTCCACCAGGGTTGAGTCCCGATCCGCCACCCAGTATTCGGCCCGATCCAGCAGTGGCAGACTCTCGAGCCGGGAGACATCCACTGTCGGCAGCGCACTCTCCGCGTAGGCATGGCCACACAGCGCCAGAACCCCGAGGACCACCATCAGCCATCGGCTGCCGAGGCGCTTACTGCTCTTCTCCGTCATTCGACCGCCAACCAATCAGGAATGAATGTAGACAGATTATAGGCGAAAAAAAGCGCCATCCCCAGAGGAGATGGCGCATTTAGGTTTCAGCCTGTTCTCCCGTGAGTCCGTATACATCCTTCCGGTTTCTGCTATATTCGATCCCGCAACCGCATAAAAACCAAAAAACCACCGGCGTCCACGCCGGGACAATGAGAGAGATCAACCTATGGCACACTGGCTCAAAACGGCCGGTCTGGCACTGCTCGTCAGCGCCTGCACCTCGGCCCCCGACCCCGACCGTCTCCAGACTCAACCCCAGAAAGACGACTGCTCCCCCCATCTGGGCAACCCCTATATCCAGAATTGCCAGACCTGGGCGATGACCCATGAAGGCCAGCGCCAGGCAGACCTGGGCGACGGCACTTACCTGAACCCGATCCTGTCAGGCGATCGCCCGGACCCGAGCATTCTCAAGGACGGCGACGACTACTACATGACCTTCTCCTCCTTCGAGGCTTACCCCGCCCTCACCATCTGGCACTCCAGAGACCTGGTGAACTGGGAGCCGGTGGGGCCCGCACTCACAAAGTACGTGGGCAGCATCTGGGCACCGGAGCTGACCAAACACGAGGGCCGCTACTACCTGTACATTCCGGCGAAATTCCCGGGCAACAACAACATCTACGTGGTCCACGCCGATAACATCGAGGGGCCCTGGTCCGAACCGGTGGCGCTGGACAATGATCTGATCGACCCGGGCCACGCCGTGGGCGAAGACGGCAAACGCTATCTGTTTCTCTCCGCCGGCTATCGCGTACCCCTGTCCGATGACGGCCTGAGCATCACCGGTGAGATGGAAAAGGTGTACGACGCCTGGGACTATCCCGAGCACTGGGATGTGGAATGCGACTGCCAGGAGGGCCCCAAGATCATGCAGCACGGCGGCTACTATCATATGATCACCGCCGTAGGCGGCACGGCCGGGCCGCCCACCGGACACATGGTGATTCACGCCCGTTCAAAATCCATTCATGGCCCCTGGGAAGACTCGCCCCACAACCCGATTGTGCGCACCGAGAGCGCCGCGGAAAAATGGTGGTCGCGCGGTCACGCCACTCTGGTGGAAGGCCCCACCGATGGGGACTGGTACATGATGTACCACGGCTACGAGAACGGCTTTTACACCCTGGGCCGGCAGACGCTGATGGAGCCGGTGGAGTGGACCGATGACAACTGGCTGGTGAGCCGGGGTTACGACATGAGCCAACCCATCCCCAAACCCGAAGGCGGCGAGGCGGTGACCCACGGCATACCGCTGTCGGACGATTTCAGCGAGAACAAATTCGGTATCCAGTACAGCTTCTTCCGCGGTGATGTCACCGAGAACGAACGGGTCAGCTATGACCATGAGGCCGGCATCCTGGAGCTGGAAGCCAAGGGCGATTCGCCCAGCAACACCTCGCCGCTGACTTTCATTGCCGGCGATCAGGCCTACCAGTTTGAAGTGGATATCGAGTTCGATGACGGCGCCCAGGCCGGCGCCCTGCTGTTCTACAACGACAAACTGTACGCCGGTGTCGGCGTCAACAAGGACACCTTCGTCCTGCACCGCTACGGCATGGACCAGCGCACCAGCCCCAAACCCGAGGGCATGGAGAACCGCCTGCGCATGCGTATCACCAATGATCGTCACATCATGACCATCCACCACAGCACCGACGGGGGCGAAACCTGGATCAAATACCCCACGCAGATGGAAACCTCCGGTTACCATCACAATGTGGCCTACGGCTTCATGAGCCTGCGCCCGGCCATTTATGCCTCCGGGGAAGGTAGCGTACGCTTCAGTAATCTGGAGTATCGGGCACTGCCCTGATCGCCGTGTAAAGGCCAAGCTGGAAAGTAAGCAGGCCAGGGGCGTTTCAGCCATCAACACCCCGGGAGATACGTCTCCCGGGGTATTTCTGCTTTACTGACCTGCTCAAAGCCAGGCGGGCCGTTCAGCTTTAGCCCTTACAGCAGGAACTCCTTATTACAGCATAGGCTCACCACGTTTACATAACTGAATGCTGAAGCCAAACGGATCGCGCATCATTACCAGGTGAGAACCATCGTCCAGCCTTACCTCCTCGACAAAACTCGCCCCCACTTTCTCAAGCTCGGCACGTTTTGATTCAGGGTTGTCACATACGAAGGCCAGATGCAGAATAAGCGGGTTCATGTCAGCATAGGGAGGCACTTCATCCGGTGGATTGTTGTAAACCTCGATCATGACCTGACCACTGGAATCCTTCAGAAAATGAGTACGGGGTCCACTTTCCATTCTGCGCGCAACACTCATTCCCAGATTTGCCACATACCAGTCAGCGACAGCGACCGGATCGGCCACGTTGTAAGCGAAATGTTCGATTTTCATATCAGTACCTCTGTCAGAAAGTTTTCAGGGTTATCCGGTCAGACAGCTATGGCCCGTTGCGTGGTGTAGCGTTACGCTCTTCGGGGAAACGCCATAGCGTCGGACGAGTGGGTGTAAGCGGAAAGTAAAAAACCGGGTTTATTCCCGGCTCTCCAAGTAGCGGATCAGAACCCCCATATTCTTGATGAACGCCCCGGTGGATATCCCCATCGCCGGCTCTTCGGCGCGGTAGGGGGAGGTATCCCAGGCATCCCCCACGTTGCGCGCCCCGAAATTCCCTTCGGCAACGGTCTCGGGTGCCGGTCCACGATAGGCGTTGGAGGTGTAGCGCAGCGGCGTGGGCCAGTAACCCTCGTCGTTCAGTGCCTCCAGCAGACGCTCGGCGTCCCGCTCCAGATCGCCGGTCTCGGGCGAGGGCTGAGAGCGGGTGTTCAGGTCCGAGACACTGACATTGCCCAGCGTAAAGTACGGGGGCAGCTCGGCGCTCTGGGGCTCGAGCAAGGGGGAGCCCGCCGTCGCCTCGGCCTTGGATAGCTGAAGCACCTGCTCATACTGATGCCGCAGGCCTTCGACGTCCACGTGTCGTGTAGAGCGATAATGCGCCAGGGTATTGTCGGGGTCGTAATCCACGTAATACTCACCATTGACGGCATTGGAGCCCCGGCGGTGGACATAGAGCGTGCGGTCGGTACCCAGCTCGACAAATGTCGGATGAGTACGGTTACCGGCCTGCTCGCTCTCGGGCAGCCGGATCTCATCCAACCAGTCCAGCGCCGCCGGAATCGGCGCCAGAAATTTGGTCTCGCCGGTGAGCCGATAGAAGTTGATCAACTGGGAAACATTGGCGGCCGTGGTGCTCGAGGAGAGCGAGTTGGGCTCATAGCCACGCGCACCGGCTGGCTTCAGCTCCAGCGTGTACTGCATTCCCCAGCCCGGCTGGGGAGGCCCCACCTGAGTCACCAGAAAGGTGTTCATGGCCCGAATGACCGGCTCGCGCACATCCGAGCGACCCAGCGCCTGGTAGCACAGCAGCAGAAATTCGATATTTTCCTGGGCCACATCGTCGTTAAAAGTGATGAAAGGGGTATAGTCCGGCCGCCCCTCTTTCACATAGTCGTCCCGCAGCGGATAGCGCTGGGGCCATCCGCCTATCGGGTACTGACTGTCCAACACAAAATCAATGGCCCGATCCAGCGCCGGGCGGTACTTGGGGTCGCGCTTGACCATATAGAGGCGCAACAGGAACTTGGCCGCCTCCATGGTGCCCGCATCGTCAAAGGTGGCGTTGCCATAATAGTGGTGGAACTCCTCCAGCCGCCAGGCGTTTTTGCCCACTGTGTCATACCACTCCTTGAGCGACTCTTCCCCGGCATAATCTGCCAGATAGTTCCAGCCACCGCTGGGGTGCTGCGCCCAGATCAGGGCACCGGCCACCTCTTCGGCGGCACTGTAGTAGAAGTCATCGTCCGTGGCATTGAACGCATCCAGATACAGATGCCCCACCGTCGCCGTTCCGGGCGGTTGAATCCAGATCATCGTCCGCTTGGCTTCCAGCTCGCCCCACATCCGGGAAAAATCCGGCAGATAGGACCAGAGGTAGCCACCCCGGTAACTGACCTCCTCGCGCATGAAGCGGGAGGCCTGTTTCATCGTATCCTCAACCGCCTCGGAGCTGGGGGCGGCCGCAAGCGGAGCGGGAAGCCACAACGCAAACACAAACAACAGGGGTTGATACCAGTCTCGTCCAAACATCTCTCTCACCTCAATTATTTTATTTACGTTTTATTGGTTATTGTCTTTCTCACATTATTTTGCGATTCATATTAGCCGACCCCCCAACGGCAATAAAAGCGTCTTTACCATAGGCGAAAAAAAGCGCCATCCCCAGAGGAGATGGCGCAATAAGGCTTCAGCCTGTTCGCCCGAGGGCGAGTAGCCGAGGGTTAGTAGTTGTAACGCAGACCCAGGTAGACCTCACGTCCGGTGGTATTGTACTCACGCACCAGGTCCATATCGCCGGTCGGCCCCGTGGTGTACAGGCGCTCGGTTTCGTTGGTCATGTTGATGCCTTCGAGGGTGATTTTCAGATCATCCGTGATGTTGTAGAAGGCGGACATGTCCAGACGGGTCGGGCCGGTAGTGGCGTGTTGAGCATTGCCGTTGCTGCCGCTTGGATCGGTAATGTAGTCATTTCGGCCATTGACCGATCCGCGAATGCCGTAACGGTCCGTCTCGTAGTACAGCGTGAAATTGTAGCTGTTCTTGGACAAGCCGGGCAGACGACTGACAACCGACCCAAAGCGCGCTTCCGAGTCGACGTAGGTGTAGTTGGCGATCACACCCAGATTGTCGAAGGGCTCGGGCAGGAAGGTGAACGGTTGCTGATACGCCAGCTCCACACCTTCAAGCTGGGCACCGTCACCATTGATGGGCTGGGAGACAAACCAGTCACTGCCATCAATGGGCACCGCGCTCTCTTCAAACTGCGGCGAATCGGGGTCATAAGCCGGCTGCAGGGCGACGATTTCACGCAGTTGCGGACTGAGCGGACCTTCCACTTCGTCACCGCTGATAAAGCTCTCGATGTCTTTGTGGAAGACCGTAGCGGCCAACAGCGCCTCGTTGTCGAAGTACCACTCAACGCCGATATCAACCGCACTGGCACGAATCGGATCCAGGTTCGGGTTACCGCGGCTGATGTTGCCGTTCAGCGCCGTGACACTGGTCACGGTGGGCGACAGGCTACCCAGTCCCGGGCGGGTCAGGTTGCGCGAGAGGTTGGCCCGCAGGAGCAGGTCGGGAGCGATTTCCCACACGATGTTGGTGGACGGGAGAACGTCGGTATAGTTGTTCTCGCCGGTCAGGGCAATCGCGTCGCCTGAATCGGGATCCTCAGTCGCACCCTCGGAGGTCATCATGGTCCGGGCAATACGCAGGCCGGTATTCACCCGCAGAGGACGATCAAACACTTCGGCTTCAAAGTCGACTTCACCATAGATACCCATGGTTTCTTCTTCCACATTCCAGGAAGCCGAATCAACCGGGGCCGGAGTGAATTGACCCGCACCATAGGCTTCAATGGTGTTGTCAAAGTGGGCGATGAGCCAGTTTTTGGGGAAGCCGTCCGGCGCGTCCAGACCGGTAGCAAAGTCATTGATGCCAATGCCTTCCATCGTGGTGGTCAGACCCGCCGGAGAGTCCGGCGCTTCAACCGTGCCCTCGGTGGGGTTGTAACGCAGCGAATCCACCTCGCGGACATTGTAGATAAAGCCGGTTTTGAAGGTGGCGCCACCCTGGTGGCTTTCCAGATCGACACGGAAAGTGTTGTTGTCACGCTCGACAACGTCTTTGCGCAACACCGGGCCGCTGAACTGGTAGGCATCCTCATCCAGGATATCGAAGCCGTAGCTCATTTCCGCGATGTTCTTGTTCTCGGTGAAATCGAACGAGAAGCTGGACGGATCGCTGGCGGTCAGGTTGAAACGGTACTGCTCTTCGTCGTGCTCAGAGGTGGCATTACCGACCATGAAGCTCAGAGAGGTCTGGTCAGTCAGGTCGTATTGACCGGAGAAAACCGTCTGAAAGAAGCTGGTCTCGGAGAACTGACCGCGACTTTCCGAGCGCGGCTGAACATTGTCAAAGCTGCCCGCGATCATCCGACGACCCTCGTCATCCAGCGTTACGCTGGTGGGAGTAATGGTGTCCTGGAGGTTACGGAACTGGGCGAAGTAGTTGTAAGACTCACGATCGTTTTCCAGTTGTGAGGCGAGCATATCCAGGCCGAGTTCAAGCCGATCGTTGGGACGGAACTGGAAGGACGCGGTGGCACCGGTGCGGTCCTGGGTGTTGCCAAAGTAGTCCATACGCGGCAAGCGTGGATGCCACATATAGTCGAGCGGATCATCACCGGCTTCAAATTCCGGATGGTTGGCGCTCGGATTGGGTGTGCCATTGACGTCGGTACCACTGGTATCCGCCCAGCCGCGGTCGCCGTTGGCGAAAGGCGAGGTCCAGCGTACGGTACCAAAACCTTCCTGGCGCACGGTGCGGGTGGAGTGCGCAATCGAGAACAGGGCCCCGAAGGTGTCGTCCATAAAGGTGTTGCTGATCAGCGCCGCGACGCGCGGGTCGGTTTCGCTGGCCACATTGTCGACGGTCGCCTGGGCACTGGCGCTCATGTTCAGCCCGGGGCTGTCAAACGGCTTGGCGGTGTGCAGCTCCACAGTACTGGCCAGACCACCCTCTTCCACCGACGCTTTGGGCGACTTGTGGATGTCGATGCGGTTGAACAGCTCGGAAGCAAAGATGTTGAAGTCCATGGAGCGGCCGCGGTTCACACCGCCGGACGAATCCAGACCACCGGCACTGCCGGGCACTTCCATACCGTTCAGGGTACTGCGGGTAAAGTCGGGGCTCAGGCCGCGGACCGTGATCTGGCGACCCTCACCGCCCTCGCGGTTGATGGCCACACCGGGAACCCGCTGCAGGGACTCGGCGAGGTTCAGGTCGGGCATTTTACCCATGTCTTCCGCCACGATGCTTTCAACGTTGTTGGCGGAATCACGTTTTATGTCCAGAGCGCGCTCCAGACTCTGACGGAAGCCGGTCACCACGACCTCTTCCAGCGCGGGTTCATTGTCTTGGGCGTAGGCAGCTGGCATAGCGGCAGCCGCCAAGGCCAGGGCTAGTGGGCTCAGTTGGTATGCTTTCATTCTCTAACTCCCTCAATGGCTTATTGTTAGAACTGTGTGTTGTTTTAGAGTTTTTTGACTCTAGGTTGAGTTCTTCAGGTTGAACTTTTTAGCTCGAGCTTTTGGGACTCTCGTTATTGTCGATGACACAGGGCGTCACCGGGCGCAAATGATTGCGTCCATCAGATCATCGCATAAGAAAACCCCATTAGCAAAGAGGAAATTATTAAAAAAGTGAGGTTAGCGGCCGGGTTGGCACAAATATCAACACAAAGGGCGATATTCAGGACGCTGGAGGACGTGTCACGGGGACATAACGGGATAAAGAGAGGGCAAAGAGGGGATAAACAGGAAGGAAAATCGCCGGCCTGCCCCAAAAGAGGGCAGACCGGCGAGCTCAGCTTAGGCCGCTGAAGCGAGGTCGCGATTGACGCCGTTGATCAACGCCTTGATGGCGGCGGCGACGATGTTTTTGTCCTGCCCCACACCAAACACCGGTTTGTGCTCACCCACCTTGACCTCCACGTAGCAGACGGCCGCCACATCCGAACCGGCGCCCAGGCCGTGCTCGTGGTAGTCCACCACCGTGATGGTCTCGCCGGCGTGCTCACCCAGGGCCTTGGCCGCCGCATCGATGGGGCCGTTACCCTTGCCGGCCAGCTCCACTTCCCGCCCCTGGTACTGGCCCAGAATCAGGGTGCTGACCTCATCGCCTTCGCCATCGCTGACCCGGCTGCTGTTGTAGCGGTAAGGGGCATCCACCTGCAGATACTCCGAGTCGAACAGTTTGTAGATATCGGCGCTGTTGACCTCTTTTCCGGTCTGATCGCTGACTTTCTGCACCACACCGCTGAACTCGATCTGCAGCCGGCGCGGCAGCTCAAACCCGGCCTGCTGCTGGAGCAGAAAGCTCACACCGCCCTTGCCCGACTGGCTGTTGACCCGGACCACGGCGTCATAGCTGCGGTTAAGGTCCGCCGGGTCCAGCGGCAGATAGGGCACTTCCCAGAGGCCTTCGGGGTCCTGCACGGCAAAGCCCTTTTTGATCGCGTCCTGATGCGAACCGGAAAAGGCGGTGAAGACCAGCTCGCCCGCGTAGGGGTGGCGCGGATGGACCGGGAGCTGGGTGCACTCCTCCGCCAACTGGCGCACCTGATCAATGTCAGTGAAATCCAGCCCCGGATGCACGCCCTGGGAGTAGAAGTTGAGCGCCAGGGTCACCAGGTCGACATTGCCGGTGCGCTCGCCGTTGCCGAACAGGCAGCCTTCCACCCGGTCGGCGCCGGCCATCATCGCCAGCTCGGCCGCGGCCACGGCGGTGCCCCGGTCGTTGTGTGGGTGCACGCTGAGCACGATGCTCTCGCGGTTGTTCAGGTTGCGGTGCATCCACTCGATCTGGTCGGCATAGGTGTTGGGCGTGGACATCTCCACAGTGGCCGGCAGATTGAAAATGATCTTGCGCTCGGGCGTGGGCTGCCAGATGGCGGTCACGGCATCACACACCTCTTTGGCAAACTCCACCTCGGTGCTGGAGAACACCTCGGGCGAGTACTGATAGACCCACTCGGTCTCCGGGTAGGCCTCGGTCATTTCCTTGACCCAGCGGGTGCCCTGCTCGGCAATGGCTTTAACGCCGGCCTTGTCGGTCTTGTACACGATTTTGCGGAAGGCCGGCGCCACCGGGTTGTACATGTGTACGATGGCCCGGCGCGCGCCCTTGAGCGACTCCACGGTGCGTTGGATCAGATCCTGGCGCGCCTGGGTGAGCACCTCGATGGTGACATCGTCGGGCACCTGATTTTCTTCAATCAGGCGGCGCACAAAGTTGAAATCGGTATCCGAGGCCGACGGGAAACCCACTTCGATCTCTTTGAAGCCGATCGCCACCAGCGCCTTGAACATGCGCATTTTGGTGTCGACGTTCATGGGGTCGATCAGCGCCTGATTGCCATCGCGCAGGTCGGTGCTCATCCAGATGGGCGGCGTGTCCAGCACGCGATTGGGCCACTGCCGGTCGGGCAATTGAATCGGCTCAAAGCGCTGGTACTTACTGGCGGGGTTGGCAATCATGGTTCGGCTCCAAAACGTCGTCTTGTGTGAGTGCCCGGATTGAGGTGGTTGGACGGTGCCGGCGGGGTAAACCGGGCGTTTTGTCGGTAGCGGAGTATCACTTGTGATGATGTTCCACTGTCCGGTCACAACAGGGCTTGTGGCCCAAAACCTCACTCAAACTCAGGCAGTGAACACAGTATAGGGGCTCGGGCGCGGCATTAAATTGCTAAGATGGCTGAAAATCTCGCTGTTATGGCATATAATTGCTGAATACAGTTTATTATTGAAATATAAGTTATTTTCTACTTAGAAGGTGGGCAGAGCCCACCCTACGGGTGGGGACAAACCATGCAACACACGCTCGATCGCTATGACCGTATGATCCTGGAAACCCTGCAAAAACGCGGGCGGATTTCCAATCAGGAGTTGGCCGAGGCCATCAACCTCTCCCCTTCCCCCTGCCTGCGACGGGTCCGGCAGATGGAGGAGCAGGGATTGATCGACGGCTATGTGGCATTGCTCAATGCTCGGGAGCTGGGGCTGAATCTGATGGCCTTTATCCAGATCAGTATGGACAAGCACACTCCGGACCGCTTTGAAGCCTTTGAGCAGACGATTGCCCAGTACCCGGAAGTCCTCGAATGCCACCTGATCACCGGCCAGTCCGCCGACTATGTCCTGAAGGTGATTGTGCGGGACATGGACGCCTACCAGCAGTTTCTGCTGCAGAAGCTCACCCGCATTGAAGGGGTCAGCGGCGTCCAGTCCTCTTTTGTGTTGAAGTCACCGATCAAAAGCACGGCCCTGCCCGTGGACTAGCGGGCCATGTTTTTAATGGCCGTCGTTACCAGTCGTCGGTGCGAAACGGCGAGGCGGGCAGCCCTTCACGATTGCACAGGTTGGCGCCCTCGGGGTTATCGGCCCAGGCGTAGCGCACCGCCTTGGGGTTGCGCACGTCATCGCTCCAGACCCGGACCTGGTTGCCCCTGATTTTGGCCTCGGCCCAGACAAAATCGCGGTCTTCCCCGGCAATGGCAAATTGCTGCAGCGGCTCGCCATCACAGCTGGCCAGCCCCGAACCCACGGCGTCGAAGCGCAGGTGCACCCGTTTGCCTTTCACTTTCATGCTCTGGTAGATCGGTCCTGAACCGACCGCGTCCGGCTCTCCATCCGACTCTCCGTACGCTACCGCCCGGGCCGATTGGGCCAGGCGTTCACCCACGGTTTTCTTGTCGAGCGGGTGGATGTCGTTCCACTCCCCTACATCGATGGCCACCGCCATGCCGGTATGGGGGGTGTTCAGGGTGGTGAGCTGGGCCTCGCGCAGGCGGGCCCAGTCGCTGTCGCCGGGTTGCTCGCGGGCCTCGAGGAAGTTGGCCAGCTGGACAAAGAGGAACGGCAGATCCTCCTGATCCCATTTGTCGCGCCAGTTGTTGATCAGCGCGGGGAACAGCTCGGCGTACTCCTCGGCCCGGCCCACATTGGACTCGCCCTGGTACCAGATCACGCCCTTGAGCGGGTAATCGGTGAGGGGGGCGATCATGCCATTGTAGAGTCCGAGTGGTTTCCAGCGGACGAAGGTCTGGGGTTCCAGCGCCGGCAGTTCGGCGCCCTGGCGCCGATGCCACTCGCCGGTCAGATCGATGGTGTCGCCCTGCCATTCGAGCTGGTAATCCTTGTCATAAAAGAAGCCGGCCCGACCCTGATTGTTGGTCAGCCGGATGGCGATGGTGTTTTCTCCCGCCTTGAGCACGCCTTCGGGCAGACGATAGCGACGCGGCGGGTACTGGTAGGTGGTTTCCCCCACCGGTTCGCCATTGAGAAAGGTGGTGTCGGCATCGACCATGCGCCCGAGAACGAGCATGGCGGGCTGGCCGGCCCAGTCTTCGGGCACCTCGATGGTTTTGCGCAACCACCAGACGCCATTGACAACAGGTTCGTCCTCTTCAGGCCAGTAGCCGGGCATCTCAACGGTGTCCCAGTCGCTGTGGTCCAGGGCGGGATCGGCCCAGAGAAATTCACCGTCTTTGAAGCCTTTGTCTTTCTCGTCGCGCTGCTGGTACCAGGCGTTCGAACGGGCCTGATCACTCTCGATGATCTCGGCCACCCGCGCATCGTCCTGAAAGCGCCGGGCTTCCTTCAGGTGCTCCGGGAAAGCTTTGAGCGCTTCTGCACTCAACCAGGATTCAGCCGGTGAACCGCCGAGCGCGGCGTTGATGATGCCGATGGGCACCTCGTACTCCGCCTGCAGGTCGCGGGCAAAGAAGTAACCCACGGCGGATATCTGGCGAATGTTGTCGGGGGTGATGCTCAGCCACTGCCCCCCTTCCAGATCCTGCTCCGGGTGTTTGAACTGGTAACGATCCGGCACCTCGAAATAGCGGATCCTGGGGTGATCGGCCTGCTCGATTTCCGCCCCGAACATCGGCTCGACCCGACCCATGGGCAGTTCCATATTGGACTGGCCGGAGGCGAGCCAGACATCGCCCACCAATACATCGTCGAGCCTAATCTCATTCTCGGCGCGAATGTGCATTTCGTAAGGCCCGCCGGCCTTCAGCTCGGGCAGAGTCACCTCCCAGCGTCCCTCCTCATTCGCCCGGGTCTGATAGCGCTCGCCCTGGAACGTCAGGGTGACGGCTTCATCCGGATCGGCCCAGCCCCAGACCGGGACCGGAGTATCGCGTTGCAGCACCACCCCGTCGCTGATCCATTGGGGCAGACGGACCTCGGCGTGAACAAAGGAC
Organism: Marinimicrobium sp. C2-29; assembly: GCF_038419845.1. NCBI lineage: Bacteria > Pseudomonadati > Pseudomonadota > Gammaproteobacteria > Cellvibrionales > Cellvibrionaceae > Marinimicrobium > Marinimicrobium sp. C2-29. The sequence continues at coordinate 225,132 of NZ_JBCAQT010000002.1, forward strand.
GGGAGGGTTGCCAGCAGGGCGCCGGCCAGTAACAGGGGTTTGATCGGACTCACGTGCGCTTCTCCAGAATTATTATGACCTCTTATAGTCTACATGATAACAAGTGGTGCGCAAGCAAAGCGCGGTCAGCTCTCGAGACGCCCCTCGCTGGCCCGGGTTCTTCGAATAAAGACGGCCCACGCCGTCCAGAAAAACAGTGCCAGACCAATGGCCGCATAAATGGCTGGCTGGGGACTATCGAGACTGCTGCGGGAGCCCGCAAAGGCGGCAATGCTGGCGTAAGGTAAAGTGGACACCATATAGCAAGCAAAGAACCGGACAAAAGGCATACGGTTAGCGCCTGCCATGCAACAGGACACCTCCGGGAGTATCGGCATGGCCCGACAGATCAATAACAGGGTACTGCCGTGCTGATTGAACAGGCTTTGCATTTCTTCGCGTTTGTGTGATTCCGGGTATATTTTCTTCAGCAATCCGGGACCATAAAGTCGACATAACGCGTAACCGGTAACGCCCGCTGAAGCCATTCCGAGCGTCGAGCTGAATGCGCCCAATCCAAAGCCCAGAAAATAGCCGGACAAGATGGCAATCGTGAGCGTCGGCACCGCCATAAAAATATCCGCCAGAAGCAGCGCCACGATCCCGATAACGACGTAAATGGCATTGACTTCCGAAGCGGCCTTCAGGCCGGCTTCTATTCCCTCCACCGTCAGAACACCGGTTGTCGTTACCATCAGGAATGTGGAGGCGAACAGAGTGGCCAGAACCAGGGCGACAGTAATGAGTGGTTTCATGGGTCTGAACCTTTTTTCGATGAAGATCAGGCGCCTTTCATTATGGTGGCCATCAGTGTCGGGCTTATGCGCGAGAGCGTTGGCATCCATTTGGTTTTACCCACATAAATATCGTCCTTGCCTTTCTCCACCCCTTTAATGATCTCTGACACTGCCCGCCTTGCGGAAATTTTCCCCTTACCGCGCCCCTCGGTCATGGGCGTTTCGACCAGGGGCAGAATCGCGGCATGTGCCTTGATGGACGTTGTTTCCAGCTGATAACGAAAACTTCGGGTGAAGCTGAGCAGCCCCGCCTTGGTAGCACAATAAACGGTCGAGTACTTTTTCGGATACAGGCCCAGGCCAGACGTTACATTGATGTAGGCAGCCGGCCCTTCCAGATCCAGAAAGTGCCCGAGCGTCAGGGCGGATATCCAGATTTGCGCGGTCAGGTTGATCGCCACTTCGGTCTCGATACTGTCAAAGCTGAATTCTTTTTCATGGAGCATCGGTGTCATTTGAATACCGGCGTTGTTCACCACCACGGCCAGGTCTTTGTAACGCTCAAGGATATCCCCGATGGTTTCTTCAACTTCCGTTTTCCTGTCAATTGAACACTGATACGTAACGACATTTCTGTAATTGCGTTTTAGTTCATCTAACTTCACAGGGTTTGTCGCAATGACAATAATGGTTTTATTGACCGGTGCCAGTTGCGCGACCATCTCCTTCCCGATACCCGAGGTTCCCCCTGTAATCAGAATCGTCCTTTCTTTCAATTGCATGATTGATGGCTCCTGATCCGCCGCGATTGACATCAATTGTATAACCGGTGCCCTCCCCGAGGCATTAACCCATGTTAAGTGCAATGTTGTTATTTGCGACAATCCGCGTTTTTCTTGTTGAATCCACCGGATAAGCTAACCTTGGTACTATTGCGATTTGGTCGAGCATGCACATAACGCCTGGAGCGAATTTTATTCCTGCGGGTCTCGTTGATTGAATAGAGGGGTTAACCCGATGATTGAAGGCGGCCTCCTTGAGAGGATCAGTGGGTTGGGTAGCGAACGCTACGCAGCCAAGGGCACTTTTTTATTTCGACAGGGGGACCTTTCAGACCACTTTTTTATATTCTGTCAGGGAATGGCCAAGGCCTATTACGAAACCATCGATGGCAAGGAGTTCATCAAATCCTTCATCCGCGAGAATGAGTGTATCGCCAGTATGCAGGTGATTGTTGCCGGGAGTCCCAGCCCGTTTAACTTGATAACCGTTGAAAACAGCCGCTTTCTGGAAGTTCCTGGTGACCGATTGTTGGCCGTAATCAAGGAGGATGCAGAGTTTTCCAGCGCATTCAGTTCGTTGCTTTTACAGGTCGCCATGAAGAAAGAGCGGAGGGAATATGAGCTTCTTTGCCTGTCTGCGGAACAACGATATCGGTTGCTTTGTAAACGGGAGCCGGAGTTGATACAACGCCTCTCACAGACTGACGTGGCCCGGTACCTGGGTATCACGCCGGTTTCACTCAGTCGTATCAGGAGCCGAACGCCATTCAGATGTCCGATTTCGGAGTAGACCTCTTTAACCCCCCTGATTCGCAACCAGGCTAAAAGAATAAAATAAAATGAACCTGGGGAGTGAGCTCGACGACTACCTCTTCGGAAACACCCATTTTTCAAACTGTGCGAAGAGGATAACGTCATGAACAGTCGAGCCCAATACACCCACACAGGCCTCAAAGCCCTGTCTCTGGCGCTGCTTACCAGCGCTCTGATCGCCTGCGGCGGAAGCAACAGCAACGGCCCGGGCGCCAACGATGACAATGGCAACACAGACGACCCCACTCCAGTCACCGAGGTGGATCTGGATTTCAATGTGCAAAGCCACGACGGTGCCCGCCTTGAGGGCGCGAGCATCACCCTGGATGAGGAAACTCTGGACAGCGACGAGGGCGGTAGCGTCAGTTTCACGATTCCTTCCAGTGATGAGGTCGTGGTCCAGACCCGCATGGAGGGTTACATCAGCCAGTCGATCAAGGTGCCGGCCGAGGAGGACAGCATCACCCCGATTCGGCTGATGCGCGTGAAGCAGACATTGAACCTTGATGCCATCGAGGAGGCGCGTACCCTCAGCGCCAACGACCTGGGAGCCAGAATCACCTTTCCGGCCAACGCCTTTGTGACCCCCGATGGTGAACCGGCCGATGGCAGCGCCAGTGTCCAGGTGACGCCCTGGGATATCGCCAACGGCGAGCTCAACGCCATGCTGGGCAACGGCCAGGCGCTGGACGCCGGCGGGGCCGAGGCCGAGCTGATCAGTGCCGGCATGATCACCGTGGATGTTCACAATGACGACGGTGACTACCTGCAATTGGCGCCGGGCGCCACGGCCGAGATTCAGATGGACCTGCCCCATGACAGCATCAACAACGAGGCGCTGAGGGTGGGCAGCACCATCCCCATGTGGCACTTCGATGAAGACCAGGGCGTCTGGATCGAGGACGACAGCACGCTGGGTACCGTGGTCGCCTCCGCCACCTCTCCCGTAGGCCTGGCGGTACACGCGGAGGTCAGTCACTTCTCCACCTGGAACTGGGATTTCAAGTTCGAAAATGGCGGCAGTATCAATGTTGAATGTCGGCTCCTGGATGACAGCGCCGTACCCTGTGCCGTGACTGCCGACATCACCCTGGATGACGGTTCCACCTTTACCCGCAACGGCCAGGTGGCCGAAACCGGCACTACCATTGTCAACATGCCCAACAGCGCCACCATCGACTGGTTTGCCACCTCACTGGGCGGCCTGCTGGGTGAGCACACCTCGGACATGTCCGGCGATGTGATCATCGAACTCGAAGAGCCCACCACCGAGAACAACGTCCGCTGTGAACTGCCCGACGGTACCGGTGTTGACTGTGAGGTGGCCATGACCGACGGCAACGAAACCCTGACGCAGACCCTCCCCGCCCAGGGCGGCACCATCGCCACCAACTGGTCCGGTATTGATCAGAACAGCACTCTGACCTGGTCCGCTGAAGTCCCCGGTCCGATCTCGTTCAACCAACAGAATGTTCTGGCCGAAGGCAGCGCCACATCAGACGCCAGCGAAGCGGTGGTTATTGCGCTGGACACCACACCCATTGAAGACGTGGAGGTGACCTGTGCCGGCACCACTGGCGCCGCCATTCCCTGCACCCTGGAGATTGTCGCTGAAATCCCCAACGACAGCCCCTTCATCGCTTCTCACTCGCTGTTCACGGGCGAAAGCACGGTTCCGGTACCCGCCGAAGCCACCCTGGTGCACTGGTCCGCCACCTCCAACGGTGCCTACTCGCAGGACGGCCAGTTCATGCTGCTCGAAGGTAGCGCCCAGAGCGCACTGGTCACCAGCCAGACTGTCGTTCTCGATCAGGAAACCGTCCAGGGCCCGGCCCCCGAAAGTATCGATGTGAGCTGCATCAACGGTCAGGATACCTCCGCCAGCGTCTGTGAAATTGAAGTGCTGCGAGAAGGTCGGGGCACCGTGGCAATGCTGGAAGACGTTCCCGTGGGCGAGATAAGAACCGTCGACTTCCCCAATGGCATGGGCGCACAACAGGAGTGGGTATTCATCAGGGTGGCGGGTGAAGACGGTTCACACGCCAGTGAATTTTCAGCCTACCCCGACATTACCGATGGCGAGCACTTTGAGCTCGAGCTGGCCTGCGGACAGGACGCCGCTGGACAGTCACTGTGCCAGTGATCGGTTGACGCCACTGGCCACTCACAGGCCACCATTAAAAAACCGGCCCTGGAAGGCCGGTTTTTTAATGTCGGGTGCCGGTAGCTAGAGCCGGAATCGATCAGGAAGACAGCAGATCCATCTTGCCCTTATCCATCAATTCCATCGCCCGTCCGCCGCCCATGGCGACACAGAACAGCGGCTGCTCTGCCACCAGCACCGGGACCCCGGTCGCATCGGACAGCAACTCATCAATCCCCCGCAACAGGGCACCACCACCGGTGAGGACCACACCGCTGTCGGCAATATCCGCCGCGAGCTCGGGCGGTGCCTGTTCCAGGGCGCTTTTGACGACCTGGACAATGCCCGCCAGGGGCTCTTTCAAAGCCTCCAGGATTTCATCGCTGTTCAGGGTAAAGCTGCGCGGCACGCCTTCGGCCAGGTTGCGACCGCGAACGTCGATCTCGCGCAACTCGCTGCCGGGAAACGCACAGCCCAGTTCGAGCTTGATACGCTCGGCCGTGGCGTAGCCGATGATGCTGCCGTAGTGACGACGCACGTAATTGACGATGGCCTCATCGAACCGGTCACCGCCGACGCGGACCGAGTTGGAATAGACAATCCCGTTGAGTGAGATGACGGCGATTTCGGTGGTTCCGCCCCCGATGTCGACGACCATGGAGCCGTGCGCGTCGGATACATTCAGTCCGGCCCCGATCGCCGCGGCCATGGGCTCCTCGATCAGGCGTACTTCGCGCGCACCGGCACCCATCGCGGATTCACGGATGGCGCGCTTTTCTACTTCAGTAGACAGACAGGGGACGCTGATCAACACCCGCGGACTGGGCTGAAGCCAATTGGATTCGTGCACTTTTTTAATGAAGTACTGAAGCATTTTTTCGGTCACCTGAAAATCGGCAATGACGCCGTCTTTCAGAGGACGAATGGCGGTGATGTTGCCGGGCGTCCGGCCCAGCATGCGCTTGGCCTCGTGGCCCACAGCCTCCACCATTTTGCGATCGTTATGGTGGCGAATGGCGACCACCGACGGCTCGTCCAGGACGATGCCGTGGCCTCGCATATAAATCAGAGTGTTCGCGGTACCAAGATCGATCGACAGATCGTTGGAAAACGCGCCACGAAAGTGTTTCAGCATGGTTAAACTCGGTTTTAAGCGACAATCGGAAATGACTGCCGGAGTTGGATCAGGAATAGGGAGGTTCGTTCCCGCACGGTGCGAAAAAACAGCCGGGGACAGATGGGCAGCACTCTAGCAACCGCCGGGCTGAAGGGCAAGATTAAAGTGGCCTTCAGGAAGGCTTTTCCTGACGGCCCCGGCTTAGCAACGCCTCAAAATCTTCCTGGCGAAGGGGCTCGGAGAACAGGTAGCCCTGAGCATAGTCGCAGCCGGCACGGGAAAGAAATTGCAATTGTTCGTCTTTTTTGACGCCAACACCAACCACCTGGACGTTGATCGCGTGAGCCATAGCGATTATGGCCTTCAGTATGCGATCGGCATCGCCGCCCTGACCGGCGTCCTTGATCAGCTCTCTGTCTACCTTGACACTGTCTACCTTGAACTCCTGGAGAGCCAATAGGGAGAACGGTTCGATACCAAAATCGTCGATTGCCAAGTGTAGTCGCAGACCTGTCAAACCCATGCTTTTGACTGGATTGAACCCGGAGGCACGAATGTTGTTGAGGGAGGCCGGGGTCAGTTCCATGGTGATCCGGCTTTCATCGAGACCCACTTGTTTCAGCCGCGCTCGCCATTCTTCAACAAGGGTCCGGGTAAAAAAGGACGCGGGTGATTCGTTGATACTGATCGGAAAGGCCTCGCCACGCTGGTCGCGCCACCTGAGCGAGTGGCTCACCGCCTGTTCCAGGACGTAGGCGTTGATGCTATCCGTCATACCGCTTTGTTCAGTGACGCTGAGAAAGTCGGCCGGCGTCAACAGCCCCCTGTAGGGATGATGCCATCGAAGCAAAGCTTCCGCAGAGGATATGGCACCAGTGCGGATGTCGATTACAGGCTGGTAGTATAACTCCAGCTGGTTAGATCTGAGGGCATCATCCAGCTCCCTGTTCAACCGCATATGCTCTGATTCGCTCTGCGCCATCCGGGGCTCGTAGCTCTTGACCTGTTGGCCTCCCTGCGCTTTGGCCGCGTACATGGCGTGATCGGCATTGTGCATCAGCTGGTCGGCATCCTGGCCGTCAACAGGGAATAGGGTCAGGCCGATACTACCGGAAATGTGTACCCGATGAGAATCAACGTCAAACGCCCTTTCGAGACTGGTCAGAATTGTCTTGGCGGCTTCCTTCGCACCATCCTTGCCGGTTTCCTTCAGGATCAGGGTGAATTCGTCTCCGCCGAGACGGGCCACTGTGTCCATGGCCCGGACATTGGTGCTTATCCGTTCGGCCACCTGCGCCAGAAGGCGGTCACCGGCCTCGTGACCGAGCTGGTCGTTGGCTTGCTTGAAACGGTCCAGGTCGATGAACAGTAAGCCAAAGGAGCTGTTCATTCGTTTGGCCTCCAGCAAGGTCTGCTCCAGCCGGTCAAGGAACAGCCGTCGGTTGGGAATGCCGGTGAGCGAATCAAAATTGGCGTTTCGCCATACTTCTTCGTCAGTCTGTTTGCGCTCAGTGATGTCCCGGGACGTTTTGACGACCGCTTCAACTTCGTTCCGGTCATTAAAAACGGGAACAAATTGGCAGTCAAAATACTGCTCTCGGCCTGAAGGTAAACAGTGATGGAATTCCCTGCGCTGAGTTTGCCCCGAGGTAACAGTTACAGTGATCGCATCGAGCAACTCTGTGGCCCCATCCAGGCCCAGCTCAAGCGGGGTTTTGCCAATAATGTCCCGTTGAGGCGCATTGACCAGATCAGCCATCGCCGTATTGAGAAACAGGTGCTTCCCAGTGAAATCGAATATGGCGGCGGGATCAAGGGAGGCCTTCAGCATGGTTTCGATCAAGCGCGTTTCCTGATATTTAAGGGCTGAAAAGCTTGAGATCGAGCTGATAATCAACTCGTCGACGGCCTCATTGAAGCGCAGCAGTTGCTCGATGTCATTTGCGGTGAAGCTTTGCTGTTCATCGCTCCAGGACCAGGCGACCCGAGCCCGCAGGGCCCGGAGTTCCTGTACCATCTGAAGCATGGACATACCCTGCCTGAGACGGTCTATGCCATGCTCTCCTCCGGCGTCCGAAGCAGGGGCCTTGCCTTTGCCAAGGGCCTTGCGCATCGACTCTTTCCTGGTCCGGGAGGTAACGAGGTCTTGAGAAATGAACTTCAGCATCGAACGGGCATGATCCCTCAGGGCGCGGTTGGCTTCGCCTTTCAATTGTGGAGCGATTTCCAGCGCGGCTTCTTCCCAGTCTTCAAGCTGCTGTTCCATTTTCGTCTGGATAAATTGGGCCAGCTTCATAGCAATAGGCCTCCATTAGCTACTGGCGTGGCTCCTAAGTCGTCAATATCCGGGATAACCCCACCAGCGTGTACAGACGCTGCTGGCTACCGGTTGTTCGGTCGATGCTGCCCCGGGGAATGAGACGTCGGAGAGTGTTTACGCAAAATCCCTTACGACACTCGAAGTTCTTCACAAATACGAGTTCAGCGAGCTTTACCATTAACAGTCGACTTCCGTCTGTACGGTAACGAACGGTCAGGACCGATTACTTACAGCGGATCACGGCGTCAATTGCGCGACAGCGCCCGGATCTCATCGCGTAAGGCGGCAACTTCACCCTGGAGGGCCGCCAATTGTCTGGCGCCAGCCAGCTCAGCCTCGTTACTATCGGCATCCCGCCCGACAAAGAAGGTGGCAAGCGCAGCGGTCACATACCCGAATACACCGAAGGCATAGAGCGAGAGAAAGACGCACAGCACACGTCCCTCCACTGTCTTTGGCCAGTATTCCGAACCCATCGTGGTCATGATCATGGCGGTCCACCAGAGTGATTCACCAAAGCTGTGCGGACCGCCGGGCACCTTGTTCTCCAGGGCAAACATCCCGGCCGCCCCGGCGACGGTCACCAGGAGGGTCAGGGCAATGACATAACCGAACCCCCGGCGGCTCAGACTCGCGCCCAACGCCTTCATCCCGCGGTTGAGCGAACTGACCACGCGAACCAGGCGCAATCCCCGAGCCGCTCTGGCCAGGCGAAGTAAACGGAACAACCGGAAAATGCGCAGTGCGGGGAGCAGTAACGAAATAGCCGTCAGCCAGTTGCGCTTGAGGTAAACGATTCTGTCCGGGGCGAGGACCAACTTCGCAACGAAGTCGATGATGAATACGACCCAGATGGCCGTTCCCAGAAAATAGAACAGCAGGATTTCGCCCCGAACCAGTTCCAGGACCAACAGCACCAGCCACACGAACGCAAGCACCAGCATGGGTGCTTCCAGCCAGCCCTCCAGACGTTGAAGCAACTCGTGGCGCTCCCGTCTGAGCGTTTCCTCGTCTTCATGTTGTTGTTCTGGAGTCTCGTTTGTGCCCTCGCTAGTCATCTCAATTCCCTCGTCTGAACGTCATTAAATGCCAACATTTTTAAATGTAGACAATTCCAGCAAGAGCACTGACCGCCCTACTCTTCCCTACTCTACACGCTTGCGCAAATTGTCCCGCACTTCCAGTGCGTCGTAGCTGTCGCCTTCCGTGGGACGTACGCCCTTACCCAGGCGGATTTCCAGAATCACTTCCTGCTCTGATCGATTGCCCGAGCTGATCTCGGCCCCGTAAGCGGTGCTGGGGCTGGAGTCAGTGGTGCAGCCAAGCAGGCCGCAGTGGCGCTCCGTGTTCCGGGTTCGGCGGGCACTCACTTTGCTTCCCGACTCCTCCCTCGTACCGTCCACCTGCCTGTCGACAACCACAAACCAGTCGTAGTCCGCCATCAGGGTCAGTTCGGAGGCGCGCAGCAGGGCGTAGTCCATGGCTTCGAAGCGCTTGTCGCCGCGCATCCTGAACGACACGCGGTAGCGGTTATCGGCAATCTGGCTTTCCCGGTAGCCGTAGCCGCCGCTTTTGGCCGGCTGGTAGACCGGGGCCGCACAGGCACTGATCAACAAAACCATCATCAGGGCTGTCATTGGCTTTTTCATATATTGTCTCGCTCTTGTCTGGTTAATGGCTTTAACGATTGACCGGATGGCCTATGGCGACGGCTGCCAATCGCGCTCGATCAATTGCTTTTCCTGCTCCGGCTCAATGATGCCGCCGGCCATCATCTGGTCCAGCGCGCTGTCCAGCAAAGAGCCACCGCTGGCGGTCTGATAGCTACCGGACTCCGCGGCCCGCTGTCGAATACTGGCCAGTTGCTCCCAGTCGGTATCGGCCTGTCGGGTCCGGCAAGCAATGTTCTCCGACCGCTCACCCTCTCCAGTGACCCGATACTGACGGCAGTGCTGACCATCCCGGTTGACGAAGGTCAGGCGGGGAGTAATTTCCCGGCCATCGGGCAGGGCCTCGCTGGTGCCGCTGGGCAGCGTTTCCAGACGCTGGGCGATGGGCTGGAAAGTGTCGGCTTGCGGATTCCCAAAGTTTTCGGTGACCTGTGCCAGACCGAACCCCAGAGCGAGCGCAACAGCGGCCGCCATTCCGGTTTGTGCGTTCAGCGCCTGACGGGCCCGGCGCCACAGGGGAAAGGCGATGACCTCGGCGGACTTGGGCTCGGCCTCGTCCTCCGCCAGCATCTGTTGAATGCCACTCGGCAATGGCCGCCCATCAATGGCGTGGGCGCGCTCGCTGACAAGTTTATCCACGGCGCTCAGCTCCGCCAGACGGTCGGCCAGGGCCGGATCTTCGGCCAGCCGGGTGCGAACCTGCTCCATTTCGGCCGGGGTCAGTTCGCCGTCCAGGAAGGCCGACAGGGTTTCATCGTTGATGTTCATGAGCGGGTCCTCGCTACGGGTAAGTTCAGGCTTTGTATCAGAGCGGTTCGGGCGCGGGCCAGGCGGCTCATCACGGTCCCGGCCGGTATTTCCAGAGTGGCAGCCGCCTCCTTGTAGGACAGGCCCTGGACCGCCACCAGCGACAACACCAGGCGCTGGTCGTCCGGCAGCTTATCCATGGCGCGGCTGACCTGATCGAGCTCGACTTCGCTCGACATGGCCCGCTCCCCATCGACAATTTCACGCTCCTGCAGTTGAGGCTGCAGGGTCGCCTCCTGGCGGACCTTCCGGGATCGGTAGCCGTCGATCCACAAATTCCGGCAAACCCGGAACAGCCACTTCGTCAGCTCCACCCCTTCGGGTACAGTACGGGTCAACGCTCGCTCCACGGTGCTCTGTAGCAGGTCGTCGGCTTCGTCCATCGACCCGGTGAGCGAGTAGGCAAATCGTCTTAGTTGAGGCAATACCTCGGTCAAATCACTTTTCATGGGCAACACCTTGCTGTTGTACCCTGTTAACGGGCCAGCGGGTTTTTTATTCCCAGGCTATTATTCACTGCCTGGGGAATGTACTAACGGGTGAGCCCGTTATAGTAACAGGTGGCCCAGGGGCCAGACGCTCACCTTCACCGGAACAGCAATCATGAAAGCCAAAGTCCGCACTCATCGCCCGCCCAGACCCGCAGGACTGACAAGGTGGCGCCCGCTGGTGTTCTGCCTGCTGGGCCTCGGCACATTTGCCCAGGCTCAACTGGGTTTGCCAGCGGTGACAGACACGGTGGATCGCACCATTGATTCTGTAGAACGCCTGCCCCGGGACTCCCTCCCCGATGTCACCAGTGCCCTGGAGCGCCGGCTCAAGGCCCCTTTACCGGACCGGCTCCCGGACAACCTGCGCCCACCGGTAGAACCCCTGGGTGCCCTTCCGAGCGCCCTGCCGATACTCGATTCCCGGGGCGCCACTCTGTTTATGGACGTGGAGGTGGAAGACGGCTGGCGCGCCGTGCAACACGAGTGGCTGCTGATGCTCGCGCCCGGGGAACTGGCCCTGCTGACCCGCCTGGATGTCGAGATTCTGGAGCGCAAGCGCCTGTCCTCTCTGGGGCTGGACATGGTGCGCTTTCGGGTGCCGGCACGGCTGGACTCCTATGCCGCTCTGCACAGCGCCTTACCGGCAGACCTGGCCGAGCGACTGGACCGCAATCACATCTACAGCCCCCAGGCCGCCAAGCCATCCTCTGCATCCGCCGAGCGCCCGCGCAAGCCCGTGTGCGAACAGGCGGTAAAGGTGGGCATGGTCGATACCGCCATCGCCACCGAGCATCCGGGGCTGATCGACAGCCGCATCCTGGAACGGAACTTTTTACCGGACCCCGAGGGCGCGGAAGAGACAGGGCCACCCACCGGGCATGGCACGGCGGTGGCCGGTCTGATGCTGGGGATCATTGACGAGACGCCCGCGCGCTTGCCGGGGGCGACGCTCTATAACGCCTCTGTGTTCTACAGCCGCAACCAATATGCCCAGGGCGCCACCATGATGCATCTGGTGTCGGGCCTGGAATGGCTGACCGAGCAGCAGGTGAGCGTGATCAATATGAGCCTGACGGGGCCCGATAACCGCATACTCGCCACCGCCATGGAGCGTATTATTGGACAGGGCACCGCTGTCGTCGCGGCGGCGGGCAATGAGGGCCCCGCCGCCCCGCCGCTATACCCCGCGGCCTATGCTGGCGTGATCGCCAGTACCGCCGTGGATGCCGAGGGGCAGGTGTACCGCTGGGCCAACCGCGGCGAGCACATCGACTTCGCCGGGCATGGCGTGTCGGTTCGCACCACCCGGGGCAATGGGGAGTTTGGCCATGAGAGTGGCACCTCCATGGCCGCGCCGACGGTCACCGCCCATGTCGCCTGTGCCCTGGCCAACCAACGGGCGTCGAGTGAGGAGGTGGTGCGGTATCTGGCCGGGCAGGCGAAAGATCTGGGGGAGGCAGGCCGCGACCGGGTTTTCGGCCACGGCCTGCTGGAGTAAGGGGCTGGTGAGCAAACGATCCGACAAGACTCAGAACTCCGCACTCAGTAACGCCGATACCCCGGTTTCCCGATAATCCGCCGCATCGAAGTTCGATTGGTAGTTGCCGTGCTCGACTTTGGTTTCCAGCGCCAGCCACTCCACAAAACTGAGTGTCCAGACCGCTTCGACCACATGACTGCGGTCGTGCCGATTGCCGTTTCCGGTGGGTGACATGGGGTCATCGGTTCCGGGCAAGCCTTCTCCGGTTTCATTGTCGGTGACCGGCAGCGACTCCTCGTTGTCATAGTCCCGATCCTGGTACCGCCAGCCCAGTTGTAATTTGCTTTCCTGACCGGCTATCGAGCCTGTGTGGGAATAGCGGGCGCGCAGTTTAAGCGCGGTATTGTCGAACGCCGGCGACCGGGCGTGCTCCACTCCACGGCTCACACCCAAAGACCAGAAACTGCGTGCACCATTGAAAAAGTAATAAACATCGCCGGCCAGTTCTTCACCATCCGCATTGCGTTCGCGGTTGTTATCGAACCGTTTTTCGCTTTCGGTGTAGGCACCGCGAACATATACACCCCCGCTAAACAGTCTGGCGGCGTAGAGGCTGTTCTTGGTCAGATCCAGCAAGGGGTCAGAGGCGAGCTTGGCGTCCGCGACATGACGGCTCAGGCCCCAATTGATGCCCGCCAGCTCAATGGCGGCATCGAGCGAGGCGATACCCAGATCCTGATCGAATTCGCTGACTTCGTGATATCGGCGCGAAGACAGGCTGTAACTGCCTTTCAAAGTGATTCGCTCCGTGGGGTAAAGCTCACCACCGACCCGGCCGTACAGGACATTCGCCCAGTCGCCCTGGCTTGATGTCTGGTCCAGCGAAGGAATCGTAAGCGTGGAATCATAGGCACTGCCGGCCTGGAGTTTCACGTTGAAATCGGCCTTTTTATCCGACGCTCCACCCTCCTGAGCAACGGCGGAAAAGCTGGACACAACGGCGGCAAGGGTTAACGCGATACGGGGTAATCTATTCATGGCCAAGACTCCTGATTGTTGGGTTTCAATCCGTTAACGTCTCAGCTGGAGGTTTATTCCCTCAATGAAATTGCATCAGGGGACATGATCACGTTGGGGAGCGCGCCAGGGACGGGGCCGCGTTCGAGGGGCCGACGTTTGTCTTCTGGGAGACCTTGAACGCCGGGTTTCGCCGGAGCCTCTCCCTGGCTGGACCCGACTTGTAAATTATTTGGACGCAGTGCGGCCGCTTTTTGTCACTTCACCGACCAATGCTCCGTAACCCCGAGCTTCCATCTCCTCCAACGGGATGAACTGCAGCGCCGCCGAGTTAATGCAATAGCGCAGGCCGGTGGGGGCCGGGCCGTCGTTGAAAACATGCCCGAGGTGAGAGTCCGCGTATTGGCTGCGGATTTCGGTTCGTTTCATGAAGAATGAACTATCGTCTTTCTCAACCACCCCATCCGGACTGATCGGTTTGGTGAAACTGGGCCAACCGGTATTGGATTGATACTTGTCTCTGGATGAAAACAACGGCTCACCGGAAATGATATCCACATAGATACCCGGCCGCTTCTCGTCGTAGTATTCGTTCTTGTAGGCGGGCTCGGTCCCATCTTTGCGGGTAACGTAGTATTGCCTTTGGGTCAGACGGGCTTTCAGCGTTTCCTCGTCCGGCATTTTAAAGGTCTCCGGATCGAACGCCTCGACCCGACTTTGGTTCATACCGGAATCACCGCTCGCTTCGGGCTGGTATTGGGTAAAATCCACTTTTTGATCCTCACCCCAGACCTTCTCTATAAACTGATAACGACCGGAGTTGAAGGTGTAGATCTTATACCGCACTGGATTCTTCTTATGATAATCCTGATGGTATTTCTCCGCTGCGTAGAACGTTTTGAAGGGTGCAACTTCAATCCTGACCGGATGGTCATAGCGACCGGACGCTTCCAGCGCTTTCACTGAAGCTTCTGCAGCGCGCTTCTGTTCCGCATTATGATAGAACACAGCGGGCCGATACTGCCTTCCCCGGTCCACGTACTGGCCGTTTACATCGGTCGGATTCGCCGTGCGCCACAGTGCCTGAAGCAGGCCTTCATAGGTAATCACGTCAGGATCGTAGTAAACCTGAACGGCCTCGGTGTGGCCGGTACGCCCACCTGAGACCTGCTGATACGTCGGATTTTTCTCGTCACCACCGCTATAACCGGACACCGCCTCAACAACACCCGGGACTTTTTCCTCGTAGGCTTCTTCAACGCACCAGAAACACCCACCCGCGAAAGTCGCAACCGCCAGATCCGGGTCGTCGAGGGCGTGTTGTGAAGCCGCCTCATTGGAGGGGCCAACCTGACAACCGGTCAGTGCAATGGCCGTCGCCATGGAGATCAATAACAGATACCGTTTCATAACCCTGTCCTCTTGCCTTTTGAATACTGTGACCAGTTTGCACCAGACTGATCACAGCAACTTCTCCTGTTTGTCACGTTTGTATAACACCGTAGAGGTTATTGTGGACACGTTCAGGGCCAGCACCGGCACATAACCCGGGCCGGCTGGGATGGCCTTTCGGGCTTATTTGAGGGTTGGGTATCCCTCGATGAACACCCAATCCGTTTGCTGGGCCGGAATATGGCACCCCTTACATGTCCCCGCGAAACTTTCGGAAACGTTTTTCTCCGGATCCTTGGCCTCAAACAATGCCCATCCCCAGCCTTTGGCCCAATGGGGACTGTCAAAGCGCTCCTGGTTATCCTTGACCATCACAAACCAGACTTCCGTATCCGCCGCCCATTGAGCGGGGCCGGTGGTCAAGGTCTGGGCAGCAATCCCCCTGATTTCCTTGACCAGAATCGCGCCATCGGGAAAACGGCCGGTCTCACGGTAGGCTTTTACCGCCTCAGGCTGAGTGTAAACGTCATGGAAGCCTGCCCCCGGAGCCTCGGTGTCATCCACGATCCAGGACCCCAAATGAGACCAATGCAACCGAAAATCCTCGGGGAGCGAGATTTCCCCCTCCGGACCAACATAATCAGAAAACGTGCGCTCAGCCATCTCTGTAGCCGCTACTGTAACTGAGCCCACCGATAAAAATACGGCCAAACCAAAACATATCAGCGTTTTCATGGTAAAGATCCTTTGCGTGTTCATCGGTTGACGAGCCCTCGGTTTCGGAAATGTTCTACTTATACTGGATCATGCGGGTAGACGGATGGTATCTTATAGTCTCGATTTCTTAACCATTCGTCTCCAATCGAAGGTCGAGCCGTATGGATCGATTAACCGGTTTGCTTCAACATTTCCGTTTACAGGCTCGTGTCTTCAACAACGGCCCCCTCTGTACGGCTTCGAGCCATGGTAGCGATGAAGAGGTTGGCTATATACATATCCTGAAGCAGGGAAACTTACGCCTCGAATTCCCCGGCCGGCGCGCGCGGGTCATTCAGGAGCCCACCATCGTCTTCCTGCCAAAGCCCACTTCACATCGTCTCGTGCCCGGACCGGAAGGTGCCCATACGGTGTGTGGAACATTCAGTTTTGGCCCGGTCACGGCCAACCCATTGCAACAGGCTTTCGATACGCCAGTGGTCTTGCCCCTGGGCTCTTTGCCCTCGCTGGAGAAGACCCTGGATCTGCTGTTCGAAGAGGCCTTTACCAGGCGCTGCGGCCAGCAGACGGCCCTCGATCGGCTTTGCGAACTGGTCATCATCCAGCTCATTCGCCACCTGATGGATCATAAAAAGGTTGATATGGGGTTACTGGCGGGGTTAGCGGATTCAAGGTTGTCCAAAGCCCTGATGGCCATGCACGAAAGGCCATCAGAAGCATGGACGCTCTCGAGACTGGCAGAAAGGGCCGGGATGTCCCGAGCCCGTTTCGCCGCGACGTTTCGGAGCACTATCGGCCAAACCCCCGGGGGTTATCTCGCATGCTGGCGTATTTGCTTGGCGCAAAGCCTGTTACGCCGGGGGCAACCATTGGATTTTGTGGCTCACAGCGTTGGCTACAGCGGCCCGCCCGCATTGGCCAGAATATTCAAACAACAGCTGGGGCAGTCTCCCACCCAATGGTTAAAGCACATCTGAGCGGAGTCTCCCTAAAGCCACAGATCCCAGAGGTACAGGCGGCGGGTACCGCTTGCATACTCTCCTTTGAGGATTTCTAAAGTGCTTGTCCCGATATTTGACTGGCCGATCATTTGGAATACCTGACCGGAAGCCGTATACAAAAGCATGCGCCCCCGGATGCCGCGTTCTCGACACGAATATCGCCCCCCTGCAGAGTCATGATCCGGCGGGCAATGGCCAGACCAAGACCGGCATGGCCGCCGGCCCCACCGAACGATTCACCTCGGTAGAATGGATCAAAAATATGGGGCAGATCCTGTTCGGGAATGCCGGGACCACTGTCGCGCACGCAGACTTCCGGCAGGCCGTCCGCTTGGCTGATAGCCACCTCAATGCGCCCCCCGGCGGGGCTGTAGGCAATGGCGTTGCCGATCAGGTTGTCGAGCACCCGCTCGGTCATGGCCAGATCCGCGTAAGCCAGGGGCTGGTCAGGGTCACCCTTGACGACAAGTTCAATCTGTCGGTTTTGGGCCTTCGGGCCGTGTTTCTGAACCACATCGTGCACCAGCTCTGCCAAGGGGAAGGGTTCCAGCAGCGGCTGCTGTTCTCGTGCTTCCAGGGCGGCAAGTTCGAATAACTCGTCCACCAGGCGGCTCAGGCGCTGACCTTCCTTGAGGGCGATGTCGAGAAAGCGGTCCTGCTCGTCCGGGCTGAGGCGATCCCGTCGCAGTTTCAGGCTTTCAATGTAGCCCTGCATGGAGGCCAGGGGTGTGCGCAGATCATGGGAGACCTGGGCGACCAGTCGCCGGCGCTGGACGTCCTTTTCTGTCAGCTGTTCAATTTGAGAGGCAATCCGGCTGGCCATGTCATCAAACCGGGCGCCCAGGTAATCAATCTCATCACGCACCACCGGATGCCGGTCTCGCCAGGTGCTGACGGGTTGGCGGCTCATGTCACTGTTCTCAAAATCCTCAACCAGCCGGGTCAGCAACGTCAGCCGGCGAGTCAGCAGTCTGAATACCGCCAGTCCCGCAAGCATCACCACCGCCAGACTGACCAGCAGGCCCCAGGCACTCAACTCCAGCAACTGGCCGCCCCGCGCCATGGTTTCCGCGGCGTCGTATTCCTCACCCCGCAACACCACATAGAGATACCCCTCCGGGTTATCGGCCGATGGCACGGGGGTTACGGAAAAGACTTTCTGCCGATCATGGCTGCGCGGATCATCCCCCAATACGGGATAGCGGCTCATGTCGTCGATCAGCCGCTGAATGGGGCCCAACGAGACCTGCTTGCGTTTGATTTTCGCCGGGTCGGCCGAATAGGAAAGGATAGTGCCATCCAGATCCAGCAGATAGATTTCGATGCTGGGGTTGATGGTCATGTACAGGGCGAAGAGTTCTTTCAGGGCACTGCGGTCAAGCTGCCCCTCACTGACCAGGTTGCGATCTGCCACCAGGTTTTTTGCCAGATCCCGATGCAGTTCATGGTTTACCGACGCGGTATACGCCCGCAGCGAATAGAGGCTGATAAAAGTATACAGTAGACCGACCGCCAGCAATAGCAGGAACAGGCCGACCGCCAACCGGGTGTAGAGTGTCTTCACCATGGATCAGTCCCGGAAGCGATAGCCCACCCCCCACACAGTCTCGATAAACTCGGGGTGCGCGGGGTCCTTCTCGATTTTGCCACGCAAGCGATTGATGTGGGTGTTGACGGTGTGCTCATAACCTTCGTGATTGTAGCCCCAGACCTTGTCCAGCAACTGCACTCGGCTGAACACTCGCCCCGGATGGCTGGCGAAGTGCCAGAGCAGGTCAAACTCACGGGCCGTCAGCTCCACTTCCTGCTCCCACACAAACACCCGGCGCCGATCAGGGTCGATACGCAACCCCTCGGTACTCAGCTCACCACTCTTTTCCTCATGGCCGACGCTCTCGGCCGGCGCCGACGCCATGGCATCCACACGCCGGAACAGGGCTTTCACCCGTGCCGACAATTCAGCCACACTGAACGGCTTGGTGAGGTAATCGTCTGCCCCCATTTCCAGACCCAGGACGCGGTCCAGCTCGGTGCTTTTCGCCGTCAGCATCAATACCGGGACATAACCGGGGCCGGAGCGGATCTCGCGGCACACCGAGAGACCGTCCATTCCCGGTAACATCAGATCGAGAACCACCAGGTCGATACCCCCTTCACGAAAACGCTCAAGCCCGGTGTCGCCCCGATCACACAGAATGGGGTTCATATCCAGATCGGCCACGTGGATACTGACCAGCTCTCCAATCTCCGGATTGTCTTCAACAATCAATACGTTTCGTGTCATAGGTTCCTGGCTCAATACTCGCGCCCGTATCTGTTAATCCATGGAATCCGACATATCGTCCTTTTTCATGTCATCTTCTATCATGCCTTTTTCAGACGCCATTTCATCCGCTTTCATCCCCATGCCCTCTCTGGACATATCGTCGTCTTTCATATCGTGATTCATGGAGTCTGACATACCCCCTTTCTTCATGTCTTGATTATTCGCAGACGCTTTCATGTCGTCGTCCATCATACCTTCTCCAGACGCCATTTCATCCGCCTGGACGGCACTGGCCATCAGGCCCAACACGCACACTGCCACAATTGACGTTAATTTGTTCATAGCGATTTCTCCCCAAGGGTTTCGGCCCGCCGGACTGGCAGGTTCAGTCACCATATTGGACTCACGTCGTCACGGGAGAATCACGGGGTAATAAAGAGTGTATAGCGGAAGTTTCACAAATGTGTCACGGTTGAACGGCCATGCAATGCCCGGACTCAACTTGTATCACTCACACATTACGAAAAACCACCGGTCGGGCTGATGCCCGCCGGTGTCAATTATTGAGTGGGTGTTAGCGAGTGATATTGGCATTCAGTGCCTGATTGACGGAGGCTTCAGCGGCCCCTGTCACTTCAGTGGCCACCTCGTCGGCCACGGCGGCACTCACCTGCTGAGTCACTTCCGCATTCACCGCCGTTGCCGTCGCCGCGCTAACGGAATTGGACACTTCATTGCTTACGGTCTGGCTGACTTCCGCGGCCACCTCGGCACCCGCGTTTGCGGCAACGCTGGCCGACTCCACCGCGGAAGCGGCTTGCTCCTCACTTCGGGTGCGAACCTCGGCGGCAGTATCTGCGCCACTGCGAGCCGCGGCTTCGCCAGTGCCCTGCCCCTGTTCCACACGGCCCTCAGCCTCATCACGCTCGGAGACCGCCGTGGTCAGCCCCGCCCGGGCACCGGCGTTGGCTTGGCCCTGAGCACTTTGCGAGGCAGAAGTAGCAACATTGCCACTCTGCTCGGCACCGGCCTCAAGCAGGGAGCGGGACTCGCCGGCCAGAGTGGTGGTGCCATCTGCGGTTTCACCGGCCGTTTCATTGGTAGAATCGCCGGTGCCGGATATCCCATTATCAATGTCAGCGGATTCCTCTCGCGTGGACGAATCTTCGGGCTGAGTGCGTACAGCGGCTGAACCGCGCGCATCGCCCTGAGCGTCCATGGACATGGAAGGGTTTGAGGAAGCCGGGGGATTCTGTTGCTCCTGTTCGCCGGCCGGCTCACTGGTTTCACGATTTGCGGAACTTTGCATCTGCGCGTCGGCTTTAACGCTGGCCTCTGCATTCGCATCTGCATTGAAGGATTGAGCCGAGCTCGGCAGAGCCAGAACGGAAGCGATTGCGAGAACGAGTGCTGATTTTTTCATGACTAAGACTCCTGATCGTTGGGTTTCAATCAGCTGACGTTTCAGCCAGAGGTTTATTCCAGAATTTAGCTGAGGGGGGAAAAATTGACCAGAGTTGAGTCAGCTTAGGTGGCAACAAAACAGACGGTAAATATACTCTAAGAATGCATCATGTGATTCCTGTGACTCTTCCCCGTTCGCTTTGCTATTATGATGACCGGTGGTAGGTGGTTTTAAATAAAAACGCCGCCATCAATCTTAAAGCTAATTTTTATGAAAAGGAGGTTCATTTTGGATGATCATGAGCTAACACAAGTAAAGACCGACTTGGAAACATCAGTGGGTCAGCGTATCGATGAGATATGCAGCTCAACCCTAGGATCAAACTTTGACCAGAACCAATGCGCTCACTATGTAAGCCATATGCTAGGCTACGACTTCTCCCAGAGCGCATCCTGCAAGTACTTGACGTTTGACGATAGCCGAAACGATGATGTAAAAGGTGCCACCATTCGGGTAGACGTTATTTTCAACAAACTTGTTTCCGCTCACCGGCAAAAGCTCGTCAAAAACATGTGTTACAGACCCGGCCTGGTATTTGTGACGCAGGAAAGAAATATTCAGTCCACAGGAGATATGGGCAATACGCCGGCCAAGCATATCGGTATCATGATCTGGCCGTGGGTGTACCACTACAGCAACACTCAAAACAAGGTGAAGAAGGAAGATGCCACCAGCTTTATTAATACCTTTACCTCAGCCTACGCCGGAAACGGGCCCGTGGTATTCTATCGCGGGGAGTTTATTGCATGATTAAAAAACGTGTTACAAGGGGGTGCGCCCTAGCCGCATGCCTCGTCATCTCAGCGTGTGAAGCCACTGACGCCCCGCCAACCAGCTCTGATCCCGGTAAAAACCAGGCTGTATTCAACACTCTATTTGACCACTTCGATTACCAGCTACCTGCAGAGCAAAATTGCTCCACAGAAGGACCGGCGACCATTAGGGAGTTCACCGCTGACTCCCTGGCTTATCTTAGTGAACAGCCGTCAGGAAAAGGGAGAATTGAGGTGAACTGCGAGACGGTGCAGACAGACTCTTCGCTGGCGAATTTCTACGCTATGGATATGTTTCCGGAAGGAACGGATGAGAAGATACACGCCATGGACGGATATGATTCGCTGATGCAGTGCCAAGTGTCATTTTCTGTTTCCGACGAAGAGGTGGTGTGGTCCAGAGCGCTCCAATTTCTATGGAATAGCGAGACTGAAAAGGCGATCGAAAACACGTTCCGTTGCGCCCTCATCCCCTAACGTCGGTTGTTTCCAACCCAATTCACACAAAAGTGTGTCTAAACCGCTGATTGACTTCATAACCCGTCGAAAGGCGTGACGACTCGGATTGAGGTGCCTGCAGGCTGGCTTATTCGGTCGCACACACGCAAGATTCCCGGTCGAACCTGATCTTTCCGGTTCCGACAAAGGTATCCCGGATTGCTTCAAGATTTTCAATACGCGCACGGGGTATGCCGTCAAACGTCTCCATTCGTTTAATCGTGGAGGCGCCTACCCCGGACTTCCGAGCCAGATCCTCTATAGACCAGCGCATAAAGGCTCGCGCCATTCGAATTTGGCCTGACGTGATCAAGTGAGCGACTCCCCGGTTGTGCAACTGCTGGCCTTATGGCCTTGTATGGCTCACTTTATAAACCAAATAGCTTGATCACTCACATTAATGAGCTATAATAGCTCACTAATTAGCTTTAATAGTCAAAATACTGAATGACCCTGATCACTGCTCTTACAAGGAGTCCGTCATGCATAAGCCCTCAAACCCAACCGCAGCGATCCCCTCCCGTGAGCAATTGTTGATGGGTCTCTACGAAGAGTTTGTGGATTTTGATGCCTACTGCGCGTTCTTTTGCGATGCCACTGCAGCATTGTGTGTCAATCGCGAGCAATGGCTGGATGACATCAGCGCGGAGGGGTTAAGCCTTTTTTCTCAATGGCTTAAAGAGCGCTCCAACTCACTAAAACGTGAGCTGGAAGCCCACTGGAAAAGTGCCGGCCAAAACCAACTGAACTGAAGTTCGTGAAGGCTACAACAACGCTTGGCGCGGTGCGAGGGAGCGTATTCGTGGGAGAGAATCAAAAAAAAGCACCGGTCGGGCTGATGCCCGCCGGTGCCAATTAACAGTCGGTGTTAACGAGTGATACTGGCGTCGAGTGCCTGATTGACGGAAGCTTCAGCGGCCCCTGTCACTTCAGTGGCCACCTCGTCGGCCACCGCGGCACTCACCTGCTGAGCCACTTCCGCATTCACCGCCGTTGACGTCGCCGCGCTCACGGAGTTGGACACTTCATTGCTCACGGTCTGACTGACTTCCGCGGCCACATCGGCGCCGGCCGCCGCGGTAACGCTGGCCGATTCCACCGCCGAAGCGGCTTCCGATTCAGCCTGGGTACCTACCTCTGCAGCGGTATCAACGCCACTCTGAGCGGCGGCTTCAGCCGCGCGCTGCCCCTCTTCCAGACGGTCCCCGGCTTCCTCACCGACGGACACGGCCGTGGTCAGCCCCGCCTCGGCACCGGCGTTGGCCTGGCCCTCGGCACTTTGTGAGGCTGAGGTTGCCGCATCGCCAGTGCCTTCCAAAACGGCACGGGACTCGCCCGCCAGGTGGGTGGCGCCCTCCGAGGTTTCATCGGCACCGTCATCGATAGAATCCCCGGTGTCGGACACCTCATCGTCCGCTTCAGCCGATTCATCCTGAGACGACATCTCATCGGAGCGCAGGCTCACAGCGGACGAACCGCCAGCATCGCCCCGGGCGTCCGCAGAAGAACCATTCGGCTGATCCTGTTCGCCGGCCGGCTCACTGGCATCGCGAGCTCCGGAGGTTTGCGTCTGAGCGTCGGCCTGAACGCGAGCGTCAGCCTCGGCGTCAGAGTGGATGGTTTGAGCCGAGCTGGGCAGAGCCAGAACGGAAGCGATTGCGAGTACGAGAGTAGATTTTTTCATGACTAAGACTCCTGATCTTGTGGGTTTCAATCAGTTGACGTTTCAGCCAGAGGTTTATTCCATCAATTCACTTGCACCACTTATATGGAAGAGCATCTGGGTCCGTGAAAGTGTGTCAGCTCAAGCGCCAGGGCCTGGAGCCGATCAAAGCCGCCCGCCCTCCTCTTGGCAATCCATCCAGGACTCACGCATAACGGAGGGCTCATCTGCAACGCTGAAAAACTGTATGTACAACCAGTTCAAATGAAAATGGGGGGGGTGGTTAATAAGGGAGAGAAGGTTCAGCTTCGCACCACATACAACGTAAAAAGGCTCAGCATTTCTGCAGAGCCTTTTCTTGAAGTGCCATAGCTGGCTTTAGGTTATTGGCAGACTTTTCAATTGACGCTCTATACGAATAAGTGACAATTCTTGTGACTACCAACAAACAGTCGTGTTAACCAAAGCATAACTTGGCAAAAGCAGTTGTTGATATCTATCAAGTTTGGCGCTTTATGCTTAGCAGGATTTACCCCTGTTTAACGGCATATAGTGGCAAATAATTTCAAGAATGGGTGAATTATCGTCATAATATGCCTTTTGCCTTGTTTTTCATATAGTTAAGTAACACCAAGCTTTCCTTATATAAGCTAAATTTGGTGTCCAAGTTTCTCACTGTCAGCTCCCTGATCAAAAGAATCAAAATGGACCGGCGTTGACAGCGGTACACATACAGGCTGTTGATCAGTTGGAACAGATTGTATCGCGCTGGCGGGTCATGGGCAGATAGCCGGTAATCCTCCCTTTAGAGTGAGCATTAGTTACTTGGGATATTCCACTATCATTCGGCTCTTTTAATAGGTAGAGTCCACGGAACGCGCTTAGGGAAATGGCTCTCGAAGACCCTTTTACCCGTAGTCTGGTCCGATTCCCATGCCCCCACACGCACACATCGCCGCTGAGCGCGCTCCCGCTTGGCTGGAAGCGCTTCCCGATTCTGCCGTCCTCATCGATGAGAACAGTACCATCCTCGCGGTTAACGCCCTGTGGCGGACGTTCGCCCTGGCAAACGGAGGCGCCCCTCAAGCCTATCTGGGAGATAACTACCTTGAAGTGTGTCAGAGTGTCCCCGCCGATGAGGTTGGCGATCTACCCCAACAGTTGGAAGACGTTCTCACAGGGGCCTCCGACTCCCTGGAGTGGGAATACTCATGCCATTCTCCTTCAGAACGCCGGTGGTTCCGGCTCACCGCCACCCGTATCCAGGAGCAGGGCCAGCATTATGTGGTGGTGATCCACCGGGACATCAGCCATGGGCGCCTGTCTGACGAAGCGGCCAAGGCTCACGAACAACAGCTCGAGTCCGTTCTCGCCCACACCCGGGAGGGCCTGGTAGTGGTCCAGGGACAGGAGACCATTCGCTACGCGAACCCCCGTGCGTGCGAGTTACTGGGGGATTCGCACGAACATCTGGTTGGCCAGAACCTCAGCATTCCCATCCCTTCCTCAACCGGGCAGACTCTCGAACTCCAACCCGCCGGTGAGGGGTCACGGACTCTGGAAATCTACCATGTGCGGAGCGAATGGGCGGGCGAACCCGCCTGGCTGGTCCACCTCCATGACATTACGGTTCAAGTGGCGGCCGAGCGAGCCCTGAAGGAGAACGAAGATCTCCTAGAGCGAACCAACCAGGTGGCCCGTGTGGGCGGCTGGGAAACGGACCTGACGACGGGGGAGCTATGGTGGACCTCCGTGACTCGGGACATCCTCGAAGTTGACCGCACCGAACCCCCGCCTCCCTTGGATGAGGCCTTACCCAAGTTCTACAAGGGCGAGTATTTCGAGTTGGTGAGCAGAAAGTTGCAGCACGCGATTGATCATGGAGTGATTGAAGATTTTGACACCCAGCTCCAAACCAGAACGGGCCGGACCATATGGGTCCGCATCCAGGCCCAACCTGAGATCCAGGATGGCAAGACCGTTCGCTTGCTCGGAACCTTCCAGGACATCAACGAGCGCAAGGAGCTGGAAACCCGGCTGGCCGAATGGGGCGCCGCGTTCAAGGCCGTCGGGGAGGGTGTGATCATCACCAATGCCGAAGACCGTATCACGGCGGTGAACCCGGCCTTTACCGCGATCACTGGGTATTTGGAAGACGAGGTTCGGGGGTGTAGCCCCAGCATACTGCAATTCGATTCGCCCGGCGGCAATACTTATGAGCCGCTATGGGCTCAATTAAAGAAACAAGACCACTGGCAAGGAGAAGTCTGGAGTCGGCGCAAGGACGGGGAAGTATTCCCCACCTGGCAGACCATCAATACAATCACCGATGAAGCGGGCCAAATTACCCACTACGTGTCCATTCTGACCGATCTCTCCCGGATCAAGCACGCCGAACAACAGTGGGAATACCTGGCCCACCACTGCGCGCTCACTGGCCTGCCGAATCGTCGCCTGTTTACGAACCGCCTGGAACAGGCGGTGACCCAGGCGCGCCGTTCAGGCGAAACCTTTGCGGTCCTCCTGATGGACCTGAATGACTTCAAGGCCCTGAACGACGGCTTCGGCCACGAGATTGGCGATCAAGCTCTGAAGGCCCTGGGATCCCGCATTAAAGGGCTCTTGAAGGAAGGCGACACCGTGGCCCGATGGGGCGGTGACGAGTTACTCCTGCTTGTCCGGGATCTGGAGGACTCTTCAGCCATCTCCCCAGTGGCCGAGTGGCTCCTGGACGCAATAGAGGCTCCCTTTGTCGTCGGGACTCAGGAATTCCGGCTGACAGCCAGCATCGGTATCGCCATCGGCGGGGTCTCGGATCAATCGGCCTCTTCACTGATCATGCAGGCAGACGGAGCGATGTATTCGGCCAAGGACTCGGGGCAGCGATTCGCGTTCTTCGCCAAAGAGGTGGGCGAAGCCGCGCGGGAGCGGATGTACCTCGGGACGGAGCTTGCCCGCGCTCTGGAACGGGGCCAACTGGAGGTCCATTATCAGCCCCAGGTGGACATTCAATCAGGTCAATGTCTGGGCCTGGAGGCCCTGGTTCGCTGGTACCACCGAGAGGAAGGGTGGATTTCCCCCGCCCGGTTTATTCCGGTCGCTGAGCAGAGTGGATTGATCCATAAACTTGGGGAGTGGGTTCTGGAAGCGGCGTGTCTGCAAGCCCGTCGATGGTTGACCGATGGATGGGATTTCGGTCGCATGGCGGTCAATATCTCTTCCCAACAACTCAATAGCAACAGTCTGGTTGGCCAGGTCAATCGGGTACTCAATAAAACGGGGCTCGCACCCACCCGGTTGGAGCTGGAATTAACCGAATCCTCCCTGGTTGACCCAAACATCTCGGTCTCCAATACCCTGGATGCCCTTCGGTATCGGGGCATCCACATAGCGATCGATGATTTCGGAACTGGCTACAGCTCCCTTGGCTATCTCAAGGATTTACCTGTAGACCTGTTGAAAATCGATCGCAGTTTTGTGGACGGACTGCCCGAAGATAAAAAGGCCCGAGCGCTCGTCGAAACCGTCATGATTCTCGGTCGCAAGATGGGGTTTCAGATCCTGGCAGAAGGGATAGAGACTCCCGCCCAGCTCCAGGACCTGGTGCAAGCGGGGTGCCTGGCCGGCCAGGGCTATCTTTTCTCAAAACCCCTTGATGCTGAAGGCATTTGGGCGCTTCAGTTTCCGTTGAAAGTCCCGTTTCACAGTAGCGTGGGGGTTGCAGACGCTTAGCCGGCAGATTACCAGTTTCACGGAGATGAGCGCGCTCGGATGGACCCGTCCGGTCGAAGTGAGGGTCCATTCCTTTCCTTGCCAATAACCCTGGTGATAAAGATTGGCGGTGTATGAGACCAGCAATTTTAAGGTTTCTGAGCGCACTTATGTCAAGCCACTCGGCGAACCACACCTCACCAAGATTGCCTTATCACTTCAGCACTTCTACCTATTGCCGATAACCTTCATCTACATTTTGATGTGGACATTTTTATCAAGTATTCTAGAGGACGCTTGTCAGTAATACAGCGTTCCGAGATCGGTACTCCTTGAACCAATTATCATTTACTAGCATATCGCTAAAATAGGTCCCACCCATATGAGGCTTGTCCAATTTATACAGACAGAAATGGAGCAGCTGCTTAAAGACTTTGGGGGGGCCGCGCTGGAAATCGCGCCGGGACTCAGGGGAGGAGACAGCCGGACCCTGGAGGACCATGCCCGTGAAATGCTGGAATTCATTACTGAAGACCTCCTGACTCCCCAGACCAATCGAGAGTCCGCAATTAAAGCGCTGGGCAAAGGCAGATCTCCGGTCTCGAATGCGGCTAGCAACCACGGATCGGGTCGCCATAGTCAAGGGCTATCGATGGTTCAGATGATACAGGAGCTGCGGGCCTTACGGGCGAGGATTATGCAAGCCTGGGGTGA
This sequence comes from Marinimicrobium sp. C2-29, assembly GCF_038419845.1. Classification (NCBI taxonomy): domain Bacteria; kingdom Pseudomonadati; phylum Pseudomonadota; class Gammaproteobacteria; order Cellvibrionales; family Cellvibrionaceae; genus Marinimicrobium; species Marinimicrobium sp. C2-29. The sequence goes on from NZ_JBCAQT010000002.1 coordinate 252,748, forward strand.
TTCGCAGAAAGGCCTCAGCACTGATGACATCGACGAATTATTACGCTTCAATGAGGCGATCGACCAGTTGATCGTTAACTCGGTGGCGAGCTACACCACCCTTAAAGAGCAAGACGCCCACCTGTTCGAAGCCATGCTGAGAGTCTCACCCGACCCCTCCGCCATATTCGATCCCAGTGGCAAACTCCTGTTTCTCAACGCTCCGATGGCCGATTTGGCCAAAACGACGGCCCGGGACGCAGCCGGGAAAACCCCGCGTGAACTGAATCTGGGGTTTGCTTCGAAGTTGCAAGACGCAATTACCGTAACCGTTAGAACCGGCCAGTTGCAGCGCCGAGAGTTTCGCTACCCCTCCCTCTCAGGCCAGGAGCTGTATTTTGACTGCCAGCTCGTCCCGGTTTTTGACGACTGGGGCAAGATTAAAGCCGTCGCGAAGACTTCGCGGGATATCACGGAGCGGAAACAAGCAGAACGCCAGATCTGGCACAGCGCCAACTATGATTCGCTTACCGGCATCCCTAACCGGCGTCTGTTCCTAGACCGGCTTGAGCAAAGTGTTTTAGAGGCCACTCGACAGGACCGCGAGTTCGCCCTGATATTCATCGACTTGGATCTCTTCAAGCAGGCCAACGACAAGCTCGGCCACAGTGCCGGTGACCGGCTTCTGGAGCAGGTAGCCGAACGAATAAGCACCGGCGTCCGGGCAATGGATACTGTCGCACGGCTCGGTGGAGACGAGTTCACCCTGATATTTAAAGACATCAACCGGGGTGATGCAAAGGAAGCCGCAGAGGAACTGTTGGCCAATCTCGAAAGGCCGTTCAAATTAGATACTCAGCAAGTACACCTTTCTGGAAGTGTCGGTGTAGCTATGTTCCCCGACGACGGCAAGGATGTTGAAGAGCTGATGCACAACGCCGATCAGGCAATGTACGCCGCGAAGGAGCGTGGTGGTCACCAGGTCCAACTCCATCAGAGTGAGGTGGAGCAGAGCCACTTTTTTACCGAACTCTGATTTACGCCTTTGCCAGTTTCAGAGTTACAATGCAACTACTGGCTCGTACTCTTGAACCAAACCAGGTATTTCACGAGCGAGGGGCGTCGCGCTTTACCAGAAAACCCTGCCCAAACCGGCAACCGATCTCGCTAAGCCGTTGCTTTTGCACTTCGGTTTCAACCCCTTCCGCCACGATTTTCAGTGAGAGGTGAAGTGGTCAACTCAAACACATAAGTCCGTATTCATTGCCACCGCCGTCAAAATTACGACCTTGGAGTTTTTCCAATAAGTGAACTCTTGACGCTGGGAGGTCAGAGCTCTCTGACTGAAGCAAAAGACGACGAGCTAAACAATACTTGGTGGGTCAATTTTATTTGTAGTAGTCCTCACTTGATCTCACAAACCTTTTCGCGCACGGATAATCATGTATCCGGGAAATGGTGCAATTTCACATTTTTGATTAAGTCACACAATCAGTCGCTAATTTTCCGGGCTAAAACTTCACGATAAGGAAGTGGGCGATCAAAATAGTATCCTTGGCCAAGCGCGCAGCCCATTTTGGTCAGCAATACTGCTTGAGCTTCTGTTTCAATACCTTCTGCTATTACCTGTAGTCCGTAAGCTTGGGCGATGTCAATCATAGCTCGGACAAGCGCTTCACCCTTGGGGTCTGCTATGTCATCAATAAACGACTTGTCAATTTTAATTTCATCCACCTCAAGCCTTTTGAGATAACTTAAGGAGGAATAGCCAGTGCCAAAATCGTCGATACTTATTTTCACTCCTAAATTACGCAGTCGTTGTAAATTGTGCAATGCAACGCTGCTTGTATCAACTATCACACGCTCCGTAATTTCGAGTTCAATGGCCTCTGGTGGAATAGAGAATTCTTTTAAAATATCTGAAACATAATCGAAAATACTAACTCCCGAAAAATGGCCCGCAGTAATGTTGACAGCGATGGCCGGGCAACCGTCTTCAGCCCAACTATAGCCTGAAATAATCTCAGCGACTTTTCTTAGTATATAGCGGTCAAAAGCAGAAGCCATACCTGTCACCTCCGCCACTTCGATAAACTCAGAGGGCGATATAGGCCCTAGTTCGTGATGATGCCAACGCGCCAAAGCTTCATGGGACTGAACTGATAGTGAAGCCAAGTGAACTTTAGGCTGCAAGTAAATCTCAATGGAATTATTGTGGAGAGCGGTTTTAAGTGCTTGCTCGATAACTATACGCCGCAGCAATTTTTGATGATTGCTCTCTTTAAAATATACAACGCACTCATCACGGGATTTCGCGTCCCGCAAAGACGCCTCGGCAAATCTGGGTATTTGTGAAAAATTCGTCTCATCCGAAGGATATAGGGCTACGCCCATTTTTGCGCCCATCCAGAGCTCTTCGCCATCTAGCTCGAAAGGTTTAGAGAAGATCTCCAGGAGGCTACTTACCAGAGATTCTGCATCTGCACGACCATCAACAGGGCAGACAGCCAGAAGCTCGTCGCCTCCGGGGCGAGCAAGCCAAGAATCTCCCCTCAGGGCACGGTTGACGCGCGAAGCAATTTTTATAAATGCTCGATCGCCGTTACGGAACCCATAGCGTTGGTTGATCTGCCCGAAGCGATCAATGTCTAGATAAATGACCGCATAAAGACTGCTCTGCTTTTCTGCTGCCTCAAATTTCTCAACGAGAGCTCGGCCGTTCAGGAGTCCAGTCAGGGGATCGTGATCTTTTAGGTATGCTGCCTTCGCTAATGCAGCTTCCTTTTCTGAAATATCAAAGCCCATTCCCTGAATTTCATCATTAAAGGATTCTTCACCTTCAACTTTTTTGAACGACCAGTCAGCCAGCTTTTCCGAGTTATGGGATTTCATTGTAACTTTGATGTTGATTTCATCGACTTTTGGGCTCGAGAGCAGAGATCCGATGGTGTTAACAAGCTCCTTTTCATTGTCTGCGATAAGCGAACTAAGAGACATGCCAAGTAGCTCTTCGTAAGGCCTTCCAAATACGTTAACAAAGGACGTATTAGCAAAGGTTATGCGCAGCTGGTCGTCCAGTCGACAGATGTAGTGCTTTTGGCTCTCTACAATACCCTTATAACGCCTCTCAGCATCTCGTAGCTTATTGAGCGTTTCATTATATTCGGTAAGGTCGTGGCATATTCCCAAAAAATAGATTTTCCCGTTGTATTCGAATTCGCCAACGGACAAATGCATTGGGAAAGTTGCACCGGAATTCTTCCGACCTAGAGTCTTTCGACCTATTCCGATAATTTTTGCTCGCCCTCCCGCAAGATAATTGGCGATGTACCCATCATGGGCACTACGATCTGGCTCAGGCATCAGTAAACCGACGTTCTGACCAAGACATTCGTCCGCAGAATATCCAAAGAGCCTCTGAACAGAATCGGATACTTGGAGGATAATACCGCGATCGTCAATAACGACAACCGCATCTACGGCTGCCTTCAAAACGGCTGTTAAAGGCCCATCACTTCCTAAAAGCATGTCACCCTAATCCAATCAGAGACTACTTAAACCTGACCACTAACTCGTGCAGGTCCCTAGCTATCTGCCCTAATGCTCTCACACTATCGGTGGACTTGTCTCCTTTTTGGAGGTTGGATTGCGCGAGAGAAGAGATGTTCTCCACTTGTGCGTTGATCTGATCAGAGACTTGGGCTTGCTCCTCTACCGCCGCTGCCATCTGAAGGGCCATATCCGCAATTTCCCCCACGGTGGTCGCGATGCTGGTTAGCGTTGTTTCCGTCTCAAGCATTTTTGCCAGACCAGATTCAGCGGCCTTAGTGCCTTTTTCGGCGATAATTACGGACCGCTCTGACCCGCTCAAAAGATTCTCTACAACACTGTGAATTTCCTGGGTTGAATCCTGTGTGCGCTTAGCCAAATTCCTGACCTCATCGGCAACAACGGCGAAGCCGCGTCCATGCTCGCCAGCGCGTGCTGCCTCAATCGCTGCGTTGAGCGCGAGGAGGTTCGTTTGGTCGGCAATTTGCTCGATTATTCCAGCAGCGGAGGCAATGCTCCGACTCTGGTCCGCCAAATCTGTAACCGATTGCCGAATTCCGTCCACTGTTACCTTAAGTTCCTCGATGGCCTTGCGAGTGGACTCCACGACCTCTTTACCCTTGACCGCCAGGCCTCGGGAGTCCTCGGCTCTGCTAGCCGTCGCCTGCACGTTCGATGACACCTCTGAAATGGTCATTGACATCTCATGCACCGCAGCAGCCACTTGCTCTGTCTCACCCTGTTGTTGGCGCAAAGCCTCTTGGGTCTGATTGGCGATTTCAAGCCCCGATACGGAGCGAGAGGTTACTTGACTCGCCGAGTCTTCCAAGCGGGTCAAAACAGCGTCGAGGTGGGCCTTTTGAGCCATGACGGCGACTCTGATGCGACCCTGTTCAGGCCCGTCGTCTGTATAGCTTTTAGCCGCTAACGTGTCGGTAAAGCTGTTTTCCAACAGGCGAGTGATTGCTTCCCGCAAGCTGTTTTGCGTCGTATACTTCCAAAGAATTGAAGCTAGGAGGCTGATTGAGAGCAATCCCATCGCTAGCATGGGGTAACCCACGGCATACAACCCCGCGGCTAAAGCAATCATTGCAATAAAGGCAACTGTAACCAGAGAGATTTTCTCGTACCACCGGACCAGAGTGCCCCCCGCATTGATTCGCTCGTAGAGCTTTGAAGCGCGTTCAACATCGTTACGTTTTGGACAGGAGCGGACCGACTCGTACCCGACAACCTTTCCACCTTCGGTTACTGGCGTCACATAGGCACTCACCCAGTAATAGTCACCATTTTTGCGACGGTTCTTTACCAGGCCCATCCAAGGTCGACCCGCCTTTAGGTGCCACCACATATTCTCATAAGCTGCTGGTGGCATGTCGGGGTGACGCACAATGTTATGGGGTTGACCGATCAACTCCTCTCGCTTAAAACCGCTGACCTCTACAAATGCACCATTACAGTGCGCTATATTGCCGTTTAAGTCAGTAGAGGATATGAGCTTTTGGTGAGGTGGGAACTTCAGCTCATTACCGGTAACAGGAAGGTTCTTTCTCATGGAAATCCCTGGGTTGTTGTTAGTAGCCATGATCATCCAGATGATCAGTAACTTGCCAGAAGCGAAGATTTTTGAAGCTCACACATTCTTAGTGTTAGTTAGTTAGTAGTCAAACTCAATTGAAGACACAAACTTGATCTGCGTCAAATTAACCATGAGTATTTTGGCGCCACCTTTTGATTTTCCCAATTTCTGAAAAATTCTGATATTCACCACTCGAATCTCTATAATCACTCTCTTATATTGTTCAATCGGAGGCAAACTTGAGGGCCTCGCGTGTAAGTTTTCGCCCCATCTATTTTGTGAAACCGGGGACCAACTGTTGAAAGGGTGCCAACCCCGCAGTGGTAAGTTCCGCCAACCACAAACAACGGCGACCATCAGCCCTTTCGGTCCAGTAGTGCCAGCCGTCGATCTACGTAAGACAGTTCGATTTATTGGCTTAAGTTAGCATCGGAGGGGCCCAAAAAGGTCGCTTTCGCCTCACAGGCTAGCTGAGGGAAAAGCTACTATAGTTAAAGAACCCTAGCCGTTGCCATCGAGAGTCAAGGCTTTGAACGCTGAGTTTTTATGCAAGAGTTTGTAAACAAATTGCCCTAAGCTGGAACTGAAGGCGATGACCTGCAGACACTCGTAAGGCTCTTTGTTAGAGCTCCTGGAGGCGGTCACAGGCTTGGAGTCGACCTACCTGACTTCTATTGATTTACAGAGGTCTGTGTTCGCTCGCAGCACGAATTTCTCACCATTCCAGAAGGATTGAGTGTCCCCGGGGACGACACTCTATGTAAACAAGCTATAGAGGGATTGGCCTGTTTCGAGCGGAGAGGTCATCCGCTCTATGGCGGTCATCACCCGACCGCCACACCCCAGGTTCTCCCGCTACCATGACAAGTCTATCCCCTTTTTCTTGCCTCTGGATCCCGAGGTAATAAGGACCTGGCTGGACCCCAAGATTGGCGCTGACGACCCTGTCATAAAGAGCTTGCTGGACAGACCCAAGATCTATTCATCCCTCTCAGTAACCCGAGTGAAGAGCTTTGTTCGAGGGGAAGCGCTCGACGCCCCTGAGGAACTGCTCCCTGACGCCTGATTCATCATTCTGGAAACAGTTTTGCTCCAAGGAGTCCTTGCCCTTAATCCGAGTCGCCCGTCAAGAAGCGGCCGTCAGTAAATAGAGGCTCATTGATGGCGTCGCGCAGGCGCTTCTCCGCTCCGGGCTCTGTCAATGCAGCCAGATGCTGATCGAACTCACGCCTGATTTCTTCCAGGATCTCTCCATCCTTACGGATTCGATGCCCCGCCAGCCGGATTAAACGCGTGTATTCATCTGGAGTGAGTAAAACACCCTCCGGGCGATGCTGGCCCGTAATGAGCAATGCACCGGCTGGTGACCTCTTTAGACGATCATGCAACCCCGTCCATCCAACTTTTTCCAACTCAGCGGATGGGATTGGTTCAAGCTCGTGTACCGAGGGGAAGTCCATGGGAAGGCCTCGCGAAGGGTTCTCAGTATTTCTACCACTTTGACCAAGGCCGGTCAACGCCCCTAAACAGGCTGTATCCCGCGCCACGACTGACTTACAGCTCTCTGCTGCTCCTCTAAAGACAACCTTGGTTCCCCCTGTCGGGAAACTGTGCTGCTCAAGAGAGTTGAAACGAACTGAGTAGTTACATACACTGAAACTGCTTATATATACAGGTATTATATGCTTAGTTCAAAACGTCAGATCAGCGCTGAGTTTGTCGAACTGCGCTGCAGCCAGTGTGCAGGCGGAGTCTATCGCCTCACCCGCCCCCAGAGCGAACAGACCGAAAAATGGCGAGAATCCGTTGTGATTCAGTGCAATCCAACGGTGTGGGACTGTGCATGCCACCTCTGTGGTCATCAAACAGCTTTCATGCGACCAGGACCATTCGTGGTCTACAAGGGTAAAGAGTTCGTGCTGTTTGACTCGGTCGAGGAGAAAGTACAGGCGCTACGAGCCTTACTGAGGTCGGTTTCACGCTAGTGGGCGGCGCAGGCCGCAGATAGAGACTGGATCCGCTTTCTCATCTGCAACGCTCTAGCCTCCGCCGAGCTACCGTTCAATTCTATTGTTTTTCTGGCGTTATATTTGGGAATACGACCGGTCTCAGATGGATAGCCGAGCTGATTACTCACTAACCTGGTGCGCCCCCTTCTGAGATCGTTGCTGAAATGATTGTGCCCATAGACCCACAGGGCCGGCTGGTATCGATCAACGATGTGATCCACGTTAGCCTGGAAGTACGCCGATATGGTGTCTACTCCGAAGTTCTGATTGCGAGTATCCAGCCCCGGCGGGAAGTGCGTGACAACGACCGTGCTCTCTGGGTCGGAATTAGACAACTCTGTCTCCAGGTAGCGGGGACTCTCCTCGAATCGATCCACAGCGTCCCGGGGCGTGAACCAGTCCCCATCTCTGGTCTGAATCAAGGAAAAATCGGTGATGCTCCGCTCAGCCATATACATGGCACGCTCAGTGTTAATGACGCCACAAACTGACAAAGGTAAAGAGTGATTTAAAACACATTTGGCGGTTTATGCTTACCGATAATTTTCGAGACTTAATTAGATATAATGGCAAAAAATCTCAAAAATGTCTGACGTTCGACCGCTACTCTATTTTACTATATAATTCAAGTAGTTAAGTGCAAAAAAACCATAAAGTAAGAGAAAGTTTGTTTACTCCGGAAACCGCCAATCTCCACTAATAACTTTCATATTTCGATCTACAGCAAAGCTAACAATAGGCCGCTTGTAATGTATGCAAGGATTGCCGCAATTCGGAACGTCTCCTAGGTTTACAGCTCGTGGGTCACCATACTCCATATGTATCCAAAAATTTGCCTCTTCGGACTCGCCATTGGAGTTAACAACTATCGACGGTGGCCAAAAAGACTTGACCACTACAGACGTCAGCGAGAAGCCGCTTTTTAGCTCCTTATTTGAGCCCGATTTTTAATCCCATTTCTTGCTTCATATGTAACAAAGCTTCTGCATTTCCAATAGCATCGTCAACTGGATTATGCGTATGCTTGGTTCTTGTGAGGTGCTTGAAATTCTTAAACGTGTCGCTAACCATACCCTTATAAAGAGACCCAAGGTTGGAAGAGCTAAACCCAAATGGGTTTTCACCAAGGAAGTGATGGAAGTACCAGTTTATAAACTGCCAGTCGAAACCGTTATTGTCACTGTAGAACATAGGATTTCCGTTTGAATTTTCGTTTAGCCAAACCTTGAATTCATTCATCACCTCGACTGGTTCAGAAAAACTCAACACCTCTTCTCTCGTATGACCGGAAACTTCCAGCGCTTCCTGAATCCACTTATCACTTATGGGCTTCAGCTTTCCATAGAAAGTTTTACTGAGGCTTTCTTCAACCACGACTGCTCCAAACGAGACCATCGAATAATCACCAGGAATTGGCCCATCACTTTCAATATCAACCATGATTATAGACATAAATACTCCGATTATAATCTCTACCTAACATTTGAATAGACGCCCTAGTGACGTTTATCTCCGGGTACACCGTCATGACGACTTGTATTTGGATCGTGCGCTATTTCGATGTTCCTGGAAAGCAGTTGCCCGATTTTAATCAGTTAGAGAGAACTCGATATGCAGGTCTGATGATGGGGTTAATTTCATTGTGGGCTACTGTTCCTCTCAAAGAAATCGTGTATTTAGCACTCTAAAAGATAAGGTTGTTGTAAACGGCAGGCTCCACGGTCAAACGAGAGCCTCTTCCTACTAGCACGTAAGCCGTGTTTCTGGTCAGGAATATGCAGTTTTTGTGAAACTCCACCAAGAGCGTGGTTCGCACGGATAGGCCGTTGCTCCACCTGCCCGCCTGATCATCAATAATATTGTTGGCATATACAAAAGACGGAATAACACCTTTGGCTCTGAACTCTTCTTGTTGACGCTTATCTATGTCAACGTCGGCCCAGCACCAGTCTTTTACAACGCAGTATGGCTTTCCAGGGAAGTGCTCTTTGGAGCAGGCGAGCATGACTTCGATCTCTTCTTCAGAACACCCGAAATCGCACGAATCTCCTTTGCCGTTTACGAGCCTTGAGGTCTGAGCGATTTGCTGTCGAGCGTCCAAATTAGCCTCCACCACCTGATTAAACTGCAGCTCTTATAGCTCCCAAGTAAAGCATATATTAATAGCTTTTAACTCTATTAAAGTAGATAGCAATAGCTTATTCCTATAATTGAGCCGATGCAAGTGCCGGCATCGGGTACTGCCTAACGCCAGGGTCAATCGAATAAGGGGATGCTGTGCGGATAGGGTAGCTAAGGGCTCGACTCCCAAAATTTCTAGATTAATTTTCTCTTAAGACCCATCTGGCTCATAAGAAAACACTTTAAAAAAGTCCTCGATCCTCAGTGGATTGACGACCATAACTCGCCAAATCGTCGTTACCTTAGCAGCTTAGAGAATCCCTCATCCGGAGAAAGCGATACAACAATTCCTTTATTATCATGTGGTTACGTTAAAGCCAGCCTTGCGGTATACCACCAATGCGCCTAGATTAAAGCCATCATCTTAATGTAGGTGTTCAGCCGTGACCGACCAGCCTGTCTCGAATAGTTCTAATCCCCACATCCCTCCAATCATCGACTTCGAGGCCTCAGGGCTGGATATGGAAATGAGCTATCCAATCTCGGTTGGAATTGCTACTTCAGACGTCAATTACTACGCCATCATAAAACCAAAGTCCGACTGGACACACTGGTGTGTGGACGCGGAGCGGATTCATAAAATTCCCCGATATCACTTGGTCGAATACGGACTCCCAACCGCTGAGGTCGTAAAGAACATTGAGCGCTTGCTCCCATCGAACCGGACGATCTTCTCTGATAACCCTTCCTGGGATGGATTCTGGGCAACTCGATTAGGACTGACCAATTTTGTCATTGCCAATGTTAAAGATTTGGCCCCTCCCAACAACCGGAGGCAGTTAAAGCGGATCGCCGAAGCAATACGAGCGGATGGTCATTTTTGCCACCACCGGGCTATAGATGATGCGATTACTTTGAGGTTGGCTGTTATTCACCTTTGGGGTGAGTAGCGAGTTCCAGGAGCGGCGCTTAATCAAAGGGGACAAACAATGAATTTATTCGAGTTTTTTGAACAACTCATGGGCATCGTCGATGACTCAGGTGACCCTACCGACTATGGGTGCTCCAGAGAAGAGATCTCCGCATTCAAGCGCATAGCGAGAGATCGTCATCCAGAAAAGCCTGTTTGCGTCGTTGCGGACTGGAAGTGGCTAGACGTTCCAGCGCCGGAAGATAATATGAATGATTCCCCCCGTTCTACGGAGGAATACCTCCAATTCGTGGTTGCGAGGACAATTTTAGAAGATGAAGCCGACCGTCGCTTCAATAGTGTATTTACCAGCCGACTCGTCGATTTCTCTGATGGTTGCATATTCTGCACCCGCAATACCGCGTACATACTTGTCGGGCCAGGGAAACGACGAACTGTGGTACCTGAGGTTCTCGCCTATGCTTCAGTACATAGAGCGGCCCTTGTACTATCCCGGCAGCCAAGGCAGAAGGATTGACTCGAGATTTTTGGAAAGCGCCACGGATACCAATTCGCTTAGCTGATCCCTGATAACTCGAATCGGAGTTTCTCAAACGCCTGCCTTCGCAACCAATACTGGCGACACCCGTCGACGGATGGTCCAGCGACAAATGAGATACCATGCTCACGAAAGGTTGTAACCAACGCTTTTGGTGGACGTCCATAGGTTTTCGCTATGGAAGAGAGTGATACGTAGTTCCGTTTAAAGGCCTTCAGATCCTCCTTTCTCACCTTACGACCCCTACGGCCTCCGCCGACAGATCGAATCATTCCTTTATTAATCAAATGATAGCCCACCTCCTGCTTGATCCCGAGTGCATTACAGGCTTCAGGGACTGTTAACAACCCATGAATTTTGGCCTCCGTTTCCGGCAGCCGCCGGCGGACTCTCAGTCCCAGGGTGAGTCGCTGACTCAGCGGCTCATCAATCCAGTACGGAATCGTACCATTTATACAATCACGGAGAATGGTTCCAATGGTCTCTTCGGTTGACCCGTAGTATCGCAGATAGTGGTTGAGTGTGATTGTATCCTTATGTCCTTCCCTAGAGGCGCCACCTCTCAGTGCCTGAATGACGCGGCCGACCGATTCTTTATCGATCTCCCAGGGGGCACCAGCCTTTCTCGGATTGTAGCCAAAGACTCCTTGGTGTAGAAGAACTCTCAATTCCTTCTTGGTTAGCCCCAGGTAGGTCTTAAGGTCCTGGAAGGACATGAGTTCGACCATTTGATCGTTGGTTGCCGACCCCGTCAGTGAAACGGTCACCTGGCGAGTACCCGACGGTAGAACTCTGACGTACCCATCAATCCTACCGCCCTCAATCAGGTTGACGACTCGATCCAGTCGCATGGCATGATTTTTACAATATTCGGTTCCAGTCATTAGGTCCCCCTGAGCGTCAGCCCACTGGCGTACCCACTTGGCTTTCTTGTCGATCACGTCAGGCCAGATCTCAAGGATATAGCGGGCATAGCCCGTCGATATAAAATCGAACTGATGGCCCACCAAGTCGTTCTTCAGAACCCTAACGAACCGTCCTATCCCGGCTTTTAGCCGTCTTCCGACAAGAGAATGGTCTTCGATCTGTGGAACAAGACGACTGACATGACTGGGCCAGCGCTCCAACACTTCTGATGCCGCCGCTAATACCCGATACGCCACCTCTGGATTGCCTTTTATGGGGGCCTTTAGCGGTTTCGCAATCGACTTCATTCCCGCATAAGCGCCTACTACCAGAATGAGTCGCTGCAAATCATCCACTACCAAGTGGTCCAAAGCGGCAAAGACTTCATTTCTCCCTCGGTAGATCAGGCCCAGCCTGTCTGCCAGGTAGAACATCAGCCCTAGATGGCTTTCACCGACCTTTTGACTGATCTCAGCATCCACCCAGTGATTGATGACGCCAGAACGAACATTCACCAAAAGCCGCTGGTGCTCCAGGCATACGGGCAACAAAGCATGCTCCCACGCTAAACGATAATAAGCCGAGCGCGCCATGCACTCGGGGCAATATCGAAATCCGGTATTGATCAGGTATCTTGGGCTTGAAATAGACTTTTGGCGAGCCAGGAGCTGATAGTTCTGTTCGGATAAGTTGACTTTGCAGATGCGTAGTAAGGTTTCGTCTGGAGACTGGTCAGGTTTCTTGTAAAAGCTTGCCATGGTGCCTGGCGATGGCAATCCATTGCTCAGCGCCAAACGCCATAAGTATCCCTTTAGCCCCTCATCAGAATAGGGTATTGGACGGACAAGCAAGTGCATGGCTTGTACTCCCCACTCCGATCATCTGCGTTTGCAGGCACTCGAAGAAGCGCCAGCGATCAACGCCTCTCAGTGGGAAGAACCGCCTACTGTACTGCCGTTGGCGATCATCCAACTGATTAACAGCCCTTTTCGGTAAGGACCGCCGGAGATAGCGGTCCACCTCCTGAACAACGCTCTGGGATTCTGGCGCCACGGCGGTGTCTCTCTCCAGTCGATCTTCCAGAATGAGCTGGGTTTCAATGAACTCCGACCTGATGTTGTCGTTGGCGGCCAACATGTGCTCGGGGATATCGAGCTCTTTAGCTCCCTCTTCCATCAGCGCTCTTCCATGTCGGGTACATAGGGGTAGCCAGGCCACCTGCCAGCTGGCTCGATAGATATGATCCTCATTTAAACAGTCGGGGCAAAACCATCGCTTTCGAAGCATGTGATAGCTCGGCAGCGCAACTTTCCCGTAGTGATACGATGGTTGCTCGGTGCTGGCATCCTTTATTAGCCTTAATCCTTTGACATGGCTTTCCCTAATACCGGGTACCTTCCGCAACATCTCCGGCGTCACTTCGAGAATCTTGCCCCGGCAGCTCGGCATAAGCATTTCAAGAAATCGATCCAGTTTTGTTACACCATGCTGACTCGATAGGCGCTTCAGATACGATTGAATCGATTCATCGGTTTTCGGCGTAGGATGAACTAACAGTCTTTGCATGAGCACTTATTCCTCGTAGTAAAACGGTTGACCTTCGGCAGTCAGTGACACCGGCCTAAAGGATCCATTAAATGGATTTTGCGCCGGGCAGGCATCAGACCAGATTTCATTCAGAAACGCCTCTTCAAGGACCTTATCTGACAAGGTTGTTTCGCCCTTCGTTACTAATAAGCGAACAGCCTCCGATAACAGCTTGATCATGAAATCAATTCGACCATCGGTGGCATAATGCATCCTCCTTAGATGACTTTCGTATTTCACATAGCTGATGTCCATCGGATAGTCGGATGCCTTAAGAATGTTCGCCAGGTAGCGACTGAATACTTTCATCTCCCCCTCGTTGTCCGCTGGAAACCCTTTAAGGTTAAGGCGCTTGGAAAAGCGCCTGTTTAGTTGTGAATTTGACAGCAGCAGTGCTTTGGCACTGGGGATACCAATCAGTACAATGGAAATATTGGCCCCATCCATCAGACCCTTTATCCAGTCGGCCACCTGCTTAGGGGATTTCAGAATCCGCCCGCCCTCTACGAGGTGCTGTGCCTCATCCACAATTAGCACGCGGGTCTTGATGCTTGTTAACACCGTTTCCAGGCGCCTTTTTAACTGCACCTCTGTGTCTCGTGCTCCATAGACCTGGCCGAGTTGATCGAGAATCAGTTTACACACTGCCACAATCGTGGGGTTGGACGGCATACTGATAGAAATCACTTCATGGACTTCTCGGTCCTCCTGTTTGCTCGGGGGATGCTTTGACAGCATCGACTCGGCAAGCTTTGTTTTCCCAACACCGGGTGGGCCACATAGGAGAAACCCTTTCTGATAGCCACGGGCTGCCATCTCATAAACCTGGTCAAAGGCCTCCAAAGCCAATAGAAACTGCTTGTGTTCGAATGTCACAGAGCGCATCCGTTCAATCGCGTCATAGGGGTTAAAGTCAGACATACAATTCATACCTCCTCATCATCAGAAAATAGGCTCTTTCCAGGATCAGTGCCCATCGGTGACGTTTTCAAAGATCCGCTCTTTCCGTACCGGGAGTTATGTTTTGCCGACTTTTTTGCATTTGCTAACCTTTTACTTTTCCGGGTATCCTCTGTGGCTTTTTCGACCATCTCGATCTGAGCTTTCATGGTTTTATGCAGGTCTTCGGGTTTTACGTTCCCGTAATACCCCCGGTCCCTCCTATCTTTTCGGGCTTTCGTTCGAATTTCGTTGAACTGATCTCTTGTCAAGCGCTGCTCCCTCAACAATCTATCTGAAGCAGGAACGTCAACATATTGTTTCTCGACCGAATCGTAGAAATATACCGATGAAATATCGGCGGGATCCCGGTAAATAGTGATCGTCGCTGACATCCCGTGCTGTTTGGCATAGCGTTGGAGCTCCGGTGACTGGTATTTTGCGCAGTCCCAGGTGACCCCAAATTTTTGGACTTTTAAGTCCTTGTTCTCCCATCGGATCCGAATCAATTCTTCTTTTGAGGCTGGGAGCGAGATTGGGGCACCCAATGCCTCCCTCTCTTTCCATAGCTCAAGTGGGGGCTTTTCCCGACCTGCCTGAATGGACTTATGGTACGTATTGAGAAGCCAAATAAGGTAAAGTCTTTCAAGCTCGTCAAGTGTGAGGACAGCTTTTTTGGACGATTTGTAGTCACCTTTTTTCTGGTAATTTCGAGAAGTATGACCCGGTAGAGATGCGCAGAACGACTCATTCATGGTCCTGAAGAACCGTTCTACTTTACCTTTCCTCTGAGGATGGCCTTTTGGGTTATAGACACAAGAGATATTCATTGACAGAAGGGCCGAGCGAGTGTGATTTGAGATTAGATCCGAGCCATTGTCCATAACAATTTCCCGCATAATACCAAAGCTCGGCCATTCACAATCATTGTTGAGATTGTGCTTCTCCAAAATGGCGTTTTTGGTGTCAATGGCATTCACGATCGCACTCGTCGTCGTATAGCTATTTGGCTCACCAACCATCATAAAATGGCCCTGTTGCACTCCCGTACACCTATCCATAACTGCGGTTAGATAGGGTCTTCCAAGAGACTGCGTTCGGTCATCCGACACAATCTCTACATCCATGGGTGTGTGGTCAATCTCAACTGACAGAAGAATATCGCTTGGCCGTTCGAACAGCATTCCAGCTGGAAAATCTCGCCTTGCCGCCAAGAATCCTTCTCGCTTTAGAGTCTTCTGATATTCACTTAGACTGTTAACTCGCTCAGAAATCGTCGTATAGCTAACGAATGGATATTCTCTTAGCTCCAGAGTATTGGCGATATAGTAATTCACTAGGTTTTGAAAAGCTCTTGTAGTTGCGCTTTTGTCACGCAGGTAGAAGCTTTCACTCAGTTGGTCAATCAAGTCGTTTACGGGCTTGGCGAGTTTTGGTTTTCTGTTCCCTCTCCGGTGAATCTTTGGCACTAAGCTTTCCAAATTTTGGTTGCTTCGCCGGTAGCGAGCGGCGTAGCGACGGAGATTTCGGTCGCTGGGAATGGTTGCTTCGGTTTCAATCAATTGGGCGGCCTGCTCAATACGCGATAGTCGCTCTTCTTTGTTCTTAATCCAACGACCATTTTCATCGGTGGCCGCCCTTACCCAGATCAAATTTCGCTCCGCAATGCTGATTAGGTCCTGGGGGTAGCATTGCGGCTGGTATTTTGGACGCTTTTCTACACAATCACCGATTAGGCTGATCTTGTTATCGGACCATTGAGACTGGAGCTCACCAAGATCCCAGATGCTCTTCTTACCATTGATGCTTTGAAGCTCAATTTGTTTGGCCGTTAGATGAACGTTACAGATTGTCATCTCTTCACCGCTTGAAAACTTAATCTTGTTGCCGGTTGTCAGTTCAGTATTCATTGCTTTTCCTCCGATAAGTAGACAAATTGTTTCTGTGATTCCCATACATCGTTAAAATATTGATAGTCGCTATCACCTGCCTGGCAGAGGGGGCTGTTTATCGCGATGAACTGAGAGAAATCGTGGAACACAAATTGGTTAGCAATGAGCTCCAAGGCAGTTGTGTCGGAGTCACACAGACCGATCAAGTCGGAAAGCAGGAACGGATGAGCCGGTAAATCTGCAGCCACCCTTTCTAGCTCAGCCAGGCGGTCGTCATCCAGGGTGACGAATTTCTGAAAGTAAGAACAATTCTCAATAACGACTTTCTCGTTCCGGATTGTTGCCTCAGTCACGACCCAGTAGGCCATGTTGTAGTGTTCTGCCAACGCGCTACCAATGGCACTTAAGCGCCTGGCTTTCTTCTGCGCCTCCTTGGCGTACTTCACTTCCACATAGGCCTGCGTGCCATCCACAAATGTGAGCAGGAAATCCGGAATCGTGCGGGCGGGAGTGCCGTCAACCTCAAAATGGATAACCGCGGGCTGCTCCTCATAGCAGGCAACGCAGGACGAGAAATCTATCCATAAGGCCACATTTCTCTCCAGCGTTGATTCACAGGCCACCGGCTTAGTGCTCTTCGGGGTCCTGATCAGGTGTCGGTTGGTTAGTCGAGAACGACTCAAAACATTTCGGATAGCCATATTGTTGCTCCACGTGTCCCAGATAAAACCGGAAGACAAAGTCCCCCTGTGCCGAGAAATTCAGAAAATCTCAGCTAAACTATTGATAAATATTGATATTTTGGCTTTTCGAAGGGATACTGAAGCTCGCCTTTGAGTCTCGTCCCTTCAAAAGACCAATTCCTGCCAGCAGGTTTTTTGTTGTCTCTTAAATCATCTGTACTCTCCTTGTTTAACTTGATTAAAAAACGATCAATCTTTTACTAATAGCCCATTTCTAAGGCAAATGCAAACTTTTTGTTATTAAAAATAGATAATCTATTATTAAATCGTATACTCCAGATTTACTCTTGATCGTTGGGATCATCACGTTCACCATTGCCCCCTAGTTTTTTAGGCCGGTATTCTCATTGCCTATACACATAACTAGCGAGTCGCCCTCAACCCGACAAATAATTTCAAATTTATTGTTTTTTTCGTTATTGGGTGAAAATTAACCAACTGCACTTCAGGATCGTTGTTCGCTTTGCCACTCGCACAAGCACAGAAGATGCGGATCATTTTAAGAGACAGTTTTAATGCCTTTAGCCCAGGATCAGTTCATCTCAACTACCAAGTACCACCTGACATCCCTGATAACAGACGCAGACTTTTTCGATTCCCTGGTTGGAATGGTGAGGAACATCTTGCGGCCCTACATCAACGAATCCACGGAATGTCGCTGTATCGCGGAAGATGCTCAGTCAGAAATCGTGATGAAGATGTTAGAAGAGCTTCAAAATGGACAGTTCGGCAGCTTGGAGAAGTTTTCTGGGGAGAGTCGTGTTCCAGAACTATTGGATATCAAGAAAATTGTGATGTGGCGGGCCAAGCGCTACTGTCTGACGCGTGCCATACGGTGGCGAGACTCCCGGATTTCGGAAGATTCCAAGGCTGATACGAGTAAGCCTTCCTCTGAGCAGGGCAGTAGTGATCGTAAAGGCAAGGAAAAGAAGGGTATAGGTTCGAGAGCACGCGTCTATCCCCGGGCAGGGCAACAGTTTGGTTCATCTGTAGATATGGATTCTGACGAGGCCACTTTCTGGGAAGAGGTAATAAGAAATTCCTCAAGTCATCAGATATACGGGCAGTCACGCCAAGAAGCTGATCTCCCCACTATCGAAGAGGCTCTTCGCTACCTTTCCAAGAGAGGGTTGGCGCCCAGCAAAATTGAGCTTGTTAAATTCAGATACGAGGGAAAAAGTTACGACGACATAGCGGAAATTGTTGGAAAGTCCCCGGCCGCTGTGGAAAAGGCATACAAGCGTGTGTTTGACGAGCTTGGTATCCAACCCATTGATGAGCGGGGACAGAGCAAGTAACGGGGGAAGCTTCGATCAGAAATCAAAAGCCCCCCTACAACGAGCTCCACTTAAGGCTTGCTCGCCCTTGCGGTCCATGTATCACTTGGAGCCAAGAGCATCCGCAAAATCAGTAGTGCAAACTGCCGACCAGTTTCCTCATTCTCAAGCAGAGGCATGGAGAGCTTTTCTCGCTACCCACTGCACCAGTCTTGCTTTGATTCTCCCGGCCAGTGGCCGGCACCGAATCCTTGAAGGCCTCTAGAGCGCATTCCAGGAGCCGCATTCAGGGGAAAACTTGGTGTATCATCACCGGGGCTTGAGGATTATTCTTCTGCACGATTTGTGACAGGAGCTGTACAGACTAGGTGACAAAATTTCAACAACTAGTTTTTGATAGAACTGCTCTAAGCCGCCGACAACAGGGATTTGGTCAGTTAAATCTAGGCAGTCGTCGTCTCCACGCGTTGATAGGAAGTGTGTCGACAGGAAACACGATAAACTGCTTTATTATTTATGTTGCGTTTAGCGTGATGAATCCAATCCAAATTGCCAACCCAATCGAGACAATTGAAAGGCCCACTACGACACGTTGTATGCGTATGCTTGAAATTGTTTGCGAGAGCTGATTGCTAGTAGATAAGGTTGACTGAAGAAGGGAGGCCTCTCGCTGAACTTGCCTCGCACGGCTTTTTTGGGAGGAACGCAAGTTAGCAACTAGATCACGCCTATTTTCTGGTGTATATCGCACACGCGAGAATTCGATTACGTTAAACCGGTACCCTGCTTTCTTCTGAGAAAATTCAACGATTTCCTCTGTACATATTCCTATATCGTACAGAGTGGTTCGCGCTAGTGCGCGAAAGTCCTTGAGGTCACGCACGGTCCGGTAACCTCCTTCCCGTGCTATTTGATCGCGCCAAGCGGACAGCATCTCATGGTAAGTGTCTAGCAAGCATGTAATCGCCCAGCGCGAAATAAACCCTCGAATTAAACTATCAGCCCGTTGCGCAATTGTCCAGTTTGACTCCGGATCGTGGTAGTAAGGCTTCTTCGGGACCGCATCTGATCTGCGGCAAGCAAAGGTGAGCCTGCGACTTTCATCCCCCCAGCCCCGTGGAAACGCAAGCTTTGCATCAGGCCACTCATCAGACTCCCAAGCATCGTAATCACGATCTAATGCAAGCCCTTCGAGTGCCCTTACGGAACGCGCCTTCTCTGACATGGGCTTGATTTTGTCCGTGAGCAGAAGGACCGCTGTAGGATTTCGTGAACCAGGCCACGAGGAAAACGTGCCGGGAAGATTTTTTTGAACCCACTCTACACAGGTGCCCTCAACTTCATTCAGGCGCGCTTTCACTGCATCCCTGCGGAGTAGATCTGGAGAGTATATGCTATGGCCAAGGCGATCTGAACAACCCGTCAAAACATATCGAATAACATGCCAAGAGCGAAATAGAGGGTCTTTGCGTGTTATTGTCTCAAATTCCGCACGCAAGGAAGATTCCAACGAAGATGAAACATGGTCATCGAATATAAAACCTATTATCAACGCAGTGATACTCGGCGTAATTGACATCAAAATCGGCAAAGCAGCCCGAGCCCCAGGCGGCAAAGAGGCAGTGCGCTCGCTCATAAAGTGGGCAGCTTCTGCTGGTGACACCACCCCAAGGCTCTTCCATCCGGCTTGGCGGCCTTCTCGAATTTCGTTCATCCATTTCTCAAGGCTGTCACTACGTGTTTTTCCATGCTCCCAGTTTAAATTCCGGACCCCTTTAAGTAAGCTATTTACAGTCGATGGCGTATATAGTTCAGCTACCCATACTGCGGGTAACGCCACGCTCTCATCCTCAGGGAGCCGTCCACGGGCATTCTCTTCCGAATCCTGATCACGCAAGAAGCTCAGATCGTCGTTTCTAATATTCCGGTATCGACGCCAACGCTTCCATGGCCCCCACTGCGTCATACCTTTTGGAAGTTTCCCCTGTTCTTCTTGCATTTTTTTCACTACGTCATTCGTCTCAGAGTGATAAAGCGCTCCGTGAAGCTCATCATCGTTTAAGTCCATTCCATTTAAAATTTGGATAGCCCATGAGGGATACACGGGCAACTCAAGAAAGTTTTAGTCCCGCTTTTCACGTTGCCTTCCTCCACAAGAAACACCTTTCAGCGTGGTATTTGTAAACCAGTAGGAAACGACTTTGTTGGCTGGCCTAGGAAATCTAATTCAACAGCGCCAAACTGCCAAAAGCCTCTTCACAATTATATCAACGGAAACGTATTGCCTTCAGCGCCGCATCTGCCCTAGCACATGAAATCCACAATTCAGGGACAGAATGCATTAGTGTCAATAAATTTGAATGGAGGACCTCAAACTCATCTCCTTCCAACTCACTAAAAGCAAGCTCGGTCAACCAGTCGCCCGTGAATTGTCGCCATTCCATCATGTCTTGGCGACTAGCAGAAGCGACAAGGCATATTCGCGTAGCAACTTCTATTGAGAAGCCATATTCGGCGTCACGGCGATAACGGCGTACAAGAATACGGAGTTCGTCAGCCAAAGCCGGCGCTCGAGCTACAGCTGCGACTGTGGCCAGGCCATTCAAAATGTCGACGAGTTGGAATTTATCCTCCAAGTTAGCGAGCGTGTAGTTGGCCAGCCTAAGGGCCTTTGCTGCCAGCTCCGCATGATCGGGTGTAACCCTGTAGATCATCGCGGAGTTGCAGAGGGCTATGAAAGAGACTGCCTCCATTTCGTCGCCGTTAAGTTTTTTTTCGATAATACGGCCAATGTCTTCAGGCACAAAATTAGGACTATTTTCAGCACCTTCAAGAGGCCCTGGGTAGTACGGACGAGGAAACTCGCATAGATTAATAAGACTCTGCTCTCCGTCACCGAAGACGGTATGTTTCAGCTCTCCCTCTCCGATATTTGCTTGAAAATTGTTCACTTCATTTATGATGCGGCCAAAGAATTCCTCTTGCATTTGGGGCGCGGCGACTAGATCCGGTTCCCATCGCGGCTCAACTCGCAAATCCGCAAGTGTCTGCATATAGAAGTTCTCTACTCGACTACTTACTGCCCATTCGGAAAACCGTTGGTAATCAATACCGTATTGGACAAGCTGTCGATGAATCAAAGCTGCTTGAGCTAATGATGCCAGCCTTCTATAAAACGGCGGTTCTCCGGCCATAATGCGTGTTCTTGCCAGTTCTCCGTCGACCAAAACGAACAAAGCCGAGAATAGCCTAAATTCACTGGCATCGCTTTCCACGTCATCGTCTCGCATTAGATATATCAGCCGAAGGAGGAAACTCTCCACTTCCGGTCTATCAGGAAGAATGTGCAGACCTACTTCGAGCGCTCCTAACCGAGAGAGTGGATCGCCGCAGTTGATCAGAAGTTCGAACGCTTTCTTCAAGTCCTCATGATCGAGGTGATCGACGTTGATTATAGAGGTCATTGCCGCGTGAGAAGAAAGTAATAGGCTGAACAGGAAGCCCTCGTAGGGCCGCCACTCTGCCAATTGCTCAAAAATTTCTCGACCTCTTCCGTCAGCATAATCCTGGATCGAAGCGCTACCGTCATAAGCACCAACGAGTCTTTCAAAAAACCGTCTAGAATTAGGAACTAGAGACGAGATAGTGCATTCGCCTGCCTCGATCCCCTTTATTATAGTTCGCTCCACATGGACCTGCGTATCGGATAAATCACAGTAGAAATCATCAACTTCGTTTTCTTCCAGCGCACGCTCTTTCAGAATGCTCCTCCATTCTTCTTGAGCAGTGGGTGGAAGGTTTACATCTGAAGCGGATTGGTCTAGAAAACGAATACGTGTAGAGGCATCATTGGAAAGAACAGAATAGTCAGGAAGATCTATTCGTTGTTGATTGGATGAAAGGACAAGTTTAGGAAATTTATTGTCCTTGGCCTCATTAGTGAGATTCCATGTCCGATCTTCTTTGTCAATTAGTTTGGCTGGGACTTTTTCGGCGAGAATAGTATGAATAGCGTCGAAAAACTCCGACCGATGAACACAGACGCCGCTCGGTTCGAAGGTAATCATAGCTTCGGCTTTCAAGCAGTGTTCTTCCTTGAAGGGCCGGTCCTTGGACAAACTCGCGCGTATGAGTGGCGGTACAATCCCCAGCGCGGAATTTGCCATTGCTATTCTTTCGTTGAGTTTTTTAATCACGAGCTGGCCTCCCCTGAAAGCCAGTATTCAGCCATCTCGGCAATTCTTTCTTGTACCAGTCGACTATCCATTCGTACACCTCGGGGAACTGTTCCTCTAAAGGGCGCAGAACTCTTACTTCCAACCACTTCCAATAAGCATTAACAATACTTCTTGGGGCACCCGTGGGCGGCGTTAGCAACAAGAGGATATGTGCCGCACGTTCGACCCGAACGACGTTTTCAGCGGCCTCCGGTACAAGGCGGTGTACCCACCCTCGAACATCAATCTGATCCACGATCCAATTTGATCGCGCGGTAATATCTTCAACTTCGGCCCCTTCCACCCACAGGTTTTTAAGAACACGAACAAAAGCGTTCAGCGTTCCGTCCAGCCAGGGCGCCTCTTCGGTAAGTTGCAACCAGTTGCTCATCCTGACACAGAGGACGTACTCTCGAATGGCCTTTAGCTCTGCATTTTCAATCACATTGCCTTCATCAACGGGTGATTCCCTCAAACACTTCTCAAGTTCATCTGCATTGAGTGGAACGAAGAAATAGCCAGCCCGGCGAAGCCTCGTCCGATGCTCCAAATGGTTGTCTTCTGACAAAACGCCGGCTGCTAGCAAGGCATCAAGCAAATCTAGGGTGGAGAATACTGGTATCTGCGCACCGTCACTTTCGATGTTCGAATGCCGATTTAGAAATCTATCATCGAGAACCGCAATGTCGCATTGGGTTGTCAGCGCGAGAATGCCGACTGATGGGTGGTCAGGGATGGAATTCTCTTCAAATTCGTTGAAGTTGCGTCTACGGCTAACCCTTACTTTTCCGGCCTCAATTCGGGAGTTTAATGATGCCCGTATGCGCTCAATGATAGCCTTAACTTCTTCGGAAACTTGTTCGTAAGAAATAAGAGCATTTGTTTCAGAAATCGCTTTTGGTGATGCCAAAGCTTTAAAACCTGCTGCTTTTAGCTTTCCGAGCATGCCTAGGTGTAGCAAGTATGTGATGGCGAGATCATCAAGATAAAGAGTCGCCCCATCGGTTATGGGGGGCTGGTTAGGCCAGGGTTTCTCGTGTAATTGCAGATAGGCGTGAGCCCTTTTTTGCTCCTCAGCTGTGATATGACCTTTTTGTCTGAGCTTGTCCACCACAGAGAGGCAACTGCTCAGGACCGACGTGTGTGCAGAAAGGTCAGCCTCTTCCTCCATCAGGCTTGAAAGCCGATGTACTGGAGCTGATCGAACAACAATATGTTGAGAATCGTCATTATCCCGTCTCTTTTCCGCGTCGGCTATCAATGCTGCTAATTCATCGCCAACCTGAGCAGAAAGTTCGCTATTCGTAGCGGTACTAGGACTGAACTTGTCCAGTAACTCCGTCGCCAGTAAATCCCGAACTTTGTGTGCATTCGCTATAACACTCGGTTGATGGAACGCTACTTTCTGACGTTCTTCAAATAGCCATCCAAGGGTTGAATGAGGGATATAAACAGTTTTGAAGGCGTCTAACGCAACATCAAGTATGTTCAGGAAGCTCAAAGTGAGCAACGCGGTTGCATCCAAAGCAACCGCCTTTCCTTGAAAATCTAGTTTTATGGGTAGGCGCTTACCACTGTAAGAAGAGATTGCGCCTTTCCGCCTAGGGTCAGTCTCGGATAGATTGACTAATGCTTGGAATGTCGTAAGGTCGATTAGAGTCCGATTCAGCGACTGGGCGGCAAGAAAAATTGGAGTTCGGCCTTGTTCCAGAAAGCGCAACATTTCTGACTCGCGACGATCCCATTCGGGTTTTTGATCGAGTATGTCCTTTAGGCTCATTCTTCGAAGCGGGCCATCTTCTCCAGATAGTTCCGCAGCCTTTTCGAGCCATTGGAAAACCTCAGGAGCGTCCTCCCACCCTGCACGTGTTGCGATGAAATATGCGGCGGCCAGTATGGAAGAGTCGTTTTCGCCCTTCGCCGCTGCCGCAAAGAGTAGATTCTTTGCAAGAGGTGACCCCAAATGAAGAGCTAGTTGCGCAGCGCCAACTAGCTCCTGTGCACTCTTCTCTTCCTTTTTATCATATTCTGAGCTTATTTCGGCGTTAAGAGAAGCCCAGTCTCCTGTTGCGATGCCCAGGTTTACCTTTAGCGCGTGATAATTCGGGCCTCCTGCTTCATCACTTAGTTCCTCCAGTGCCGCCCGTGATTCAAGAAAAGCCCCCTCATGGTATAACGCCCAAGCGTAAGACATGCGGAGGTGTTTGGACTGCAGTAACCAATCAGAGTGTTCCTGCAAGAAAGCCATCACGGTTTCTGACCTTTGCATTATGTTTAATGCATTCACTAGACGCTCCGCATCCTTCAGGGATCGCGTCTCTTCAAAAAGGCGTTTGCCATAGTCGCAGAGATCGTCCCATTGCTTATTATTTTCCAGTTCATCGACAAGGTTGATAAGATCGTCAAGCGAACCTGTCTCTTGGTATTGCATCTTGCGAGACTCAACTGGATTATTTCCTTCGGCTTCCGCAATTAGTCGCTGGAAAGTCCTTTCTTCTTCAGAAAGAATTCCCATTTCAATAAGATCGCTTAGAATCGCTTTCGCCTTGCCAGTCGATCCCGCGCGTGCGAACAACTCGATTAGGCGAAATTGCACCAACTTTGGGGCGATGTGCTCGGTAATCTGATTTTGGTGACGTGCTATATAATTTGCCGCCTCTTTCGCCGAGGGCTTCGCAAACGCAAGAGCGAAGCGGGCGTTGGCTGCTTCTATAGTCATTCCACCGCTAATAGCTATGCTACGATCGATATCGCGTTCGACCGTATCTAAGTCCAGTTTGATACCAAACTGGAGTGCATAGTGCACAACTCCCAATCTGGTGTCAGGGTCCCGGAGCTTGCTTTCGAGCCTGCGCTTGCCCTCTAAGGCCATATCTGGGTCTCGCAGTTGGAGCCAAAGAGCGTAATCGTCGTCTGTTTTCGCAATGCGCGGACTCTTTAACTGCTGTGCGACTTCAATTGCATCGATAAAGCGTTTGAAAGAGAGGCGCCGAGCCTCCATGGAAGACGTATCGGAAGCAAGGGGAAATCGCTGCGCGTCAAAGGGAACTTGGCTCAATACAGTAGATCGATATTCCTTCGGGATGGCAGGAATTAAAGTTGCCAAAGCGGCCAAGTGATAAAGGAAGGGGCTTCTCTTAAAGTCCGATTCGGAAATCGCATTGAGCGTTTGCGCGACTTCATTCCAACGCGCAAGTTCAAGCTGAAGGTTCAGGAGAAAACCCTTTCCATCTGAATCCAGATTTCCGGCTACATAACCAGCGTCGTTCATCCAACTTAGAGCGCCTTCGGAGCCATCATGATGCGTAACAAGCATCAATCTCGCAGAACAAGATGCGTCGGAGTCGATACCTGAAAGCGCTTTAATCGCTGCTGTTTTGCCTTTTTTTTCGGAAATCACAAATGCTTCTGCGATTTTCGATTCCGGATAGTCTCCGAGCGTTTTCGAAAGTTCCAGAAGCTCTTCCGCCCGTTCAAGGTCATCTGTACGAGATAGTATCCTGGCGCACCATGCCAAAGCCCACGCCTTTACGTCCCCCGAGCCCCCCGAAAGGTCGCCTTCCTCAAGGCGCCCCCCTAGTCTATGCGCTGACCTGGCCCTATCGAACTCTAGGAAGAATCTTGATTTCCTTAGCCTCTCAACTTCCTCTTCTATTTTTTGATCGACAAGCTCAGTCGGAATATTTCCCTCATAGAAATGGATGTCTCGGCCGGCTATAAGATTTTTCGACTCATCTCCGGAGACAATCGACTGTTTCCTAGTTTTCAGCATCGTTTTCAGTCTTCTCTCTACCGATACTAACGTCTCGTCCCGCCTGAACGTTTGTTGATCGATCACCAGAGCGGATGGTCTGAGTGGACGAAGCGTACTTTTTCTTAAAGACAATACGTCCAATCCAGGCGAGGACCATTAAACCAGCTCCGGAGAACAGCCATTGCTTGTTATAAATTATCCAATCTACAAATTCTTCCAACTAAGTTGCTCCTTTCTATGACATTACGAATCACGTCTGTTTGTTACCTTATCCATCACGCCACAGCTATCGTTTCGACCCCTTGGCGAGCATCATTTTTGTATAGGAGAAAACTGTTCATACAGCGGCAAAACATGGATACAGCGTCGACAAGCGCGAACTGCCAAAGCGTGTTTGAGTTAATCACTTACCTGCCACCGCGGTTATCAAGCTCACTACAGCAACCACAGCGGTAATCCACCAGCGCCGCTCTTGTGCATGCTTGATCTCCCGCTCATGGAGGCTGATTGCGATTTCCACCAGCTTGGTAACTTCAGATGGAGCTAACGGAGGTCGTGATAATCGTTTCTTTCCAGTTTCCTTCTCATCTTCAGTGAGCCGCATTGCTTCTTCACGAGAGAGCAAGTTTCGAGAGTGTGTATCGTAGTTGCGTTCGCGACTGCGACGCCAGACCACTGAGATACTCTCTCTTTGCGTTGTAAAAAATTCCGGATGCTGTTTAAAGACAGTTTCCCAATTTGGCGCCGATACCGGCGTGCGGCCTAGCCGTTTCTCCCATTTTTCTATGTCGCGGCTTGCAAAGCGATAGGTGCCAAGCACTTGAATGGCAGCGATTAGATCAGCCAGCCGATTAGGGTTGGCGATGTATGGTGATGTTTTTAGTTTTAACATGGTCTCTAAAGCAGCGTGTGAGGGAACGAGTTTAAGAGCGTCCAAATGAGCACCACTGCATCGCTTAGGCTTAGTTATTTCTTCCGGAGCACATGGGCATAAGCGTAGCATGGCTTATTCAGTGGCGCACTCGTCCATTTAGCCATGAGCTTTCTGAGGACGCAGGACAGTAAACGGCTTTACTGGTTAATTGATCCTGGTGATCGCCACATCCCAGAGAATTTTCAGGTGTAAGTGAGGATTTAAACGCCAGCTTGGTGAATAGTTGTCAACTTATTTGGCAGGACAACAATGCGCTACTACACGGACTTAATAACCGTTCGGCTGGTAAATGTAACTTGCTCGAAACACCCTAACTTACTGTAACACGTTGATTTTACTATAAATATTGAATTCCATACCATAACTGAGTGTTGTCAGGTTATGGTATGGAATTCGCCAGGTTATGGTGTTATTCACAGTCGTCATCAGACATCCAGGTTGGCGACGGCCAGGGCGTTGGTTTCAATGAAATCGCGCCGGGGTTCCACATGATCGCCCATGAGGGTGGTGAAGATCTGATCGGCGGCGATGGCATCCTGGACGTTGACGCGCAGCATTCGACGGGTTTCCGGATTCATGGTGGTGTCCCACAGCTGCTCCGGGTTCATCTCCCCCAGACCCTTGTAGCGCTGGATGTTGTAACCCTTGCGCGATTCTTTCATCAGCCATTCCAGCGCCTGGTCGAAGCTGGTCACCGGTTGGGTCTTTTCACCGCGCTTGACGTAGGCGCCCTCCTCTATCAGGGTCACCAGCTTCTCGCCCAGCGCCAGTATGGCCTTGTACTCGCCGGACTGGAAGAAGTCGTGGTTGAACGGATAGTGCTTGGACAGGCCGTGGGCGATGATTTCGATCTGGGGCATGAACAGGTGCCGCTCGGTGTCTTCGCGCACGGTGATCTCGTAGCGCTGGCTGCCATCCCGGCTTTCCAGGCTCAGGCGCGCCAGCAACTGATCACACCACTGCTGCATGTGGCCCTGGTCCGCCAGGTGCTCGGGCCGCAAGGACGGCAGGTAGATCATCTGCTCCAGAATATCTTCCGGATAGAGGCGCGAGAGCCGCTCGATGGTCTCCATGACCGAGCGATACTCGTACACCAGCTTCTCCAGCGCTTCACCGGCGATACCGGGCGCATCGGCGTGGACGTGGAGGCTGGCGCCTTCCAGGGCGGACTGGGTCAGGAAGGCGGTCAGGGCCGCTTCGTCCTTGAGGTACTGCTCCTGCTTGCCTTTGCTGATTTTGTACAGCGGTGGCTGGGCAATATAGACGTGACCACGCTCGATCAGCTCGCGCATCTGCCGGAAGAAGAAGGTCAGCAGCAGGGTGCGGATGTGAGAGCCATCCACGTCGGCGTCCGTCATGATGATGATGCGGTGATAGCGCAGCTTTTCCGGGTTGAATTCTTCCTTGCCGATACCGCAGCCCAGAGCGGTGATCAGGGTGCCGACCTCGACGCTGGAGAGCATCTTGTCAAAGCGGGCCTTTTCCACGTTCAGAATCTTGCCCTTGAGGGGCAGAATCGCCTGGGTTTTACGCGCCCGGCCCTGTTTGGCCGAGCCGCCAGCGGAGTCACCCTCCACCAGGTATACTTCTGACAGCGCCGGGTCTTTTTCCTGGCAGTCGGCCAGTTTGCCGGGCAGACCGGCGATGTCCAGAGCGCCCTTGCGCCGGGTCATGTCCCGGGCCTTGCGGGCCGCTTCGCGCGCCCGCGCAGCATCGATCATTTTGCTGACAATGATCTTGGCTTCGTTGGGGTTTTCCAGCAGATAGTCGGCAAAGATCTGGTTCATCTCCTGCTCTACCGCGGTTTTCACCTCGGAGGACACCAGTTTGTCTTTGGTCTGGGAAGAGAACTTGGGATCCGGCACTTTCACAGAGATGATCGCTGTCAGGCCTTCCCGGGCGTCGTCGCCGGTGGTGCTGACCTTGGCCTTGGCGGCAATCCCTTCCCGCTCAATGTAGCTGTTCAGAGTACGGGTCAAAGCCGCGCGGAAGCCCGCCAAGTGTGTGCCGCCGTCGCGCTGGGGAATATTGTTGGTGTAGCAGAAGAGGTTTTCCTGGAAGGAGTCGTTCCACTGCAGGGCGATCTCCACACCGATTCCGTCTTCCCGCTCGGCCGAGACGATATGCACGGTCTGGTTGATCGGCGTCTTGTTGGTGTTGAGGTGCTCGACAAAGGCTCTCAGACCGCCTTCGTATTCGTACACCTCTTCCTTCGCGGAGCGCTCGTCTTTGAGCACAATGCGCACGCCCGAGTTCAGGAACGACAGCTCCCGCAGGCGCTTGGCCAGAATTTCGTAGTGGTATTCAATATTGGTGAAGGTCTCGGACGAGGGCTTGAACTGGATCTCGGTACCGGTCGCGGAGGTGTCTCCCACCACTTTCAGGGGTTCCTGAGGGACGCCGTGGCTGTAGGTCTGCTCAAACACCTGGCCGTTGCGGCGGATGGTGAGTTTAAGGGTTTCCGACAGGGCGTTGACCACAGAGATGCCCACACCGTGAAGGCCACCAGAGACCTTGTAGGTGTTGTCATCAAACTTACCGCCGGCGTGCAGCACGGTCATGATCACTTCGGCGGCGGAAACGCCCTCTTCGTGCATTTCCGTGGGGATGCCGCGGCCGTTGTCAGAGACGGAGATGGTTTCATCGGGGTGGATAGTCACGCGGATTTCGGAGCAGTGGCCCGCCAGCGACTCGTCAATGGAGTTATCGACGATCTCGAACACCATATGGTGCAGGCCCGAGCCATCGTCGGTGTCGCCAATGTACATGCCGGGCCGCTTCCGGACGGCATCCAGTCCCTTCAGGACTTTAATACTGGACGAGTCGTAATTCTGTTCTTCTGCCATAACTAGCTCCGATTTCGCTACTATTCTGTGGTGCCTGTCGCGAGACATTCGCTCAGGACACTGGCGTGACGCCCCCGTGTTCCACGTGGAACACCTGACTGTGGACCTGGGGACGGCTGCGCCAATCCGCCAGAAGCGGTTCCTTTTCTACCCCGGTAATAAAGACCTGGGTGTTCAATCGATCCAACCACTCCACCAACTTGGCTCGGTGATCGCTGTCCAGTTCCGCCGGCAGATCGTCCACCAGATAGACACACTGTCGGCCGGTCAACTGGGAAAATATGTACCCTTGGGCGATCTTCAGTGCGCACACCACCAGCTTTTGTTGCCCTCTGGAGAGCACATCGGCGGCGGCGGTACCATGAACTGTCAATCTGAGATCAGCCCGGTGGCTGCCGGAATGGGTGTACCCCATTTGCCGGTCTCGTTCGAAACCGCCTTCCAGCACCTCACTGTAAGTCCGGGTTTTGTCCCAGCCACGTTGGTAGGAAAGCGAGACCCCCGGGATTCTTATAAAGGAGTCGAGCAGCTCCAGGAACACGGTTTCGAATCGTTCTATGCTGGCACTCCGGTACTGATGCATCCGTTCGGCCAGAGAAGCCAGCTCGCGGTCCCAGACAGCCAACTCCGAGGGTTCTATTCTATCACGTCGCAGCAGGCTGTTGCGGTGTTTCAGGCAGCGCTGTGACGCCTTCCAGGTCGGAAAAAAGTCAGGTTCCACGTGGAACACCAACCAGTCCATGAACTGACGCCGAATCTTGGGGCTGCCCTCCAATAACAGAAAGGTCTGGGAGTTGATGACCTGGATGGGCAGCAGGCTGGCCAGAGCGGCCACGGAGGACACAACCTGCCCGTCGGCTTTGAAGCTGGCTTCCCCTGCCCGACTTCGGTACAGGCCCAGGGGTATCTCACGCTCATCCGAGACAACGCGTGCGAATACCGTAAAGCCTTCCCGTTCGTGCTGTATCAGGGGTTTGTGTTTATGGCTGCGGAAGGAACGGCCCATGGCCAGGGCATGAATGGCTTCCAGGACACTGGTTTTGCCCGAGCCATTTTCGCCGTATAGGAGGTTGATGCGCGGAGACGGCCTGAGATCGACCGACTCCAGATTGCGCAGGTGCTGAATACTGAGTCGACTTAAGGTCATGGAAGCGCCGGTGCGCCCCGATTAGAGGCGCATCGGCATAACAACGTAGAGGGAGTCGCCGTCTTCCGGCTCTTCCAGCAACGCACTGCTGTTGGAGTCGGACAGGGTGATTTTGACGTGATCGGCCGAGATGACATTGGCCACATCCTGGAGGTAACTGACGTTGAAGCCCATCTCCAGGGAGTCGCCGGCGTAATCCACCGCCACCTGCTCTTCGGCCTCCTCCTGCTCGGGGTTGTTGGCGACGATGGTCATGGTGCCATCGTCCAACAAGAGGCGGACGCCCCGATACTTCTCATTGGAGAGGATCGCGGTCCGACCAAAGGCCTGCTTGAGCTCGTTGCGCGGTCCGAATACCACTTTGTCGCCGCCACGGGGCAATACGCGCTCGTAATCGGGGAACTTGCCATCCACCAGCTTGGAGGTGAACGTATAGTCGCCCGTGGCCACCCGAATATGGTTCGCACTCAGGGTGACATCAACCGTAGCGTCGATATCATCCACCAGACGGGACAGCTCCAGCACCCCTTTGCGCGGCAGAATAGCCTGTACCGTGTCTTCTACCGCCACTGTCACCGGACGGGTGCACATCGCCATGCGGTGCCCATCGGTCGCCACCGAGCGCAGCTGATCCTGCTTCACCTCCCAGAGCATGCCATTGAGGTAATAGCGGACATCCTGCTGCGCCATGGCAAAAGCTGTGCGCTCAATCAGGCGCTTGATCTCTTTCTGCGCGCAGGCGAACTGCAGATCGCTGGGGCCGTCTTCCACATTGGGGAAGTCGCTGGCCGGCAGGGTGGACAGACTGAAGCGACTGCGGCCGCTCTTGACCACCATTTTCTGCTCGTCCTGGGTGAACTCGATCACCGAGCCCTCGGGCAGGGAGCGGCAGATGTCCACCAGCTTGCGTGCGGGAACGGTGACCTCCCCCGCCTCGGCGGGCTCTGACAGCGCCACCCGGGCGACGATCTCCACTTCCAGATCGGTACCGGTCAGCGACAGCTGGTCGCCCTCTACCGCCATCAGCACGTTCGACAGTACGGGTAAGGTCTGACGCCGTTCAACAACGCCACCAACCAGCTGGAGCGGCTTTAACAGGGCCTCGCGGGAAACGACAAATTTCATGTTTGGGGTCTCTTGGCTGTGTCCTAACGTTAAGGCACCGGGTTCCCCGGTCCCTGTCTCGGTTCACTGTCTGACTCAAAGGCCAGGATCCAGAGCAATCTAGCTTGTCAGTGAACGCAACAGATTTTTCATATCCTCACGGATATCGGCGTCTTCTTCCTGCATTTGCTTGATCTTGCGACAGGCATGCAACACGGTGGTGTGGTCCCGACCGCCAAAGGCCTCCCCGATCTCGGGCAGACTGTGGTTGGTGAGCTCTTTCGCCAGTGCCATCGCTACCTGCCGGGGGCGCGCCACAGAGCGACTGCGACGCTTGGACAGGAGGTCGTTAAGCTTGATTTTGTAGTACTCGCCCACCACCCGCTGGATATTATCTATGCCTACCTGCTTGTCCTGCAAGGCCAGCAGGTCCTTCAGGGCTTCGCGCACCAGGTCCACATCGATGGCCCGCCCGGTGAACTGGGCATTGGCGATCACCCGCTTCAGCGCGCCCTCCAGTTCCCGCACGTTGGAGCGGATTCGTTGGGCAATGAAAAACGCCGCCTCGTGGGGCACTTCCACGCCCACCTGCTCGGCCTTCTTCATCAGGATGGCCACCCGGGTTTCCAGCTCCGGCGGCTCGACCGCCACCGTCAGGCCCCATCCGAAACGGGATTTGAGGCGCTCCTCCAGGCCATTGATCTCCTTGGGATAGCGGTCGCAGGTCAGAATAATCTGCTGGCCCCCTTCAAGCAGCGAATTGAAGGTGTGGAAAAACTCCTCCTGGGAGCGCTCCTTGCCGGCAAAAAACTGGATGTCGTCAATCAGCAGTGCGTCCACCGACCGGTAGTAGCGCTTGAAATCGTTGATCGCATTGAGCTGCAGCGCCTTGACCATATCCGCCACAAACCGCTCAGAATGCAGATAGATGACCTTGGCGTTGGGGTTGCGGTCCACCAGGGCGTTACCCACCGCCTGCATCAGGTGCGTTTTACCCAGACCGACGCCACCATAGATGAACAGGGGGTTGTAGGAACCACCGGGGTTCTCCGCTACTTGTCGCGCGGCGGCGAGGCCCAACTGGTTGGATTTACCTTCGACAAAGCTGGCAAAGCTGAAGGAACGATTGAGGTTGTTGCGGTGCTTGAGCGCCCCTTCCACCTCCACCGTGTTCTGGCTCATGGGGTTGGAGGGCCCACCCATAGAGGAAGAAGCCGATTCGAGCCCCTCGTGGCGTGCCGAGCCGTTAATGGCCGAAGAGTTGGGTTGATGCCCCAGGCTCTGGGGCCGGCTGACTTCCCTCGGGGCGGCCGGTCGCTCGATGGAACCACTTGTCTGAGGCTGGGCCTGCTGGGTTTGTGTCTGTTGATTCTGAGTGACGGGAGACGCCATCGTCTGAGGCCGTTCCGCCTGGCGTCGGTGTCCGATACCGATCGCCACCTTCAGATGGCCGTCCGTATGGAAATCACCCACCAGCTCCCGTATACGGTGCAGAAACTTTTCATTCACCCAGTCGCATACGAAACGGTTGGGGGCGAGCAGACGCAACTCACCGGGGCTTGCCGACTGGTCTATCTGCAGCGGTCGAATCCAGGTGTTGAACTGCTGAGACGGCAGTTCATCCTGTAAACTTGACGCGCAAAGCTTCCAAACAGATTCCGGCAAAACGGCCCCCCTCCCGGTGCGTTATTATTCACAAAACGGCCGCTAGTGTACTCTCTCTAAAAGCGGTTATCCACATCAGGGGAAGACTTTTTTTAGTGCAATAAAGAATATTAACACTGCCAATTCAAAGGCTTACTGAACACTCCAGGATTTTTTTACACACAGACCGAGGCGTAATTATCGATCATTTTTTGACCTGCACCTGTGGATATCCTGTTTACAACCTCTGCGCAACCTCGGCATAAACCGGTACAACCAAAAACTCCCATAAAAAACCGTCGAAAACCCGGTTAATTCACAGCAATTCATTGCCTTAGCGTCCGATTTTCTATAGAATCGCGCCTCTTTTCCCGCCCAGAGCGGGTATTGTCAGGATTTCGAACGGCAGGTTACTTCCATGAAAAGAACATTTCAGCCCAGTGTACTGAAGCGCAAACGCACCCACGGTTTCCGTGCTCGCATGGCCACCAAGAACGGCCGCGCCGTATTGGCCCGTCGCCGTACCAAAGGACGCAAAGCTCTGGCGGTATAATCCATGCCAGAACTTGCTCCACGCTT
Organism: Marinimicrobium sp. C2-29; assembly: GCF_038419845.1. Lineage (NCBI taxonomy): Bacteria > Pseudomonadati > Pseudomonadota > Gammaproteobacteria > Cellvibrionales > Cellvibrionaceae > Marinimicrobium > Marinimicrobium sp. C2-29. Next base: position 287,023 of record NZ_JBCAQT010000002.1, read on the forward strand.
GTAGTTGTCAGAGCTAAGTGGCTTCCTACGCGTTCCCCAAATCGCACCGGCTACTTACCTCTGGCGACTTTCAGGCGGTTTTTGCGGACGCGCCTGTCCGAGCATCGCACAAGCATTTCCTGATCCTGGCCCGACCCAATGGTGAATCCCACTCTCGCCTGGGGCTGGTGATCGCCAAAAAACACATCCGTCTGGCCACTCGACGCAACCGACTCAAGCGTCTGATTCGGGAAACCTTTCGCCATCAACAGCCGACTCTGGGTGGAATTGATGTTATTGTATTGGCCCGAAAAGGGATGGATGAGCTGGACAATCGGCAATTGCACGATCAGCTTGACGGCCAGTGGCGGCGAATCGCCCGCAAAGCTCAAAAGTCTACCGACACAACCCCGACAGGCTAAACATCATGCGCTGGTTAGCTCTCAGACTCATCTGGCTCTATCGTTACCTGCTCAGCCCCTGGGTCGGGAATCAGTGTCGTTTTTACCCCAGCTGTTCACACTACGCCGAAGAGGCGATTGCCCGGCACGGTTTCCTGCGCGGCAGCTACCTGACTCTACGTCGCCTGTTAAAGTGCCACCCTTGGCATTCCGGCGGGCTGGATCCGGTACCCCAGAACACCAACCACACACCTCCTACTGATGGCAGCAAATAAGATGGATTGGCAAAAAACCCTGTTAATTACGGCCATGTGTGCCGTCGTCTTCACCCTGGTCATACGCTACAACGACTTTCAGGAAACCCAGAGTGCCCTCGAAGACGCGGCCGTGAGCGAGACTCAAGACGAGCGTGCAAACGGGTCCGCCAATGGCAACGGCTCAGACAATGGACTCCCCAACGCAAATCAGTCCGGTAGCGCCGACGAAGTCCCCTCTGCCCCTGGCGAGCAGACCAGCGAGCCGACTTCCGCCGCGCAGGATGACGAAGCGCTGGAGCCGGTACGTATCGCAACGGATACCCTGATTCTGCATATTGACCCGCGCGGTGGCGATATCGTCTACTCGGCCCTGCCCAAGCACTACGCGGAACTCAATACCCCGGATGAACCTTTTGTTCTGCTCAATCAGACCACTCGCCAGACCTACACCGCTCAAAGCGGGCTGGTGGGCCGCAACGCCACCGACACCAGCGAAGGTCGTCCCCTCTTCCAGACACAGCAGCGTGAATACCGTCTGAGTGAAGGTCAGGATGAACTGACCGTGGATCTCACCCTGGAACAGGATGGCGTGACCATCACCAAGCGGTTCACCGTCGAGCGCGGCGAGTATCTCGTGACCATCGAGTACCTGATCGACAACCAGAGCGACTCAGCCTGGGAGGCCAACCTCTACGGCCAGATCAAGCGCGACAGTTCCGAGGCCGGGGAAGGACCCGGCGGGGCCTTTGCGTTGAACCCCTATCTCGGTGCCGCCATCACCACCGACGAGGAAAAATACAAGAAGCTGGACTTTGACGACCTGCGCGAGGAATCCTTCAAAACCACCAAAGAGGGTGGCTGGGTCGCCATGGTCCAACACTACTTCACCAGCGCCTGGGTCCCCGATCAGGAGCTCACTCACAACTTCCACCTGCGCCAACTCGGCAGCCGGGATATGTTCCTCTTGGGCTTCACCAGTCCGAGCACCCGAGTGGAGCCAGGAAGCCAGGGTCAAATCAGCGCCCGCTTCTACACCGGTCCCAAAGATACGGACAAACTGGAAGAGATCTCACCCTACCTGGACCTGACGGTGGACTACGGTTGGCTCTGGTGGTTGGCCAAACCACTGTTCTCGGTCCTGGACTGGCTACACGGATATCTGAACAACTGGGGTCTTGCAATTATTGCATTGACAATAATTATTAAAGCAGCTTTCTTCAAGCTAAGCGCCACCAGCTATAGGTCCATGGCCAAGATGCGCAAGCTCAGCCCTAAAATGGCCGAGATGAAGGAGCGCTTTGGCGACGATCGCCAGAAGATGTCCCAGGAGATGATGAAGCTCTATAAAAAGGAGAAGGTGAACCCGCTCGGTGGCTGTCTGCCCATTCTGGTACAGATGCCCGTGTTCCTCGCCCTCTACTGGACGCTGATGGAAAGTGTCGAGCTGCGCCACGCGCCCTTTTTCCTCTGGATTCAGGATCTGTCGGTCAAAGATCCCTTCTATGTGCTGCCCCTGATGATGGGTCTGACCATGTTCATCCAGTTCAAGCTCAACCCGACGCCGGCCGATCCGACCCAGGCGAAGATCATGCAGTTGATGCCGATTGTGTTCACCTTCCTGTTCCTGTTCTTCCCGGCCGGGCTGGTCCTCTACTGGGTGACCAACAACACCCTCTCGATCGCCCAGCAGTACTACATTACCCGGCAGATCGAACGGGAAGGCACCAAGACCTGAATCGTGGAACTGACGCCCTCCGACACCATTGTCGCCATCGCCACCGCGACCGGTCGGGGTGGCGTCGGCATTGTGCGGGTCTCGGGGCCCAAGGCGGGCCCCATCGCCGAGCAGGTCACTCGCCGGCGTTTGACCCCCCGCCACGCACACTACCTCCCCTTTCACCAGGCGGACGGCGAGGTCCTGGATGAGGGCATCGCCCTCTTCTTTCCCGGCCCCCATTCCTACACCGGCGAAGATGTGCTGGAGCTGCAGGGTCACGGCGGTCCCATCATTCTCGATCTGCTGCTGCGGGAAATCAGTCAGGCCGGGGCACGACTCGCCCGCCCGGGGGAATTTTCCGAGCGCGCCTTTCTCAACGACAAACTCGATCTGGCCCAGGCCGAGGCCATTGCCGATCTCATTGACGCCTCCAGCGAGCAGGCGGCACGCAGCGCCCTGCATACCCTCAAAGGCGCCTTCTCCGAAAAAATTGAAGCCCTGGTGGAAGCACTGATCGCACTGCGTATCTATGTGGAAGCCTCCATCGATTTTCCCGAGGAGGAAATCGACTTTCTCAGCGACGGCAAAGTGGCTCAGGATTTACAGGGAATCATTAAACGATTGGATGCGGTCTTCGCCGAAGCCAGGCAGGGAGCCCTGCTGCGCGACGGCATGCAGGTGGTCATTGCCGGTCGCCCCAATGCCGGCAAATCCAGCCTGCTGAACGCCCTGTCCGGACGGGACAGTGCCATTGTCACCCATATTGAAGGCACCACCCGGGATGTATTGCGCGAGCATATCCACATCGATGGGATGCCGCTGCACATCATCGACACGGCGGGACTCCGGGAAACCCCGGACGAGGTGGAAAAAATCGGGGTGGAACGGGCCTGGCAGGAAATTCACAAAGCCGACCAGATTCTGCTGCTGGTGGACAGTCGCACTACCGAAGCGACCGACGCCTCAGAGCTCTGGCCGGAGTTCGTTCAGCAGCTTCCCGACGCGGGCAAGCTGACCCTGATCCGCAATAAAATCGACCTGACCGGCGAGACAGCCGGTCAGCGCCAGAGGGACCCCCTGTGCCTGGCCATCAGCGCCACCACCGGCGAGGGCATGCAGGAACTGAAAAACCATCTCAAACAGGTGATGGGCTACACCGATACCGGCGAGAGCCAGTTTACCGCCCGGCGCCGTCATCTCGATGCGCTGGAGCGGGCCCGTCACGCACTCTCAGGGGGCTGGGAGCAGCTCCATCAGCACGCCGCCGGCGAGCTGCTGGCCGAGGACCTGCGCGAGGCGCAGAACTGTCTGGGCGAGATTACCGGACAATTCACTCCCGACGACCTGCTGGGCCGTATCTTCTCTTCTTTCTGTATCGGCAAATAAACAGCCGCTCTAAAACCCGGAACCCGGCTGCTTCAAAAACTCGAGCTCCTCAGGCGTGGAAGGTCGCCCCAGAACGGCATTGCGGTGCGGGTAGCGACCAAAGCGCTGGATGATCTCCCGGTGCCGGAGTTCAAACTTCAGGTTGTGTTCCAACCCCGGCTGATCAAACAGCCGCACCGCCTCCTCGTGAATGACCTCCGACTCACTGTGCATGTAAGGCATATAGAGAAAGGCACGGCGCTCTGGTGGCAGGTGCGCATCTACCCCCCGGGCCACCGCTTCCTGGGCCAGGACCAACGCCATGGCGTCCTGTGCGAAGGCTTCGGGCTTATCCCGGTGAATATTGCGAGAGAACTGATCGAGCAGCAACACTTCAGCCAGCCTACCTTCAATGTGCTCGCGCCAAGTATAGAGCTCACCCGCCGCGGCTTTGCGATGCCAATGGCCAAAGCGCTCGGTCAGCTCCCGATCGAGCGCAGGGTTCTTCTCAAACCACTGCCTGGGCTTGAGCTGTTCAAACCAGAAATCCAGTATTTCAGTGATCATAAAACCCATTGTCCAGCTTTTATCGGTAATGAAAGCCTGGTGCCGCAAAGAGGAATTGAACCTCCGACCGACTGATTACGAATCAGTTGCTCTACCGGCTGAGCTATTGCGGCCTGAATTGTCATTACATACCGAAAATTCTGGCGATTCAATTGCGCCGCAAAAAAATAGTTACTCACAGCAGTGGATAAACGTTATCCACAGACTGACGCCACTTTTCATCGTGCACTTAGAGAACATATCCACATTAATTCACAGGTTTCGCGCATAACTTACTGTTTCACCGTGGATTTCTCTGATTACTGGGGATAACCCTGTGCACCGCTGGGGGTAAAAGCTGAAGACCAAATTGGGGATAACTCGAGTTTTCAGAAATCGGTGTATAACCGGCCATTCAGTCACCAGCTTACCGTCAGCTTGTCAGCGGTTTAAACGCGCTTTGTCCCAACGGTTGTGCTAACGCTAAGTCTTTGTATTATTTGAATTTTCTTGGCTTACTCACACTAAATGGCGTTGTGATCAGTAGTAACAGCATTAATCTTCTTATCTATATACCTTATATATATTTAACTTTTTACTTGTATTGGATAACTCGTAAAAAATCGCTAAAAATTCAATGCGCAAAAACTGAACAACTTTTGTACAAACGCTTCGAAGGCCCTATAATGCCCGCCCGATTCACCACCAGGCCGACAGAGGCAGACCCTATGAACTACCCCGAGCGCTTTGACGTGATCGTCATTGGCGGCGGCCACGCCGGCACCGAAGCCTGCCTGGCGGCGGCGCGTATGGGTTGTCGTACCCTGCTGTTGACGCACAACATCGATACTCTGGGACAGATGTCGTGCAACCCGGCCATTGGCGGCATTGGCAAAAGCCACCTGGTGAAAGAAATCGATGCCCTGGGCGGCGCCATGGCAATGGCCACGGACCGGGCCGGCATCCAGTTTCGGGTACTCAATTCGCGCAAAGGCCCCGCCGTTCGGGCCACTCGCGCCCAGGCTGACCGGGCTCTGTACAAAAGCGCGATCCGCGAACTGCTGGAGAATCAGCCCAACCTGAGCATTTTCCAGCAGGGCGCCGATGATCTGATTGTCAACGGCGACCGGATCGAAGGGGTGGTCACCCAGATGGGGCTGAAATTCTTCGCGCCCACGGTGGTTCTCACCACCGGTACCTTCTTGGGCGGCAAAATCCACATCGGGATGCAGAATCACGCCGGTGGTCGTGCCGGTGATCCGCCGGCCCAGGCTCTGGCGCAACGTCTGCGGGAATTGCCGCTGCGCGTGGACCGGTTGAAAACCGGCACTCCGCCGCGAATCGACGCCAATAGCGTCAACTTTGACGAACTTCAGGAGCAATGGGGCGATGAGCCGCGTCCGGTCATGTCCGCCCGGGGCAGCCGCGACTGGCATCCGGAGCAGATGTGCTGCTGGATTACCCACACCAACGAGCGCACCCACGAGATCATCAGCGGCGGTCTGGACCGCTCGCCCATGTATTCCGGGGTGATTGAGGGCATTGGTCCGCGCTACTGCCCTTCGATCGAAGACAAGATCCATCGCTTCGCGGACAAGGCCTCGCATCAGATTTTTATCGAACCCGAGGGCCTGGGCACCCGGGAGCTCTATCCCAATGGCATTTCCACCAGCCTGCCGTTCGATGTGCAGATCGACATGGTGCGCTCGATCAAGGGCTTTGAAAATGCCCATATCACCCGTCCGGGCTACGCGATCGAATACGATTATTTCAATCCCCAGGACCTGAACTACAGCCTGGAGACCAAGACCATCAGCGGCCTCTACTTTGCCGGGCAGATCAACGGCACCACCGGCTACGAAGAGGCCGGTGCCCAGGGCCTGCTCGCCGGCATCAACGCCGCCCGTCGGGTGCAGGAGCAAGATGCCTGGTGCCCGCGCCGGGACGAGGCCTACATCGGCGTTCTGGTGGACGACCTGATCACCATGGGCACCCAGGAGCCCTACCGGATGTTCACCAGCCGCGCGGAATACCGCCTGCTGCTGCGCGAGGACAATGCCGATCTGCGCCTGACCGAACAGGGCCGGTCCATGGGACTGATCGATGACGACCAATGGCGGCTGTTCAGTGAGCAGCGCGAAGGCATTGCCCGGGAGCGGGAGCGGCTCAAAGCCACCTGGGTGCAGGCCGGCTCGCCCGAAGCGGCGCGGGTAGAAGCGAAAATCGAAACCAAACTGAATCGGGAGTACAGCCTGTTTGAGTTGCTCAAGCGCCCGCAGCTGAATTACGCCGATGTGGCCGATCTCAAGGGTGAGCCGGTGAGCGATGAACGCGTGGCCCAGCAGATCGAGATCGATGCCAAGTACTCCGGGTATATCGGTCGTCAGCAGGATGAAATCGACCGTTTGCGCGCCCACGAACAGACCCTGATCCCAGAGGATTTCGATTTTGATCGGGTCGAGGGGCTGTCGAACGAAGTAAAACAGAAACTGGGCACGGCCCGGCCCCAGACCCTCGCTCGCGCGTCGAGAGTACCGGGGGTGACGCCGGCGGCGGTCTCCCTGCTGCTGATTTATCTGAAGAAGCGCGGCCTGCTGCAGCGGGCGACCGATCGCGCCTCATGAGTGACAGCACTGCGGCCCTGCTACCGGTTCTGAAAGCCGGTTTGCGCGACATGGGACTTGATCTGGAAGCCGATACAAGTAAGCGAATGCTTACTTACCTTTCGGAGTTTCACAAATGGAACAAGGCCTACAACCTCTCGGCGGTGCGCGATCTGGATGCCATGGTGCACCGGCACCTGCTGGACAGCCTGAGCGTGCTGCCCCGGGTGAGCGCCCGGTCCCCGGGCCGTCTGATTGATGTCGGGACCGGCGGTGGTCTGCCCGGAATTCCACTGGCGATCGCCCTGCCCGACTGCCAGGTAACGCTATTGGACAGCAACGGTAAAAAAACCCGGTTTCTGTTTCACATCAAAACCCTCCTGGGGCTCGACAATGTCCAGGTTGAAAACCGGCGGGTCGAGGCGTTTGCGCCAGAGGTGCCCTACGATCTGGTGATCAGTCGGGCGTTTGCCAGTCTGGCCGATATGGTGGACGGCTGCGCCCATCTGGTCGCACCCGAGGGAATTTTCATGGCGATGAAGGGCCTCTACCCCGAGCACGAGCTTGCCGCCGTGGCGGATCGGGTCGCGCTGCTGGCCAGTCATCCGCTGCGGGTTCCGGGTACCGAGGGTGAGCGCCACCTGCTCGAGTTGGCGCTAAAGCAGGGGGAAGCGATCGTCCCGGGGCGATAAAAACGCGGTCTGGACTTGTCCCGACTCGCCGCTTGCCACACAATACTCCGCTTCCAACCAGTTTTCCGGAAAGCCAAAAAGGATAACGAATTGACCCGAATCTACGCGGTAGCCAACCAGAAAGGCGGTGTGGGCAAGACCACCACCTGCGTCAACCTGGCGGCCTCTCTGGTGGCCACAAAAAAGCGCGTGCTCCTGGTGGACCTGGACCCTCAGGGCAACGCCACCATGGGCAGCGGCGTTGACAAGAGCGAGCTGGAGCTGACCGTCTACGACGTTCTGACCCGCCGTGCCAGTGCGCGCGAGTGCCTGCAGCGCTCGGAGTCGGGGCAATACCAACTGCTGCCGGCCAATGGCGATCTGACCGCCGCTGAGGTGGAGATGCTCTCTCTCGAGGGTAAGGAGCGGTTGTTGTGGGACGGGATCCAGACGCTGAAAGACGATTACGACTACATCATCATCGACTGCCCGCCCTCGCTCAATATGCTCACGGTCAATGCCCTCACCGCCTGTGATGGCGTTATTATCCCCATGCAGTGCGAGTATTACGCGCTGGAAGGTCTTTCGGCTCTGATGAACACCATTGGCCGGATCCAGGAACTGATCAATCCCAAGCTCAAGATTGAAGGGCTTTTGCGCACCATGTACGACCCGCGCAACAGCCTGACCAACGAGGTCTCGGCCCAGCTGTCGCAGCATTTTGCCGATCGACTCTATCGCACCTGCATTCCGCGCAATGTGCGCCTGGCCGAAGCGCCCAGTTACGGCCAGCCAGTAATCACCTACGATCGGCAATCCAAAGGGGCAATTGCCTATCTGGCACTGGCGGGCGAAATCATCCGTCGCAATGAAAACGACGCAAAAGCGGCGGCGCCGACGGCCGCTCAGTAAACCCAAACCACGTACGACCGATTCAGCTCACAGGGCAACACAATGGCGGGAAAACGCAAAGGCTTAGGCAAAGGCTTGGATGCCCTATTGGGGGCGGGTGTCACCACCCAACCCGGGGAAGCTCCCACTCCGGATAACCCCGAAGCGGTGGAACAGGCGCTCGCCGATGGCCGGCTGGCGCATATTCCGGTGGAAATGATCCAGCGCGGGCGCTACCAGCCCCGGCGCGACATGCATCAGGAGGCGCTCGAGGAGCTGGCCGATTCCATCCGGGCCCAGGGTGTGATGCAACCGATTGTCCTGCGCATGATCGGCCCCGAAAAATACGAGATTATCGCCGGTGAGCGCCGCTGGCGCGCAACCCAGCTGGCCGGGCTGGAAAAAATACCCGCGGTGATCCGGGATGTGCCCGACGAAGCCGCGATCGCCATGGCGCTGATCGAAAACATTCAGCGCGAAGATCTCAACCCGATCGAAGAAGCCATGGCGCTCAAGCGCCTGCAGGATGAATTCGAGCTCACCCAGAGCGAAGTGGCCCAGGCGGTGGGCAAGTCCCGCACTACCGTGACCAATCTGCTGCGCCTGATGGCGCTGACCGATGAGGTCAAAACCCTGCTCGAGCACGGCGATCTGGAGATGGGCCATGCCCGCGCCCTGCTCACGCTGGGCCCGGACGACCAGAAAACCGCCGCCCGTCAGGTGGTGGGCAAAGGCCTCTCGGTGCGTCAGACCGAAATGCTGGTACGCAACCTGCAGGAAAAGAAACACCAGAAGTCGGTGGAAACACCGGCCGCCCCTTCGGCGGACATTCGCCGCCTGGAAGAAGAACTTTCCGATACCCTGGGAGCCGGTGTCAACATTCAACATACCGCCAAAGGCAAGGGGCGCCTGGTGATCAACTACAACAACCTGGATGAACTGGATGGTATTTTGGCCCATATCAAGTAAGTTGGGACTGGAACTCGCCCAATTTCAGGGCATTTTCAATCCGGTTGTGGTTGAAGCGGGACGCCATTATCCCTATAATGCCTCGGCCTTTACTAGGGGCTCTGGCCCGCTCCCAATATGGCGCCAAAGGCGACACTCAAATTGGCAAAGAACCGGGAATGCGTGAGCAGAAGTGCCGGGGAATGTGGACAACCTGATGCGCGTATTCAAATCTTACCAAATCGGGTCCATTCCACGACCTCCGCTCTGGCGTCTGTGCCTGATTCAGTGTCTGGTCTGGGTGCTCACCGTGATGGTATGCGGTGTGTTCCGGCCTGAATTGGTGCCCGGTATTTTCTGGGCGGGGCTGGTAACAATCCTGGCGCAAGGTTACTGGGTCTGGCGCAGCCTCGGTCCCTTTGGCGATTCACACAGTGAGCGTTATGTGTCGGGGACGACGGCCGGACTCCTTGGCAAATGGGTCATTATTTCTGTCGGGCTGGTGTTGCTGTGGCGCACCCAGCCCGAGCTTTCTGTGGCAGCCACTGTCACGACCGTTTTCGGGTTGAATACCCTGGCCGCGCTGGCGGCACCGATTTTAATTTCACACCCACGCTGAAGCGTGGCACAAGGGCACATTGAAATCATGGCAGCAGGTGAGTACGACAACGCGGGCGAGTATATTTCCCACCACTTGGTAAACCTGACTTACGGGCGCCTGCCCGCCGGCGCTGAAACCTGCTCGGGCAGCATCGCCGAAACCACACAGTGGGGCTTTGCTGGGTGTGCCGCCGAGGCATCGAGCATGGGGTTCATGGCGTTCCATGTGGACAGTCTGATGTGGTCCTTCGGTATGGGCATCATCGCTATGCTGATTTTCTTCGTCGCTGCGCGCAAAGCCTCATCCGATACCCCCGGACGTTTTCAGGGCGCCATTGAAATGGTAGTCGAATTTGTCGGCAACACCACCAAGGATGTTTTCCACGGTCGAACCGGCGCCATCGCGCCGATTGCCCTGACGGTCTTTGTCTGGGTGTTCATGATGAACCTGATGAAGCTGGTGCCGGTCGACCTGATTCCCTTTCCGCTTGAGTTGGCGGGCGTCAAGTTCCAGAAAGTGACCGCGACGGCGGACCCGAACATTACCTTGGGCATGGCCACCTTTGTATTCATCTTGATGATCGGTTTTTCCATCAAGAACAAGGGCTGGGGCTTTCTCAAAGAGCTTTCTTTCACGCCGTTCAACACTTGGGTGATGGTGCCCGTGAACCTGGTTCTGGAAATTGTCGGTCTTCTGGCCAAGCCGGTCAGTCTCGGCTTGCGTCTGTTCGGTAACATGTTTGCCGGTGAGGTGATCTTCCTTTTGATTGCCACCCTGTTCGGCGCCGGGCTTTTGTACCTGCCGGTGGCCGCGGGCCTCCAGGTCGCCTGGGCGATATTCCATATCCTGGTGATTGTATTGCAGGCGTTCATCTTTATGGTACTGACCATTGTGTACCTGGCCATGGCGCACGATGAACACTGATTGTTAACAATTTTGCATTTGCTTTAACCACTGAAACTTTAACTTTAACTTGAACTGACGTAAGTCTAGGAGAAAACGTATGATCTACATCGCCGTTGGTATAATTTTGGCTGGCGCCGCGCTTGGTGCTGCTCTGGGTATTTCCAACCTCGGCAGCAAGCTGCTTGAAACTTCGGCGCGTCAGCCCGAGTTGGCTCCCTCTCTGCAAACCAAGTTCTTCATTATTGCCGGTCTGGTAGAAGCAATTCCGATTATCGGTGTTGGTATTTCACTGGTACTTGTCTTCACTGTTGCTTAAAAACGCTTGGGCCTATTGAGGCACACCATTCGCGTAACTCAACAATAGACGAGGTAAAGTCGTGAATTTCAATTTAACCTTTGTCGGCCAGATCATTGCCTTCGCCATTTTCGTCTGGTTTTGCGCCAAGTTCGTTTGGCCGCCGCTGTTGGGCGCCATTGAAGAACGCCAGAAGAAAATCGCCGATGGTCTGATGTCGGCTGACCGGGCGGAGCGGGATCTGGAGCTGGCGCAAGAGCGCGCCACCAAGATCATGAGCGAGGCCAAGAAGGAAGCGGCTGGCCTGGTGAGCTCTGCCAACAAGCGGGCGACTCAGATTATCGAAGAAGCCAAGGGCAAGGCTCAGGAAGAAGCCGAGCGCGTCAAGCACTCCGCTCAGGCCGAAATCGAACAGGAAGTGGCCCGTGCGCGCGAAAGCTTGCGTCTGCAGGTGGCCCACTTGTCTGTGGTTGGTGCCAGCAAAGTGCTGGAAACCTCGATCGATGAGTCGACTCACAAGGCCATGCTCGATAAATTGGCTGCCAATCTTTAAACGAGGTGATCCGTGGCTGAACTGAGTACACTCGCCCGACCCTATGCCAGAGCCGCGTTCAAGTTCGCTATGGACGCCGACAACCTGGCAGGATGGGAGCGGATGTTGGCGACCCTGGCCGGGGTCGGTCAGCACCAGAAGATTCGTGATGCGATCGACGCTCCCGGTTTATCCGCCCAGAAACAAGCCGGGATCATTATCGAGGTTTGCGCGGATGATCTGGATCAGCCAGTGCAGAATTTCGTCGAAGTACTGGCCGACAACAAACGGTTACCACTGTTGCCCGAACTCTATCAGATGTTTCGAGCACTGAAGACCCAACAAGAGCAGGAGGTCGACGTGGAGTTGACCACCGCATTTGCTCTGGATGATAGCGCTGAGGAGCAGATCTCCCAGGCGTTGACGAAGAAACTGTCACGCAAGATCAATATCCACTCCAGTGTGGATCAAAGCTTGTTGGCAGGCGCGATCATCAAAGCGGGTGACCTGGTCATCGACGGCTCGGTGCGCGGTCGTTTAGAGAAGCTATCCAGAGCAATCAATTCGTAGGATTGAGGAAAAAAGCATGCAGCAGCTGAATCCATCCGAGATTAGCGACATTATCAAGCAGCGCATCGAGCAACTCGATGTGACCTCAGAAGCCGCGCAAGAAGGCACCGTGGTTTCTGTTTCTGACGGTATTGTCCGTATCCATGGCCTGTCCGATGTGATGTACGGCGAAATGATCGAGTTTGAAGGCGGTGTCTTTGGCATGGCGTTGAACCTCGAGCGAGATTCCGTCGGCTCCGTCGTCCTGGGCGATTACAAAGGCATTGCCGAAGGCCAGAAATGCAAATGCACCGGCCGCATTCTGGAAGTGCCGGTCGGTCCCGAGCTGGAAGGCCGCGTGGTCGACGCTCTGGGTAACCCGATTGACGGCAAGGGCGCGATCAACGCCAAGCAGACCGACGCGATCGAGAAAGTGGCGCCGGGCGTTATTGCCCGTGAGCCCGTTGATCAGCCGGTTCAGATTGGTCTGAAAGCGGTCGACTCCATGGTGCCGATCGGTCGCGGTCAGCGCGAACTGATCATTGGTGACCGCCAGATCGGTAAATCGGCCATTGCGGTTGATGCCATCATCAACCAGAAAGATTCCGGCATTAAGTGTATTTACGTCGCGATTGGCCAGAAGGCCTCTTCCGTTGCCGCCGTGGTGCGCAAGCTCGAAGAGCACGGTGCCATGGAGCACACGGTCGTGGTTGCGGCCACCGCCTCCGATCCCGCTTCCATGCAGTATCTGGCGGCGTTCGCCGGCTGCACTATCGGTGAGTACTATCGTGATCGCGGTGAAGATGCACTGATCATCTACGATGATCTGACCAAGCAGGCCTGGGCCTACCGTCAGATTTCACTGCTGCTGCGTCGTCCCCCGGGCCGTGAAGCCTACCCCGGTGACGTCTTCTACCTGCACTCTCGCCTGCTCGAACGCGCGGCGCGGGTGAATGCGGACTACATCGAGAAGATCACCAACGGCGAAGTGAAAGGCAAAACCGGTTCATTGACCGCGCTGCCGATCATTGAGACCCAGGCCGGCGACGTATCCGCGTTCGTACCGACCAACGTGATCTCCATTACGGACGGTCAGATCTTCCTGGAAGCCGACATGTTCAACTCCGGCATTCGCCCGGCGATGAACGCGGGTATCTCGGTGTCCCGTGTCGGTGGTTCGGCCCAGACCAAAATCATCAAGAAGCTCTCCGGCGGTGTTCGTACCGCGCTGGCTCAGTACCGCGAACTGGCGGCTTTCTCCCAGTTTGCGTCCGATCTGGACGAGGCGACCAAAGCCCAGCTCGATCACGGTCAGCGTGTGACCGAGTTGATGAAGCAGGGTCAGTACTCCCCCATGAGTGTGGCTGAAATGGCGCTGATGTTGTTCTGCGCCAACGAAGGTTACCTGGAGGACATCGAGGTCAACAAGATTCTGGACTTCGAATCCGCCCTGCTCGCTTACGCCAAAAGCGAAGAAGCCGAGTTGCTCAAGAGCATCAACGAGAGCGGTGACTGGAACGACGAAATCAGCGGCAAGTTCAAAGCGCTGGTGGACAAGTTCAAAGACAGTCAGACCTGGTAAGTCAGGCGGCGCAAAGCGTGCGCCGCACCAATTCGCTTGAGGGCCTTTGAGTATGGCAGGCGCAAAAGAAATTCGAACGCAGATTTCGAGTATCAAGAGCACGCAGAAAATTACCGGTGCCATGGAAATGGTGGCAGCGAGTAAAATGCGCCGTGCTCAAGAGCGTATGCAAGTGGGGAAACCCTACGCCCAGCGTATGCGTCAGGTGGTTGGCCACATCGCCAACGCCAACCCGGAATACAAGCACCAGTATCTTGAGCAGCGGGATGTGAAGCGCGTGGGCTACATCCTGGTGTCGACCGACCGCGGTCTCTGTGGTGGTTTGAACGTTAACCTGTTCAAAGCCGCTCTCCGCTCCATGAAAGAGTGGGCCGATGAAGACGTGTCGGTGGATCTCTGCCTGATCGGTGCCAAAGCCGAAGCCTTTTTCAAAAGTCACGGCGGCAATGTCGTGGCCACCGTTCGGGATCTGGGTGAATCTCCCTCCGTGGAGAACTTGATCGGCAGCGTCAAAGTGATGCTGGACGCCTATTCAGACGGCGACATCGACAAGTTATATCTGGTAAGCAACGAGTTCATCAACACCATGACCCAGACGCCCAAAGTGCAACAGCTGTTGCCTCTGGAACCGGCGGATGACAAAGAGCTGAAGCAGCATTGGGATTATATCTACGAGCCCGGTCCCGCCGAGCTGCTGGACGGACTTCTGATTCGCTATGTGGAATCACAGGTGTACCAATCGGTTGTCGAGAATGCGGCCTGTGAACAGGCGGCGCGTATGATCGCGATGAAAAGTGCCAGCGATAACGCCGGCTCGATCATCGACGACCTGCAGCTGGTGTACAACAAAGCGCGTCAGACCGCCATCACTCAGGAATTGTCGGAGATCGTCGGCGGTGCCGCCGCTGTCTCTTCCTGATAACGGGCTGATTACGAATTTGAGTTTAAATCTTCAGGACACAGTAAGCGCCTGAAACCCAAGAGGAACCGGAAATGAGTAGCGGACGTATCGTACAAATTATCGGCGCCGTGATCGATGTGGAATTTCCACGCGATTCCGTGCCGAAAGTCTATGATGCACTAATAGTCACCGAAAAAGACCTGACTCTGGAAGTGCAACAGCAACTGGGCGACGGCGTGGTGCGCACCATTGCCCTCGGCTCCTCTGAAGGTCTGAGTCGCGGTCTTGATGTGAACAACACCTCCGAGCCGATCAAGGTTCCCGTGGGTACCAAGACCCTCGGTCGGATTATGAACGTGCTGGGTGACCCCATCGACGAAGCCGGCCCCATCGGCGAAGAAGAGCGCATGCAGATCCACCGCGATGCGCCCGACTACGACGAATTGGCCGCTTCTGATGACCTGCTCGAAACCGGCATCAAGGTGATCGACCTGGTCTGCCCCTTCGCCAAAGGCGGTAAAGTCGGCCTGTTCGGCGGTGCCGGTGTGGGCAAGACCGTGAACATGATGGAGTTGATCAACAACATCGCCAAAGAGCACTCCGGTCTGTCGGTTTTTGCCGGTGTGGGTGAGCGGACTCGTGAAGGTAACGACTTCTATCACGAAATGACCGAGTCCAAGGTGATCGACAAGGTGGCGATGGTTTACGGCCAGATGAACGAGCCACCCGGTAACCGCCTGCGCGTTGCCCTGACCGGCCTGACCATGGCGGAGAAATTCCGCGATGAAGGCAAAGACGTACTGCTCTTTATCGATAACATCTATCGCTACACCCTGGCGGGCACCGAAGTATCGGCGCTGCTGGGTCGTATGCCCTCAGCCGTGGGTTATCAGCCCACCCTGGCCGAAGAGATGGGTGTGCTGCAGGAGCGTATTACCTCCACCAAGACCGGCTCCATCACCTCGGTGCAGGCCGTTTACGTTCCCGCGGATGACCTGACGGATCCGTCACCGGCGACCACCTTCGCCCACCTGGACTCCACCGTGGTACTGAGCCGTGACATCGCCGCCAAGGGTATCTACCCGGCGATTGATCCTCTGGACTCCACCTCTCGCCAGCTCGATCCGCTGGTGATCGGCCAGGACCACTACGATGTGGCCCGTGGGGTACAGACGGTATTGCAGCGCTACAAAGAGCTGAAAGACATTATTGCCATTCTGGGTATGGACGAGCTGTCGGAAGAAGACAAGCAGACCGTGGCCCGTGCCCGTAAGATTGAGCGTTTCCTGTCCCAGCCGTTCCACGTAGCCGAAGTCTTTACCGGTTCGCCCGGTATCTACGTGTCTCAGGAAGAGACCATTCGTGGCTTCAAAGGCATTCTGGCGGGTGATTACGATCACCTACCCGAGCAGGCTTTCTACATGGTAGGCACCATCGACGAGGCTGTGGAAAAAGCCGAGAAGATGAAGAGCAAGAACAAGTAACGCAATCCGTCAACGGCCGGGCTCGCCCGGCCACTCCCGATGAATGAAAGGGTGAGGTTATGGCAATGACGATTCACTGCGATATCGTCAGCGCCGAGCAGGAGATCTTCTCCGGCTTGGTCGAGATGGTAGTCGCTCCGGGTACCGAAGGCCCGCTGGGTATTGTGTATGGTCACGCCCCGCTGCTCACCGGTATCGAACCGGGGCCGATTCGGGTGGTCAAACAGGGCGGACAGGAAGAAATCCTCTACGTGTCTGGTGGTTATCTGGAAGTTCAGCCCTACCATGTAACGGTACTGGCCGACACGGCCCTGCGGGCCGACGATATGGACGAAGCGGCCGCGCTCGAGGCTCAGGAAAAAGCCAAGAAAGCCCTGGCCAATCAGTCCGGGGAAATTGATTATTCCCGGGCGGCTCTGCAGCTGGCCGAGGCGACCGCGCAACTGCGCACTCTGCAGTCGATCCGCAAAAAGCTCGGTCGCAACAAGTAGCGTTGAGTAACCCAGTTGTGTTTAGCAACAAGGTCCGAAAAAAAGGGTAGCATAAGCTACCCTTTTTACTATCTGTCCCACTTCACTGTTGAAGGAGCCAACCGACATCATGACCGCGTCTGATCTCGATATTGTTATTCTCGCGGCGGGTAAAGGCACTCGCATGCGCTCCAACCTGCCCAAGGTGCTGCACCCCGTCGGGGGACGGCCGCTCCTGCAACATGTGGTGGACAGCGCCCGGGCGCTGGGCAGTGACCGGATCCTGGTGATTGTCGGTCACGGCGCCGAGCAGGTCGAAAAGCGCCTGGCGGCGGATGATATCCAGTTTGTCGCCCAGACCGAGCAACTCGGCACCGGGCATGCGGTGCAACAGGCCCTGCCCCACTTCCGGGACGATGCCACGGTGCTGATTCTGTACGGGGATGTGCCCCTGACCCGAGCCGAAACCCTACGCGATCTGGCCGACACCGTGACCGACAAGACCATCGGCCTGTTGACCGTCAATCTCCCCGACCCCGGCGCCTATGGCCGGATTCTGCGCAATGGGCAGGGGCAGGTGGAAGCGATTGTCGAGTACAAGGACGCCACCGACGAGCAACGCAAAATCAACGAGATCAACACCGGCATCATGGCCGCCAAGGCCAGTCACCTGCGCGAGTGGTTGCCCCAACTGAGCAACGACAACGCCCAGGGCGAATATTACCTCACCGATATTATCGCCATGGCGTGCCAGAGCGGCATGGGTATTCACGTGGCCCAGCCGGCGGAAGCCGAGGAAGTGGAAGGCATCAACAACCGCCAGCAGCAGGCCGCCCTGGAGCGCTATTATCAGCGCCGCCAGGCCGATGAACTGATGGTTCAGGGCGTGACGCTTCTGGATCCGGCCCGCTTCGACTGCCGGGGCCGCCTCTCCGTCGGGCGCGATGTGGTGATTGATGTGAATGGTGTGTTTGAAGGCGACGTGGTGCTGGAAGACGGCGTGCACCTGGAACCCAACTGCTACCTGAAAGACTGCGTGATCGGCGCCGGCACCCAGATCAAGGCCAACTCCGTCATTGAGGGTGCCCAGGTCGCGGCGAACTGCGCTATTGGTCCTTTCGCCCGCCTGCGCCCCGGGACCCAGCTTGCCGAGGGCGCCAAAATAGGCAACTTTGTGGAAACCAAAAAGGCGAGCATCGGAGCGGGCAGCAAGGTCAACCACCTCAGCTATATCGGCGACACCACCATGGGGGCCGGTGTGAATATCGGCGCCGGTACCATTACCTGCAATTATGATGGCGTGAACAAGTTCCGGACCGATATCGGCGACGGGGTGTTTGTCGGCTCCAACACCGCACTGGTCGCACCGGTCAAGCTGGGCAAAGAGGCGACCGTGGGGGCCGGGTCAGTGATCACCCGGGATATTCCCGATGCAGAGCTGGCGGTCGCCCGGGGCAAGCAGCGCAACATTCAGGGCTGGCAGCGGCCCACCAAAAAGTAGGGGCCTGTGTAGAACACTGAACCCGGCGATGATCATAACGCCGGTCGACGTCAAATCCGGGCCCGGGAGCGCCAACGATATCCCACGCCCGTAACGGTTTCCAGCTGTTTGGCGTGGGGGCCGAGCTTGCGGCGCAGGCTGCGCACGACGGTGTCCACCACATTGCTGCCGCCGAAGTAGCGCGTGTCCCAGACATGGCGCAGCAGATCGGTGCGTGATACGGCCCGCCCCTCCCGCTCACTCAGGTATTTGATGACGCCGAATTCCAGGGGAGTCAGTGCGGCCCGGCCGCCGTCCACCACCAGCTCCCGTGCTTCCGGGTCCAGAAACGAGCGGTGCACTATGCCCAGCTCCGAAGCGGCCAGCGTCGCCAACCAACCGTCCACCGATCTCGGACCGAAATCCAGTACGGCACTGTGGTAGGTTACCCCGTCCAGCGTCACGGCCTTATCGTCCAACACCTCAAAACCCAGGCGGCTGGCCACCGGGGCATAAGTGGGCAGATCCACAACGGTAAGGTACACGCGCCGCAGTCCCGGGCGCAGCTCCATGTAGGCGCGTTTCAGATCGAGCCAGATGGCGGCCTGGACCTCCGAGGGTCCTTCGCCCGCGTCCCGGCTCAACCAACGACGGCAGAACAGGGCCTGTTGGCCTTCCGGTAACGGACTGCTTCTCAGATGCTCGCGCCACCGGGCGGTGATCGGATCCTCTTCAAGCCAGCCCGGTTCCATCTGACTGCTGATAAACTTGCAGCACAGGCCCAGCACCTGCTCGTCCCGCCCTCTGGCCACTGAAAAGGCATCCGGTCTTCGGCGCCACCAGTGCAACAGCGGGGCGGCGGCCTCCTCCCCTTCCCAGGTCTGAATAATGTCGCGAATGATGTCAGTGTCTGTGCCCCGGGCCGGTTCGACGGCAAGACTGTGGGTACCGCTGGGGAAAAAAGCCTCCCGCACCACCGGGTTTTCAATCAGATAGAGCATGTCAGCGGTGTAGCGCCACAGCTCGCCCCGCCCTACTTCTCCTGTCTCCTCGAGCAGTCGTTGCCAGGCGGCTTTCTGGTATCCCAGAAAGCCGCAGGGGTCGCTGGCCCGCAGGGATTGGGCGATGGCCTCGCGCACGGCGTCGTGAATCAGAAGCCCGTCGTCGGCGACATCCACAAACGGCAGGGCCCGCAGGCGATCGTAGGCATCCCGGGGCGCCAGGTCCGGGAGCAGGGCGCGCAACAGAGACACGGTCACCCGTCGCACCGCCGTGCAGGCTTCCAGGGCGCGGCGGGTCATGGGGTCTTTCACGTCGGCCAGGAACATCTGGGTGAGTTCTTCCAGCGCCTGCTGCAGGCTGAGTTCTTCAAAGGCGAGATCGGGTCTCTCAACATAGGCGGAGGCGGCCAGATGCAGAGCCAGGGGGTGGCCGTGGACGGCGTGGGCAATACGGGTCGCGGCCTTTTCGGGCACGCTGAAGTGCCTGAGCAGGTCGATGGCTTCGATCTCATTCAAGGGACCGAGGGCCATGGCGCGAAAACGCCCCTGGGAACCGCCAGCGGTGCGCCAGGCGGCCAGGGGTCGCTCGCGGCCCAGACAAAATAAACGCACCGATTCGGGGAGTGCGGGCACCAGCGTCTGCCGCAGCCAGGTATCCATCAGGCGGTAAACCTCGTAGGTGTCGAGCACCAGTATGACTTCTGGACCCAGGTTACCGAGGCGCCGAGTGGCCTCTTGAAGATCGTCGGCCGGTGAGCCGATGGCGGCAACGAGCTCCCGGAAAAAACCGGCTGGCGTGGGTTCCATCGTCCGGCAGTCGAGTTTCAAAAGTGTGGCACCGGCGGCGCGCGCTTGCGTGGCGAACACGTCCAGGAGATGGCTTTTGCCGATTCCGGCGATCCCATAGAGGTGCATGACCCGGGGGCCATCGGGCTCAAGCAGGGTCTTCAGAGCCGCCAGTTCCTCCCGTCGGCCGGCAAATCCCCGGATCGCCGTGGGCGCCGACGACTTTTCAGTTGGGTGCGATTGCATAACCAGTCCCTCCGTTATCCTGATGATACTCCTGCGGCCGCTTCAGTACAGGGCTATTCCCATCCGCAGGGGCGCAATCCTCACACCATTCTCATCTTCTCGTCATTCCCGTCCGGTGCTCCGCGCTTATAGTGAATACTGCCGTTCAAAACAGAGGAGGACTCACCATGACAAGCGCAAACTGGACACTCGACGGTCACTATCTGGAAAGCTGTACCTGCCGGGAGGTCTGCCCCTGCCTGCATCTGGGCCACCCCACCGAGGGTACCTGCACCGGACTGGTGGCCTGGCATATCGACAAGGGGGCTTACGGCGACACACCTCTGGACGGGCTGAATGTCGTTGTCGCCCTGCACACCCCGGGTGCCATGGCCGATGGCAACTGGAAGGTGGTGCTCTATCTGGACGAATCGGGCAGCGAATCACAACGCCAGGCGCTGGGGACCATATTCGGCGGCGAGGCCGGGGGCCATCCCGCCGTGCTGGCGTCGTTCATCGCGGAAGTTCTGGGTGTGGAGTACGTTCCCATCCACTATCAGAGCGATGAACGGGGCGTGCGTCTGAACGTCGGTGAGACCGCCGGCGCTGTCGTCCACGCCAATGAGGGGCCGGATAGCGAGCCGGTCACGCTGCACAACCATCCGTTCCCGGTGGCGCCCGGTAAACCTCTCGTGCTGGCAACCTCCGAGTCTCTCCGCCACCGGGCCTATGGCCTGGAGCTGGATACCGCCCGGCGTACCGCCGCCTATTCGGCCTTCAGCTACAGCGGACCTTGAGAGGAGGCTCGCACGATGATTCAGACTAGCGCTCAGGCCTACCGGCGCGATCGGTGGCTGGTGCTGCTGGGCATGGCGGTGCTCATTCTGTTGAGCTGGGCCTATCTGGCCAACGCCGCCAGGCCCGTGGATCAAATGATGGCGATGCCTGTCTCGCCGCCCTGGGACGCCGGTCTGCTGGTGCTCAGCCTGGTAATGTGGAGCATCATGATGATCGCAATGATGCTGCCCACCGCCACGCCCATGGTTCTGGGTTTCACCCGGGTGCAGCATAGCCGCGAACCTTCGGGCCGGGCGGTGGGGCTGACCTGGCTGTTTGTCGCCGGCTATCTGCTGGCCTGGATCGGGTTCGCTCTTGTGGCTGCCATGGCACAATGGGCGTTTTACAGTCTGGGCGTCATGAGTTCATCCATGGGGAGCGCTACCCCCGTTCTGGGTGGTGTTCTGTTGATGGGCGCGGGCCTGTTTCAGTGGAGCGGGCTCAAGGATGCCTGCCTGACCCAGTGCCAGTCGCCCCTGAATTTTCTGCTCAATCAATGGCGCCCCGGAGGCCGGGGCGCGCTGATCATGGGTCTGCGACACGGGCTGTTCTGTATCGGCTGCTGCTGGTTGCTGATGCTGCTGATGTTTGTGGGCGGCGTCATGAACCTGATCTGGATGGTGGCCATTACGGTGTATGTTCTGGCCGAAAAACTCTTGCCGTGGATGCGTCGGTATGGACGCGTGGTGGGTCTCTTGCTGGTGGCTTCGGGCATTCTGTTGCTTTACGGCGGGCCCGCGTCAGATAATTTATCCTTGGGAGCGGAGCCAGCCCCCTTGTCCGTTCGGTTATCGATGGACTACTGTGAACCTGATTACGGTTCCGCGGGAGCCTCGGGCGCTCTCTGCGTTGACCTTTTGCTCCATTAATTGGGGCCAACAGAAAACAATAACCTTAATTAAAGGGACCTCATTATGACTGGATTTTTCAGTCGTCCATGGAAAAGCCTGGGCCGATTGTTGCTACTGCTGCTCGCGGTTCTGGTTGTGGTAAGCGTTTATCACATCTACAAACCTCTTCCACCAGGGCTCGATTTTCAGGGTCCGGCCCGTCCCGTCAGGGATGTGCGTTTTCTGGCCGATATTACCTATACCGATGCGGCCGGCGAGCGTCGGACCGAACAACACGTATTCGATGAAGTCTTCGACATGATCGATCGCGCCGAGCGATTCATTCTGGTGGACATGTTTCTGTTCAATGACTTTCAGGGCGAAGTGCCGGAAACCCACCGGCGATTGTCCACTGAGCTGACCGATCGGCTGATTCGACAAAAACGCGAGCATCCGGGGATGGAAGTCCGGGTCATCACCGATCCCATCAATACAGTGTATGGCGGCCGACCGGCGGAGCACCTGGAGCGCCTTGAGGCGGCCGGGATCAGCGTCACGCTGACCGACCTGACCCGCTTGCGCGACAGTAACCCTCTGTATTCCGGTTTCTGGCGTTTATTGGTGCAGCCTTGGGGCAACAGCCGCGAGGGCTGGCTGCCCAACCCTTTTGGTGAGGGTGAGGTGTCGCTGCGCAGTTATCTCGCCCTGCTGAACTTCAAGGCCAATCACCGCAAACTGATCATCGCTGATCAGGGCAAAGACTATGTCGCTCTGGTGACCTCCGCCAATCCTCACGACGGCAGTAGTGCCCACGGCAACGTCGCCCTGCGCTTCGACGGTCCGGCTGTGGCCGATCTGTTGCAGAGCGAACAGGCGGTACTGAAATTCTCCGGCGGACCCGGAGTACAGGAAGCCCTGCCCCCGCCCGGGAAAATCAACCAGGCTTCGACCGACTCTCTGTCGTTGCTGGTTCTGACCGAACGGGCCGTGGAGCGAGTTCTGCTTGATATGATAGAGCGAGTGGAAGCGGGCGACCGGCTGGATCTGGCGGTGTTCTATCTGTCTGACCGGGACATCGTTCAGGCGCTGTTGCGTGCGCGGGAGCGCGGGGCCCAACTGCGCGTGCTGCTCGACCCCAACAAGGACGCCTTCGGGCGCATCAAGGACGGTGTTCCCAACCGGCCGGTGGCCCACGAATTGGCGCAGGGCGGTATCGATATCCGCTGGTGCGCCACCACCGGCGAGCAGTGTCATGCCAAGTGGCTGCAGGCCCGCTACGCCGACGGCCGCGCGGCCATGATCCTGGGCTCGAGCAACTTCACCCGCCGGAACCTGCACAATCTGAATCTGGAAACCGGTGTGCGGCTGGCGGGGCCGGCCGATGCCGAGTCCATGCTGGCCGCCACCGACTGGTTTGAGCGGCGCTGGCACAACCGTGAAAACCGACAGTTCAGTGTCGATTATCCGGTCTATGCCGATTCAAGCCTGTGGCTGCGTCTGAAATATCGGGTGATGGAGGCCACGGGTCTGAGTACGTTCTAACCATTCCGGCACTCCCCACTGATCACCCGGGCGGCTTGCTGAATAGCGCGGGTTGTCTGATTGCTATTTGGGCGGCGCGGTTGCACACTGGAGAGCGCACACCCAACAAAAAAGGATTCGACCATGACTCTCCATCTCTCGCTGATTCCCGTGCTGTCGATTATTGCCGGCATTCTGATTCTGGTGCAGCCCAAGTTGTTGAACTACGTGGTCGCCATCTACCTGATCGTCATCGGCGTCATCCAGATCTTCGGGCTGCAGATTTAGTTCATCAGAACTCCTGAGACCGGCCGGATTCAAAGCTGAGTAACTTCGCCTTGGTGGTCTCCAGTTCGAGCAACTGCGCGAGCACCTCTTTTGCGGTCTCGTTTTCCGCGCGCTCGTGCAGGTGGGTGTACAGATCGATCAACTGGTCGTGGAACTGACCCATCTCCTGCTCAATTTCCGAAGTGTCCATGTTCGCAAAGGGGGTCTCGGCCGGGTCCAGGTGAATCACCCGATGACGATCGGTGTATTCGTAAAACCAGGTGTCCAGTGAGCCCAGGTCGGATTTTTTCTGGAAGGTCTCAAGAGTCCGGGCGAGCCTCTCTTCATGTTCGGCCAGGTAATTCAGTAGCATCTGACTTCGTTCCGACGCGTTGTCGTCGGCGCTCTGACTGAGGTGTTGGCCCAGCTCCCGATGCAACTGTCGGGTAACGTCCAGAATATCGTGCATGGTTTCGGGAATCATGGCCATGAAAAACAGCTCCTGACTGGGTTGATCCGGGTTCGGTCATCAGGGCCCAACAAGGGCCCCGATGCCACTCAAAAAGTGCTTATCTGCTATCTATTGTGATTCAGTATAGAAGTTTCAACCGCTCAAGGCACCCTACCGGCCTCCGAATCACCTTTCTGGGTGGTGTAAGGCCCTGATTTTCAATGACTTTCCCTGATCGCACTGAACGGAACCCCAAGAGAAGCATTTCATTGTAAGTTTCGATTCGGTACAATAAGTTTCGTTTCAAAATTACGCCTTGGACTCTCGGGATGAACAAGCGCAACACCCAACAGCGCCGGCGCGCCATCATCGATATGCTCACCCAGGCCGGGGAGGTCAGTGTCGAGCACCTGGCCCAGCATTTTGGCACCTCGGAGGTGACGGTACGCAAGGACCTGGCGGCGCTGGAGAACAACGGTCTGTTGCTGCGCCGCTACGGCGGTGCCGTCCCCCTGCCCCAGGAAATGCTGGTGGATCCGGGCACGGAAAAGGTTTCGGAACGAAAGCAAGCCATGGCCCGGGCGGCAGCGGAGCTGATTCTGGACCATAATCGGGTGATCATCGACAGCGGCAGTACCACCGCCGCCCTGCTGCCCGAGCTGTCCCGCAAGCAGGGCCTGGTGGTGATGACCAATTCCCTGAATATTGCCAATGCGCTGCGCGAGCTGGAAAACGAGCCCACGTTGTTGATGACTGGCGGTACCTGGGATCCGCAGTCGGAGGGTTTTCAGGGTCAGCTGGCCGAGCAGGTGCTGCGCTCCTACAATTTTGATCAGTTGTTTATCGGGGCGGATGGTCTGGATCTGGAGCGCGGGACGACGACGTTCAATGAGTTGTATAGTCTGAGCCAGGTGATGGCGGAGGTGGCGCGCGAGGTGGTGGTGATGGCGGAGTCGGATAAGCTCGGCCGGAAGATCCACAATCTGGAATTACCCTGGGAGCGGATTGCCTATCTGGTAACTGACTCCGGGTTTCCCGATGAGGCCAAACAGAATTTGGAATCGTTGGGTGTTGAGGTAATTCGAGCTTCGTAGCTTTGTAGACCGCTCTGGGGTGGGGATCGGGCATAGCAATCCAAGACACGCCGTAAACCCATCCCTGGGGGCTCGATCGCCGGAGGTCCCCTTCGCGCTCCCGGCGCTTCGGGACACTTCCCACATCCATGTGGGGCGTCCATGCCGTCGACGGTCTTGGATTGCTATGCCCGATCCCCGTCACGTTTTGTAGCTAAAGAATTACCGTCTCTAAATGTTTTGATCGAAGTTTCACCTTAAGGTTACAAGAAAACCAGAACTTTACAGGAGTTGGGTAAAGCCTCCACGGACCGTCGACGGCGGGATTCCGGCGATCGAGCCTACAGGGACGTATTTACGGCGTGTCCGTGGAGGCTTTACCCAACTCCTACCCCATAAGCAATTTAAGAACCTACAGAATCAGAAAGGAGCAAAAACATGTGTGGCATTGTCGGCGCGGTTGCGCAGCGGGATGTGGTGGATATATTGGTTGAAGGCCTGCGGCGGCTGGAATATCGGGGTTACGACTCCGCCGGGGTGGCCGTGGTGAATAACGGAGAGCTTAAACGCCTGCGACGGCTGGGCAAAGTCAAAGAGCTGTCCGACGCCGTTGAAGGCAGCCCCACGCCCGGCGGTACCGGCATCGCCCATACGCGTTGGGCCACCCACGGCGAGCCGAGTGAGCGTAATGCCCACCCGCACGTCTCCAGCGACCAACTGGCCGTGGTGCACAACGGCATCATCGAAAACCACACCGCCCTGCGGCGCGAGCTGGAGGCGGCCGGCTACCGGTTCGACTCCCAGACCGACACCGAAGTCATCGCCCACCTGGTGCACAAAACGCGAGAGGAAACCGGCGACCTGTTGAGCGCCGTGCAGAAAGCGGTGAAGCAACTTGATGGCGCCTACGGTACCGTGCTGATGGATGCCAAGGACAGCGATCGACTGGTGGTGGCGCGTTCCGGCAGCCCATTGGTGATTGGTCTGGGCATTGGCGAGAACTTTATCGCCTCGGATCAGCTCGCCCTGCTGCCCGTGACCCGCCGCTTCATTTTCCTCGAAGAGGGCGATGTGGCGGAAATCACCCGCACCAGCGTCCGGATCTTTGATAAAGACGGTCAGCCCGTGGAGCGCGAGGAACACGAATCCACCGTCAGCTATGACGCGGGCGACAAGGGCCAGTATCGGCACTTCATGCTCAAGGAGATTCACGAGCAGCCCCAGGCGGTGATCAACACGTTGGAGGGGCGACTGGGCAAAGACACCGTTCTGGATGAGACTTTTGGCAACGGCGCGGCCGAGCTGCTGAAAAAGGTCAAACACGTCCAGATTGTCGCCTGCGGCACCAGCTATCACTCCGCCATGGTCGCCCGCTACTGGCTGGAGTCCCTGGCCAATGTCTCCTGCAACGTGGAAATCGCCAGCGAATTCCGTTACCGGAAATCCGTGGTGCAGCCCGACAGTCTGGTGGTGACCATCAGCCAGTCGGGCGAGACCGCCGACACTCTGGCGGCCCTGCGGCTGGCGAAGGATCTGGGCTATCTGGGCAGCCTGACCATCTGCAATGTGGCCGGCTCCTCACTGGTGCGCGAATCCGATCTGGCATTCATGACCCGCGCCGGGGCGGAGATCGGCGTGGCCTCCACCAAGGCCTTCACCACCCAGTTGGTGGGGCTGGCCATGCTGGTGCTGGCGCTGGGCAAATACAACGGCCTGAGCGCCGAGCAGCAGAGCGACATGGTCCAGGCGCTGAAAAGCCTGCCGGCCAAGCTGGAAGAATCTCTGGCGCTGGCCGAGCATATCGAGGATCTGGCCGAAGAGTTTGCCGACAAGCACCATGCCCTCTTCCTGGGGCGCGGGGATCAGTATCCCATCGCCATGGAAGGGGCGCTCAAGCTCAAGGAAATTTCCTACATTCACGCCGAGGCCTACGCGGCGGGCGAGCTCAAGCACGGGCCCCTGGCCCTGATCGACGCCCAGATGCCCATCATCGTGGTGGCGCCCAACAACGAGCTGCTGGAAAAACTCAAATCCAATGTGGAAGAGGTGCGCGCTCGTGGGGGTATTCTCTACGTTTTCGCCGACGTTGAGGCCAATTTTGAATCCGATGACTCCATGCGGGTGATTGACGTGCCCCATACCCACTCCTGGCTGGCGCCCATCGTCTACACCCTGCCCCTGCAGCTGCTGAGCTATTATGTCGCCATCATCAAGGGCACCGACGTGGATCAACCGCGCAACCTGGCCAAGAGTGTCACGGTGGAATAAGCCCGGTCGATGCCCGGATACCCGAGAGGTGTTTTGAAAACATTACTGATCAGTCTGATGTTGATGGCCGCCCTGGTGCTGGGTGGCCGTTGGTTCTACGAGTACCAGCTGGAACAGCGCCTCGATGGGCAGGCTCAAGCATTGCGGCGAATGGGGGGCGAGCTTACCTACGAGACGGTGACGCTTGCCCCAAATGGTGACATCCGCGTTGAGGACCTGCAGCTGCGCCTCCCGGAGTATGCGGAGTTCCTGAGCATCGACCGGGTGCGGGTGCACACAGGCAGTCTCATCGGCTTTCACCGGGTGGCGTTCGAGCTTTACAACAAGCGTTTGCCTGAGGCTATGGGGCTTTCCATTGACGGTCTGCGAGTGTCGCCCGGAAGTGCCTACTATCCGTCATTGATCGCACCGGTGACCGGCACCCAGAGCCGGTTCACCACAGCCGGCTGCGGTGCCCGTTCGGGATTCAGTGCGCGCGACCTGGAGCCGATGGGCTACACCGAGCTGGTGTTGGACAGCGACTGGCACTACCAGCGAACCGAGGGGGGAATGGACCTGCGGGCCGAGGTGAATACTCGCCAGATGCACAGCCTCTCGACCCACTTATCCCTTGCCCTGCAGATGCCCGACCGCAACCTGACCCGCGCGGGCGTGGCGCTTCTGGGGTCCCGTCTGCGGAGTCTTCACTTGACGTACCACGACCAGGGTTTGGCTCCACGGGTCATGAACTTCTGTCAGGCTGAGACCGGTTTAGACGCTTCCGGGTTTCTGGCCCGACATCTCCAGGCCTGGCAGGAGG
This sequence comes from Marinimicrobium sp. C2-29, assembly GCF_038419845.1. Taxonomy (NCBI): domain Bacteria; kingdom Pseudomonadati; phylum Pseudomonadota; class Gammaproteobacteria; order Cellvibrionales; family Cellvibrionaceae; genus Marinimicrobium; species Marinimicrobium sp. C2-29. The sequence continues at coordinate 315,259 of NZ_JBCAQT010000002.1, forward strand.
CCTGGAACCATCAGGGCCTGGTGGCCGGGGAGGATATGGTTGACGCCTACCGGCAATTCTTACAGCAACCCGATCGCTGGCGTGTCGATATCGACCCGGCCAGCCCACTGCCTCTGGGCCTGTTGCTGGGGGCGGCTCCTGAGCGGTGGTTGCGCCAGCTGGAGCTGTCAGTGTCGGTCAACGAGGCGCCGAAGGTACCGGTGGAGTTGAGGGCCATCGCGGGTGACGCCGAGTAACTCGGAGATCACCGCGGGCACACACAAAAAAACGCCCGCCCATGTTGATGGGCGGGCGTTTTTAATGGTTGAGGTGGTTCTGCTTACTGTCCGTTCAGAGTCGCCACCTGCTCAGCTGTGAGCACGGTATTGTAGATACGCAGTTCATCGATGAGGCCGGTATAGGGCGCATCCGGGAACGGATTGATGGCCAGATGGAAGCTGGCGTTTTCAACAGAGAATACGTTGGGGAACCCTTCATGAGCCACGGCCAGTTGACCGTTGAGGTAGGTGTTCAGTTCACCCGCTTCGCTGTAAGTCATAACCAGATGGCTCCAGGCGCCTGTGGGGATCTGCTCGCCGAAGGTGCCATCAAACCAGCCAGTACCCTGGTCATCACCCGCCCAGAGCATGGTATGCTGGGCATCGCCGGGACCCGCGGGCACCAGGCTGACCCAACTGTTGGCAGTAGCAGCGCCATAGAATGCTGTCGTAAATTGGCTGATAGCGTCCGGGTGCAACCAGATGGAGATTGAGTAGGCGCCCGGTCCGATCAAGCCCTGCGCCAGCTCGACGCCAGAAGTGCCATCAAACGCCACGGCGGTGGAGCCTTCTGCGGCACCCGCGGCATAAGTGACTGAACCGCCCTCGGTACCGGGATTCTCGCCAGTGACCTGGCCTTCCGCAAACGTTCCGGTTTCGTCCATCAGGTTGTCTTCAAAGGCATAGTGAGCCACAAGGCCGGGAATGTCGGCAATCGGATCCTGCTCTTCGGCCGTGGTATCTTCTTCAGTAGTAGTGTCTTCTTCGGTAGTCGTATCTTCCTCAGTAGTGGTGTCTTCTTCGGCCGTGGTATCTTCCTCAGTAGTGGTGTCCTCTTCGGTAGTCGTATCCTCCTCAGTATTGGTGTCTTCTTGAGGGGTGGAACTACCGGATGAGCCGCCGCAGGCGGTGAGGAATGCTGAGAGAAACAACGCGAACAGGAAATACTTGGGTGTGTTCATAATGTGTCTGCCTTATTTGAATCTTAGGGTTATTGTCGAGAGAGACAGCAGAAGCCATATCTATAGATGACCTTCAATATAATACTATAATAGTAAAATGAAATGAGTCCAGCGTTTTAGCAACAAATTGTGGGGAAATGTGCCACAGCCCGGGTTTCTGGGCGCTCAGGAGGGATGAAAACACCGGAGCCGAGGAAAACCTCCGCTCCGGAGGGGCATAATTGTATTATAAATAGGACTATCCCGCGAGACTCGAACGTCGATCAGCCTTCTTCCCGGCCCAGATAGCGCTGCAACAGCGCCTGCCACTCATCGCTGGCGATGACTTCCAACAGCTTCTGGTTCACCGGCCCGCGCAAGTCGCTGCCCTCGGGGAAGGCGATGCCATAGTCCTGGCGCTCAAAGCTGTTGGGCAGCACCTGTATCTGGCGGGCGTCTGACTGATTGGACAGGTACTGAAGAATCGGTTTGTCGTAGACCAGCGCGTCGTAGCGCCCGGCGGCCAACTCATCCAGGGCGAGCGGCAGGTCCTCACGAGGAGTGAAGCCGATACCGCGCTGGCGCAGGTAGTCGGCACTGGCGGAGTGCGCGACGGTGGCCACGCTCACCTGTGGTAAATCGTCCGGCCCCTGCACCCGGCTCTCCAACCGGCTGACCGTCAGACTGGTGGTAATGGCGGCGGTGAAGCTGGAAATCAGGATGATGGCAGCGAACATCCACACCAGCGCCACCACCCGTCCGGCGAAGGTGATCGGCGCCTTGTCGCCGTAACCTACCGTGGTCATGGTGACCGCCGCCCACCAGAAGCTGGCGCCGATGCCTTCGGCCGGGGTGCCGCCGAACATCTCCGCATTCCGGTGCCGTTCGGTCAGCCAGAACACAAAGCCGACGAGCAGCAGTAGGCCGCCCAGAGCCAGAAGGGCGAGCAAAAACTCCCAGGAGAAGAGCCGTTTGATGGTGGTCCAGACCGCACTGCCCTCCCGGGGCGTGGCGATCGCCAGACCCGTTGTGTGGAAGGGGTGAGTGAAGTCGATGACCTCCTCGCGCGCGGCGGTCACGGTGAGCGCCGCGACTGAGGCGTCCAGAGTGCCATTCTGCAGACCGGTGAGCAGCTCCTGCAGCTCCAGCTCGCGCAGCTCGTAGTCCAGATCCAGTTCATCAGCAATCTGTCGCCACAGCTCGATGCTGATGCCGGACAGGCGGCCATCGGCCTCCCGGGTCACAAAAGGCGGTGCGACCTTGGTGCCGACTACCAGGGGCTCAGAGTCGGCACCTTCCGGCTGGGCCTGGACGACTCCCGACACGGCCAGTGTGGATAGCAACAAGACAAACAAAAGCAGCGCGCGCGAATGCATCGGCGTCCCTCCCGGTTATTGGTCGTGCTGGTCGAGTTCATTGTAGCGGATCATCGAGCGCAGCTCTTTGATGTACTCTTCCCCGCGCTCGGAGTACTGCTCCAGGCCGGCGGCGAGTGCCACGCCGGTAATGGGCTCACCCTGATCGCGCAGGCGTTCGCGAATCAGGCGCAGATCTTTATAGGCATTGTGCCGGTTAAGATTCTGCATATAGGATTCAACCGACTGTTTGGGCGTGCCAAAGCTGGCCACTTCGTGGGTTTTACCGGCATCCCGGCTGCTGGGCACAATGCCGCAGCCCTTGGTAAAACACCACTGGCCGAAGTAGTTGTAGCCCTCGAGCGAAAAGCGTGATGTCCCCCAGGCGCTCTCGTTGGCCGCCTGCGCCAGCGCCAGTGACGGCGGCACCTTGTCCAAGCGGCGCAGCAGCAGGTTCCAGTGAGTCTCGTTTTGCGGGTCAAATTCTGAAATATTGAGGCGGCTACCCAGCTCTTGCAGGTCGCGCTTCTCGCCGCTGCTGAGTGAGTCGGCGCGTTCACTCCACTCTTTGACGCGCTCGCGGGTTTGCAGAATCTCCTGATTGCGCTGTTCTACCAAGGGCAGAAAATAACCGAAAAAAGCCTCTTTGCGCTCATTGCCCGCCGGGTATTGGGAGAAGTCGGGGACGTCCACTTTGGGCTGGCTGGCCCAATATCCCACCACGATCACAACAACAAGGGCAACGACCGCGATGGCGACGCTGAGCCTGATTTTCTGCACTGAAGTCAGCATAAAATATCCTCCGATGAATCGGGGGCTGCGTATTTTTTCACTTCTCAGCCCCGCTTTTTGCAATGAAATTTTAGCAAGGACAGGGATACGTGATAAAAGCCTCCCCGGATGACTCTTTTGCGACATTCGGTGCGTAACATCCACCTCGGGTTTGCACTGGTTGACGCTTTTGAGCGCCTGCTTATTAAAGTTTAGTACACCTGCAGGTAGAGCCAATCGGTCATTTCAGCGCCGCTCAATTCACAATCATCACGGGAGTGTTATATTGACGCGCTCTCGAGCTACAGGATTGTCTATGGATTCGCTCACACAAATGGCCCTGGGCTCTGCCGTGGGCGTCGCGGTCATGGGCCGGCGGGTATCGCCCTGGCGAGCGGCTCTGGTGGGCGCCCTTTACGGCACCCTGCCCGACCTGGATTCGTTGATCGATTACGGCGATCCCATCCGCAACATGACGTTTCATCGCGGCTTCAGTCATTCACTGCTTTATCTCACGCTGCTCTCGCCGCTGCTGGCCTGGATCAGCGCCCGCTGTTCAGTTCGTCGGGGGCTGTTTCGGCACTGGTGGTGGGCCATCTGGCTGATACTGATGACCCACGTCTTACTCGATACCCTCACGGTGTACGGAACCCAGTTCGCCCAGCCCTTTACCGACCATCCGTTTGGCCTGGCCAGTCTGTTTATCATTGATCCCTTTTACACGCTGCCGCTATTGCTCGGGTTGGGATTCGGTCTGGCCCGCCATCGGCGCTGGAACAGACTCGGGTTGGCCGTCAGTAGCCTGTACATTGTCTGGAGTCTGGGCGCTCAACAGTATGTAGAATATCGGGTGGACCGCCAGCTGGCGGCCAGTGACTGGCCGGTCGAGCGGCGACTGGTGACGCCCACGCCCTTCAACACCCTGCTCTGGCGCGTGCTGGTGATGACGCCGGAGGGCTATCGGGAAGGCTTCTATTCGCTGGTGGATGGCGAGCGGGCGATCGATTTCGACCGCTTTGAGCGCAACACGGATCTCTACCGAGAGCTGCGCGACCTCTGGGGTGTGCGGCGCATGGCCTGGTTCAGTCACGGCTTTTTCAGAATGCAGGAGCGGGACGGCCAGGTCCGGATTACCGACCTGCGCATGGGCCAGGAGCCTTACTACAGTTTCAACTTTGTGGTGGCCGAGCGCACGCCGACTGGCCTGGAGCCAGTGCCCTACGAGCTTGAGACGGAGCGCCCGGATATCGGTGCCAGTCTGCGCTGGCTGGGCCGGCGGGCAATGGGAAGCCCCCTGCCGCCGCCGCGCGAGCGGGCGACCACCAACCCTTTGGAGTAATAGTATTGGAGCGACTCGACAAGCAATTGGTTGAACAGGGACTGGCGAGCTCCCGGACCCAGGCTCAGCGCCTGATCGAGACCGGCCGGGTCGAGATCAACCGGGCCGGCCGCTGGCAGCTGGAGAAAAAAGCCAGTATCAAGCTGTCACCCGAGGTGGAGCTGCGCGTGTTGCCCGGGTCCGAGGATCGCTATGTCTCCCGGGGCGGGCTGAAACTGCAGGGCGCCCTGGAGCAGGCCGGGCTCAACCCGGACCGGATGACCGTACTGGATGTGGGTCAGTCCACGGGTGGCTTTACCGACTGCCTGCTGCAGTCTGGCGCGCGCAAGGTGGTGGGTGTGGACGTCGGCCGTGAGCAGCTGGTACCGGCGTTGCGGGAGGATCCACGGGTGGCGTTCTACGAGGGCATTAATGCCCGGCAGCTGCCGTTAGAGGAGTTACTCTGGCAGTCGCCGGGGGGCTTTGATCTGGTAGTGATGGACGTGTCGTTTATTTCCCAGACGCTGATCCTGCCCGGTCTACCGGCGCTGCTCAGGCCCGGCGGCCGTCTGCTCAGCCTGGTGAAACCCCAGTTTGAGGTGGGTCGAGACGGGATCGGCAAGGGCGGCATTGTACGCGATGCCGGCCTTTACCGGGACGTGGAGGCCAAGATCCGGTCGGCATGCGAGTCACTGGGACTGATCGTCGAGGACTATTTTGCCAGCCCGATTACCGGCGGGGACGGTAATCGGGAGTTCTTTGTCGCGGCACAAAAACCGGTCAACTGACACTCGCCTGCAGCTCTTCGGGGGGCACGCGGGTCGCCCCCCAGCTGCGGTAGATGTAGCCTTTGACCTGCTGCAGCTCGTCCTCGCTGACGTTGGCCAGTTCGCCGCGCTCCAGCGGATCGTAGTGGAAAATATACAGCCGCGAGGCGAACTGCTCGAACGGCAGTGAGGACTCGCCGAATCGCTCGCCGTTGCCCGCCGTGCTCACCTCAACGCTGTCGCCCCAGTTCTGGCCACTGTCATTGTTGGGGTTATAGAAATACACCCGCATGACATCCTTGGGGTCCAGCACCACACGCAGGACCGTGATCGCATGCCAGCCGACAAAACGGGCGGCGCTGTCGGTGACGGCGATGCCCGCCGGTTGCGGATGAATCAGCGGCTGATTGCCGTTGTAGTAGGGGTGATAACTGGCATAGAAATGCCGCAGAAAGTCATCCAGCTGATCCAGTTGACCGGTTTCCACATCCACATTGATGCGAAAGCCCCGGCCCGACCACCAGCCGTGAAACTCCGGGTTCACCCAGCGGTGGGGGTCGCCCTCGCGTCCCAGGCACCGCCGGCCCATCTCGGCGTAAATCCGGTCCAGATGCGGGACCACCAGCAGCGAGACCGGGTCCAGATCCATGGGGATTTCGGTGGCGACACCGGAGAGGCTTTCCCGTGAGGAAATCGGCTGGCCTTCAAAGTGAATGATGATCTCGTCATCGCGGGCGGCCCAGACCACCATCTGCAGCAGATAGTCCGGGTCGTTGTAGGCCCACATGGACAGCGCCCGGGCCGACTGACAGGTGGGGTTGTTGCCCTGCCCGACGCCCAGCGGTTGCCCCAGCATGCACAGCACGCCCTGCATCAGCCAGGCGCGCGGTGAAGGTTGCGGGCCAAAGGCGAGCGTCAGGCGCTCCTCGGAATAGGGCGAGAGCGGCAGCGCCAACTGTCGCCAGAGGGCGGGCGCGGCCGGGGGCTGGTACAGGGTGCCCCGCTCCAGCAGCAGTGCCAGGCCATAAATACTCTGGGCCGTCTGCGGGTGCACCGCCTCATTGATCATGGCGCGCACCAGCTCGCCGTAGCACAGCAGGCAGTCGCGCCCGGTGCTGGACAGCCCCATGGCTTCGGACACCAGGTGATCGCCGTGCTCGAGCAGGTAGCGCAGCAACACCGCGTGATAGGGCGAGACCAGGCCGGTATCGTGCATGGCCCGGGCAAAGCCGGTGGCCTCGTACTGCAGCGCCCCGGAATCCATGCTCTCCAGCCGTTCCAGGTAGACGTTCACGCCGGGGTCTTCCCGACAGGCCTGGGTGGTGCCGTAGAGGCTGCTGATCAGCCGGTCCGCGCCCTGGCCGCTGACCCCCAGGTCGATCTCGGGGTTGGCCTGACAGACGGCAATCTGGGTGATCATCTGCTTGACGCTGTCCACCTGGATGGGACGCTGCTGCAGGATGCGCCAGATCTCCTCGATCAGCTTGTCGATCACGTGCTCGTAGCCAATGCGATCGGCCAGGTGGCGGAACAGGAACCGGCTGACCTGGGCCAGTTTGCCCTGTTGTTCGCGCTCGGCTTCGCTGATGGAGCCGAACAGCAGCTCCAGGTTGATGGCCAGTACCTGCGTCAGGTAGTGGTGGGCCTGCTCGGCCGACATGCTCGGGTGCACGTAATCGCCCAAGGCAATCGCTAGCAGACGCAGTTCGCTCAGCGCCTCGATCACCACCGTGTCGGCATCCGGGCTTTTGAGCGAATAGGTGGTGAGGGAGGGAATCAGGATCTGGGGCTGGGCCCAGTCCGAGCCCATGAACACCCCGGCCTCTTCGAGCTGCTGGGCCCGGGCTTCCACCCGGGCGCAGCCTCCCTCCACCTGCAGCAGACGGCGCGCGCTGTCAAACACCCGCCGAATCTTGGTGTGCTTGGCAAAGTCGCGCGCGTCCGCCAACGTCTGAACGGCGTTGTCCAGCTTTTCGGTCAGGCTATCCAGTTTGGCGGTGTCACCCGTCTGGTTTACCTCGGGATCACTCAAGTGGCCTCCTGTCTACAATTAAGCCACATTATACATAGAAATCGAGTTCTTCCTGCTGTTTCAACAAGTCCCGCATGGTGTGGGGATCCTTGCCGAAGAAGTACACCAAGCCCCAATGGGTGCCAAAGGCGGTGCGCTTGGTCACGGTTTCCTCGAGCGGTGCGTTCAGCTCGTGCGACTCGAAGTAATCGTGATCCTCGGTTTCCTCGGGGATCTGCAGTTTGCTTACCACCCGGCGGCGCGGGTAAACCCCGAAACAGCCGGCCACCCCTTTGGCGTCCACCACCTCTTTGGGGAAGAAGCTGGTAATTTCCTCCTCGGTGGTTTTGGGGTCAAAGGCCATGATCATGCCCTGATAGGCATTGAAGCCGTAGGCGCGCTCGAGCAGCTCAAATACTTTGAAGCCCGGCGGACGATAGGCCACCTCGCCAAAGTACATTTCGCCGTCATTGGTCACAAAGTACTCGGGGTGGACAAAGCCGAATTCGATATCAAAGGTTTTGATCAGTTTCTCGATCTGCTCCACGATCTGCGGGCGATACTTTTCCAGCTCCGGTGTGGCCGGGACAAACACTGAATAACCCAGTGTGACGTATTCGGAGATGTTGAGAAACCGGATTTTGCCATTGTGAACCCAGGCCTCGACGGCAAACTCCCAGCCGTCGAGGTGTGACTCCATCAGCACCGGAAACTCTTCGTCGGGAATGGTATCGACTTCATCGGGGGTGCGAATCACCCGGTGGCCCAGACAGCCGGCTTTGTCAAACGCCTTGAGGTGAATCGGGTCGTTGGGGTCGCCATCGAGCTTGAGCAGGGTCTGGTTGACCCGCTTGAGAAAGCGCACCACATCGTCTTTGTCGTGAGCTTCTTCAAAAATGCCCACGCGAATGCCGCCCAGCTGTGCGCGGCGCTTCATCAAGGCTTTATCGCGCAACAACATGGATTGTCCGAACAGGCGGGGGTTGTCCATCAGTACCGAGTTGATCGCACCGGCCCACTCCACGGTCTCTTCAAACAGTGGAATGGACACGTCGACGCCCATGTCTTTGAGGGTCTGGGCGATCTCCATTGAACGATCATTGAGCCGCTCAAAATTCCAGGGAACGTAGGGAATGTCGTGTTTTTCGCAATACTCTTCGGCCCAGTCGGGAGCGACGACCACATAGCGCCGATCAAACTTGTCGGCGGCTTCGACCGCATTCAAGCTCCAGCCCAACAGGGCGATGTAGCCCTTCTCAGGGTTAAAATTGTCGGCTTCGCGCTTGCTCATCTAGCTTCCTCCTGGTTCAACGGGTTAACCCGCTACGCTACTCTTTTTCGGGCTCGGAAACCACCCGGACCGGGAAAGGTTCGGTTTGGCTGCCGGCGTACAATGTGCGATGCGGGAAGGGGATTTCAATGCCGGCTTCGTCAAAAGCGACCTTTATTTCTTCCTGGATGGTGTTGCGCAAATCGCGGAAATTCTCCCGCGTTGCCCAGACCGAAAACTGCAGGGTCAGGGCCGAATCCCCAAAGCCGGTAAACAGAAACAGGGGCTCGGGTTCGTCCAGACATAACGGGTTTTTATCCGCCACTGCCTTCAGCGTGTCACGCACTTTTGCAATATTTTCCTTATAAGCCACGCCGAGCAGTAAATCAAAACGACGGATCGGAAAACGGGTCAGGTTGGTCATTTCGGTTTTGATCAGACTCTCGTTGGGAATGCGCACAAACAGGTTGTCGAAGGTGCGTAACTTGACCGAGAGCAGATCGATCGACAGGACTTCGCCCACGGTGGGACCCACCTGGATGAGATCCCCCAGCTGAAACGGTTTTTCGGCCACCAGAAACAGGCCGCTGATCAGGTTGGAGGCGGAGGTCTGTGATGCGAAACCGATGGCCACGGTCAGAATCCCTGCCGCACCGAGCAGCACACTCAGACTGAAGCCCAGATGCCGCATCGCGGAGGCCAGAAACAGGCCGAGCAGAATCCAGTAGATGAGCCGCTTCAACAGCGTACTGTGGTGCGGACTCATGTGCCGGATCATGATTTTATAGGCACTGCGGGCCACCAGTCCGGCCACGAAAAAACCGATAACAATCAGAATGGCCGCGCGAATCACGGGAATGAACGGCCGATAGGTTTCCAGAGTGAGTAAGGTGTCCAACATGGTTTGATCTCTTGGGGTGATCCTAGTCGCTGAATATGCGGGTGAAGGCACGCACAAGACCCTGGGTCTGTGCCATCTCCTGCGCCGGAGACAACCGCTCCAGTCCCTCAGGCGCCGGCCCGACGACCAGGTTCGCCAGCGGGTTGTCATCGGTATGCTGGAGGCTGATGGGGTCGGTCCACAGAGCGCCCCGGTCACTGCCGTAAACGGCGAGACAGGGCAGAGGGATACTCAGCCGGTCGATGGTCAACCATTGATTGGAGCGATTCTCGATGGTGACCGGCGTCACCGCCCGATGGGGCCGCAGGGGCAGCTCATCGCGGCTGTGGCGCGCTTCGGTTCGGGCGGCGTAACACAGCTCTCCGTTGCGCGTATCGGGGCCGAACCAGGTGTCGGACAGGCGCAGGCTGGGCAGGGCTTCCAGAAGCAACTCGGGCTCCCGCGGTGACTCGGGTGTCAGCAACAGCACCGCGACACTCACCGGCGAGCTGATAAAGAACGTCGTTTTCTGCTTTGCGGGAATTTGCACCGGTTGCCGGGTTTTGACCACCAGCGGCCGGTCCAGCAGCCGGGGTTTGAGGCGGAACGCCTCGGGGCTTCGGTCAAAGACATAGCGGCTGGGCACCAGGTGCTCGGGGGGCTCCCCGGCCGGCTCGCTGGTACAGAGGGTGCTCTCGGTCAGGTCGTCGGCCTGCTCCCAGGCCAGGGACCATTCGCTTTCCCGGCGCCGCAGAAAAACCGACAGGGGGCCAATGGTGCAGCGCCAGAGGCGGTCGGTTGCCAGTGTCTGTGGGTGCCACCAGGCGCTGAATTCACGTTCGGGTGTTGCGGTGTTCATCGCTGAAAATCTCTGGGGTATCAATACGCTGTCACTTTACACTAATTTCCGCTCATTTCCGGTCCCGGGGAGTCGGTTGCGCGCTGTCGCCACTCTGCACCCCGAATTTGATCGTGTCGGGCATTGGTCGTGCACCAAGCTGTTACACTTGATGTTACAGAAAGACGCTCGATCGGAGCGATTCGTGCACAATGACACTGGCGAAACACCGGCCTATGACCACTCCCCTGCTGATCTGTGATGATTCACTGGTTGCGCGCAAACAGATGCGTCGAGCACTCCCCGCTGACTGGGACGTGACCGTCACTTATGCTCAAGACGGAAGGCAGTGCCTGGAGCAGTTGCGGTCCGGCGCCGGGGACATCCTCTTCCTGGATCTGAACATGCCCGTGATGGATGGCTATGAAGTGCTGCAGGCCATTCGTGAAGAGGACCTGTCGACTCTGGTGGTGGTGGTCTCGGGCGATATCCAGCCCGAGGCGCAAAAGCGGGTGCGTCGGTTGGGGGCGATTGCCCTGATGCGCAAGCCGGTGGCGGCAGAGGATCTGCAGACCCTGCTGGCCGATTTCGGGCTCTATTCTCCCACTTCAGGCGGCGCTTGCGAGCTGGACCCCGCGCCCGAGTCTGAACCCGAAGCTGGCTGGATCGATATCCTGCAGGAACAAGCCAATATCGCCATGGGCCAGGCCGGCGATCGGCTGGCCCGCCTTTTGGGGGTGTTTGTCGAGCTGGCGGTGCCGCGGGTCAACACGCTCGCGGCCAGCGAGCTGCACATGGCGCTCTCGGTGGGCAGCACCCACACAAAGTGGTCCGGTGTGTGTCAGGGGTTTGTCGGCGGAGGCCTGGCGGGAGAGGCGCTGTTGCTGTTCAGTGACAGCAGTATTGAAGACATGAGCACCCTGCTCGGTTACACCCTTAATGAAACCGAGCACCGGGATATCGAAGTTCTGATGGACCTCTCCGGCATTCTCGCCGGGGCATTTCTCGGGGGGCTGGGGCAACAGCTGGACCTGTCTCCACGCCTGAGCCACCCGGTGGTGCTGGGCACTCATGTGCATATGGATGACCTCCTGCAGGCCAACAAAAGCCGGTGGGAACAACTGCTGACCATTGAGCTGTCATTCGCGGTGGAGGGCCACGATATCGTGGGCAATCTGTTACTGCTGTTGACCGAGGACTCCATTCCCCGCCTGCGGCAGACCCTGGACTATCTACAGGAGGCTTCATGACCCAGCCGGAATTTGCCCTACAGGACATTCACTGGCTGATGGATCTGTTGCAGACCGTGGAGGTGGGCATCGTGGTCCTGGACCAGCATTACAAGGTTCGCGCCTGGAATGGCTTCATGGAAAATCACAGCGGCCTGTCGGCCGGGGAGACGCAGGGCCACAACCTGTTCACCCTCTTTCCCGACCTGCCGGTGCACTGGCTCGAGCGGAAAATTTCGACCGTCCGCCTGCTCAACACCCGAACCTTCAGCAGTTGGGAGCAGCGCCCCTACCTGTTCCGTTTTCGCAATCGCCGGCCGATCACCGGGATTGAACCCTTCATGTACCAGAACATCACTTTCTTTCCTCTGACCGACCTCAACGGCGAGGTGGACTCGGTGTGCCTGCTGATTTACGACGTCACCGACATGGCCAGCAACCGCCGACAACTGGAGCGCAGCAACGCCCAGCTGACCCGTCTGAGTCAGATCGATGGCCTCACCGGGTTGTTCAACCGCTCCACCTGGGAGGCGTTTCTGGACACCGAGTTTCAGCGTAATCACCGCTACGGCTCCGAGGCGGCGCTGGTGATGCTGGATATCGACCACTTCAAGCCCATCAACGATACCTACGGTCACCCGGCGGGGGACGAAGTCATCCGCACCATCAGCCGCCTGATCCGGCACAATCTGCGCCAGCCCGACATCGCCGGGCGCTATGGGGGAGAGGAGTTTGCGGTGATTCTGCCCGAGACCGACCGGGAGGGAGCGCATTGCTTTGCCGAGCGTATCCGCGAGGTGGTGGAGCAACAGGTGATCCCCTGCGATTCGGCCGACCTGCAGGTGACCCTGAGCCTGGGAGTGGCGACAGCCTCACCCGATTTTGCCTCGGCCGACGACTGGCTGAAGACTGCCGATAAGGCACTCTATATCTCCAAAGAGTCCGGTCGCAACCGGGTGTCGGTGCTGGACTGAACCGGCCCCTTGATCCGGCGCCGGGCGGCCAGCGTAAAGCCTGTGGCAACACACTGTTGCGACCGCGAGGGGAGAAAGTGAATGCGACGGGTGGGGCTCTACTGGTTTGGCAACGATCTTAGGCTGACAGACCAGCCCGGCCTGGTGCGCGCGGCGCGCGAAGTGGATGAACTCATCTGCGTCTACCTGGTGAATCCCGACTGGTTCAGACCCTCCCGCTACAGCTCGACCCGGCCTCTGGGTCGGCGGCGCGAACAGTTTCTGCTCGAATCGCTGCGGGCGCTGGATGAACGTCTGCGCCCGCTCGGGCAGCGGCTGAACGTGGCCTGGGCCCGGCCGCTGGATGTCATTCCCACCCTGATCGCCCGCTACCACCTGACCCATATTTATCGCAGCCGTCACCCCGGCTTTGATGAGGCGCGCGAATGGCGCTGGCTCTGGGACCACTACCCGCAACTGGAGTTTGTCGAAGTGGAAAACCAGACGCTGTTTGAGTCCCATCAGCTGGGCGACGGGGCGCTGCCCGCCACCTTCTCCGCCTTTCGTCGACAGATGCAAAATACCGCCGCGGCCGAGCCGGTGGCGGAACTCGAGCAATTGCCCGCCGGGCCGGAATTTTCCGGCGCCCGCCCGCCGCAACCCAAAGCCCATGACGGGGCGTTTATCGGTGGAGAGACTCCGGCGCGGCGACACCTGAACCGCTACTTCAACAGTGATCTTCCCCGTCGCTATAAACTCGATCGAAATGAGCTCGATGGTTGGGACCACTCCACCAAGTTCTCTCCCTGGCTGGCGATGGGGTGCCTGTCTCCGCGCCAGCTACTCTCGCAGCTGCGCGCCTACGAGTCCCGCAAGGGGGCCAATGAGTCCACTGAATGGATCCACTTCGAGTTGCTCTGGCGGGAGTACTTCCACTGGTCGGCGCGCGAGCTGGGCTCCGATCTCTTCCGTTTTGGCGGTCGCGCGCGCCGCCGCCCGAATACCAGCTTCTACCCCGAACGCTTCCGCAAATGGTGCGACGGCAACACGCCCTACCCGTTAGTTAACGCCTGCATGCGCCAACTCAATCACACCGGCTATATGTCCAACCGCGGGCGGCAACTGGTGGCCAGCTGTCTGGTGAACGAACTGTCGCTGGACTGGCGCTACGGGGCCGCCTATTTCCAGGAGCAGCTGCTGGACTACGATGTGGGCTCCAACTGGGGCAACTGGCAGTACATCGCGGGGGTGGGGGCCGATCCGCGCGGTGGCCGGCATTTCAACCTGGCCAAGCAGGCCGCCCAGTACGATCCGGACGGGGCGTTTGTCGCCAGGTGGGGCGGCGCCGGCGGCGATGCCCAGCTCGACTCGGTGGATGCCGCCGACTGGCCCATCACCCGGGATTAACCCCGGGCTTGACAGTCCTGTTGCGGAATCTGTACGTTTAACCAGTTTTTCAGAGCCGATGCCCTGAAATTCCGGTCCAAACGGAGTAAACTACGGCGCTTCGGTTCCGCCCGGCTCGTCGGCCCGGACGCCGTTTTCAGTCAATCACCGCAACCCTTTTCGGATCCCCATGGACGTTTCAGCCCTGCTCAATGATTTGAACGATGCCCAACGCGAGGCCGTCTCCGCGCCCCCGGTCAACCAGCTGATTCTGGCTGGCGCCGGCAGCGGCAAGACGCGCGTGCTGGTGCATCGCATTGCCTGGCTCATCCAGGTTGAGCAGGTCTCGCCCTACTCCATCCTGGCGGTGACCTTTACCAACAAGGCCGCCCGGGAAATGCGGGCCCGGCTGGAAGCGCTGCTTTCGGCCACCGGCCAGCCGGTCAACACCCGCAGCATGTGGGTGGGCACCTTCCACGGGCTGGCGCACCGGCTGCTCAAGGCGCACTGGAAAGACGCCGGCCTGCCGCAGAATTTTCAGATTCTCGACAGTGACGATCAGCTGCGCCTGATCAAGCGGGTCTACCAGCGTCTGGAGCTGGATGAGAGCAAGTGGCCCTATCGCCAGGCTCAGTGGTTCATCAACGGACAGAAAGATGAGGGGCTGCGGCCGCAGCATATTGTCGACAATGGCGACCCCTTTGTGCGGGTCATGCTGTCCATTTACCGGGCCTACGAAGAGGACTGTCAGCGCGGCGGCCTGGTGGATTTCGCCGAGCTGCTGCTGCGCGCGCACGAGCTCTGGCTGCACAAGCCGCACCTGCTCGAGCACTACCAGCGCCGCTTTCCCTACATGCTCGTGGACGAATTCCAGGACACTAACAGCATCCAGTACGCCTGGCTTCGGGTCCTGGCCGGCAACAGCGCCCGGGTCACCGCCGTGGGCGACGACGACCAGTCCATCTACGGCTGGCGCGGCGCGCGGATTGAAAACATCCAGCGCTTTACCGACGACTTTCCCGGCAGCCGCACCATCCGCCTCGAGCAGAATTACCGCTCCACCGGCACCATTCTCAAGGCCGCCAACGCCGTGATCGCCAACAACTTTGGGCGGCTGGGCAAACAACTCTGGACCGACGGCGAAGAGGGCGAACCCATCTCCCTGTATGCCGCCTTCAACGAGCAGGACGAGGCGCGCTTTATCGTCGAGCGCATCCAGGACTGGGTCAAAGAGGGCAACAGCTACTCCAGCTGCGCGATCCTCTACCGCTCCAACGCCCAGTCCCGGGTGCTGGAAGAAGCGCTGCTGCGCGACGGCATGGCCTATCGCATCTACGGCGGTCAGCGCTTCTACGAGCGGCTGGAAATCAAAAACGCCCTGGCCTACATGCGCCTGATCGCCAACCCGAACGACGACGCCGGTTTCGAGCGGGTGATCAATACCCCGACGCGCGGCATCGGCGGCAAAACCCTGGATGCCATCCGCGAGTGCGCGCGCGAGCAGAACCTCTCGCTCTGGCAGGCCTCGGAGCAGATTCTGACCAACCGCGCCTTGCCCCCTCGTGCCAGCAATGCCCTGCAGAGCTTTGTCGATCTGGTCCGCTCCCTGAGCGACAAAACCACCGAACAGACCCTGGGCGACGTGGCCCAGGCCGTCCTGGATGACACCGGCCTGTTCGACTTTCACGGCAAGGAAAAAGGCGAAAAAGGTCAGGCCCGGGAAGAAAACCTGCAGGAACTGGTCAACGCCTGCCGCGGGTTTGATCCGGATGAAGAGGAAGAGCTCTCCATCCTGCAACAGTTTCTGGACACCGCCGCGCTGGACGCCGGCGAAACCCAGGCGGACGAATTTGAAGACGCCGTCCAGCTGATGACGCTGCACTCGGCCAAGGGCCTGGAATTTCCGCTGGTGTTTCTGGCCGGGGTGGAAGAAAATCTGTTCCCGCACAAAATGTCCATGGAAGACCCGGACCGGCTGGAAGAAGAGCGGCGCCTCTGCTACGTCGGCCTGACCCGGGCCATGGAGCGACTGTACATCAGCTACGCCGAAACCCGGCGCCTGTACGGCAGCGAAACCTTCAACGCCCTGTCGCGCTTTGTGCGGGAAATCCCGAGCGAACTGATCCAGGAAGTGCGCCTGAAAACCTCGGTCACCCGCCCGGTGGGTTACGGTCAGAACCACTACGGCCAACCCCAGGGCACCCGCCTGACCGACACGGGCGAGGAGACCGGCTTCCACCTGGGCCAGCGGGTGATGCACGCCATCTTTGGCGAGGGGGTGATCCTGCACTTCGAAGGCCAGGGTGCCCACGCACGGGTCCAGGTCAATTTCGACAACGAAGGCAGCAAATGGCTGGTCATGCAATACGCCAAACTGGAAGCTTTGTAGAACACAATCAATTGAAGGGTACGAAGTAGAAGGGGCACGCGTTGGGGTAAGGCGTTTCAAGACACGTGGCAAGTACATCCCTGTAACTCGTCAACACTAGTCCCGCGGTTGACGGTCTTGAAACGCCTTACCCCAACCCGAGCCGTACGTTGAATTCACCTGATTGCGACGAATAAAAATTTCGATCAACCAACAATAACCAGACGAACACCGTTATGACCCAGACCAAATCCTCCCTCAACTGGTATCCGCTGATCATACTGTCATTGGTCGCCGTACTGATATTGACCTTCACCCTCCTCGTCCAGCAAAAAGCCACCGACAAAGTCGGCGTCATGGTCGACGGCGAAGTCCAGCAGCAGCGCGTCTACCGCTGGCGCATGGTCACCACCTGGCCCAAAGACTTTCCCGGCCTGGGCACCACCGCCCAGAACTTTGCCGACATGGTCGAAGCCATGAGCGCCGGTCGCCTACAGATCCGCGTCTACGGCGCCAACGAAATCGTCCCCGCCATGGGCGTGTTCGACGCCGTCTCCGATGGTAGCGCCGAAATGGGGCACGGGGGCAGCTATTACTGGCGCGGCAAAGTGCCGGCGGCGCAATTCTTTACCACCATCCCCTTCGGCATGAACGCTCAGGAAATGAACGCCTGGTTGCATAGGGGCGAGGGCCTGGAGCTGTGGCGCGAAGTCTACGAGCCCTTCAACATCATTCCCTTCCCCGGCGGCAACACCGGTATCCAGATGGCCGGCTGGTTCAACAAAGAGATCGAGAGCATTGAAGATCTGAGCGGATTGAAAATGCGCATCCCCGGGCTCGCCGGCGATGTCTTCAATCGCGCCGGCGGCAGCTCGGTGAATATCCCCGGTGGTGAGCTCTACACCTCGCTGCAGACCGGCGTGATCGATGCCGCCGAGTGGGTCGGTCCGTCCAACGACCAGGCGTTCGGCTTTCATCAGATTGCGCGCTACTATTATTACCCCGGCTGGCAGGAACCCGGCTCCACGCTGGAGCTGCTGGTCAATCGGCCGGCCTTCAACTCACTGCCGGACGACCTGCAGGCGATCGTGACCCACGCGGCGCGGGCGGCCAACCAGGATATGCTGGATCAGTACACCGCGCGCAACAACCGGGCGTTGAAGGAAATGACCGCGCGCGACGATGTGGAGCTGCGCCGCCTGCCGGATGATGTACTGCAACGGTTGTACGATATTTCTCAGGATATCTACCGGGAGCAGGCACAGGACGATGAAATGTTCAGAAAAGTCCATGACTCCTACATGAGCTTTCTGAACGACGTGCGTGAGTATCACAAAATCTCGGAACATACCTATTACGACATTCGCGAGCAGGTCCGCGAAAACGCCGCTGACGAATAAAATTCTGATTGAAAAGGGATTGGTGGAGAAGGGTGTTTTGAGCTGGAAATCGGGAAGGACTGATGAACAGGCATCACCCACCCCACTATCGTAGGGTGGGCTCCGCCCACCGGGTATACCGTCTTACTGCTTCACACCCTCAACGTGCAGATCAAGATACACGACCTTTGAATCCGGACCCAGATCGTAATCGATACCGAAGTCTTCCCGTGTCAGCTCGACTTCGCCTTTGAAGCCCACGCGATAGCCGCCCCAGGGATCTTCACCTTCGCCAACTTTTTCCACTTCGATGGTGATTTCCTTGGTAACGCCGTGCAGGGTCAGGTCACCGACAACATCAAATGATTCACCGCCGTCTTCGACGTTTTCGATGCTGGTGCTGACGAACTTGGCTTCGCCGAATTTTTCAGTATTCAGGAAGTCGTCACTGCGCAGGTGCTTGTCGCGCTCGGCGTGGTTGCTGTCGATGCTGCTGGTGTCGATCGTGACTTCGATCTTGCTGGCTTCGACGTCTTCGGGATCGTAGCTGAAGTTGCCTTCAAAGTCGTTGAACCGGCCGGTCAACCAGCTGTAGCCCAGGTGTTGAATCTTGAAATTGATGGCTGCGTGCGCGCCTTCGGTGTCGATCACATAATCGGCGGAGAGTGCGGGTACGCTGGCCAGGCCCAGTGAGCTGAGTGTCAGTGCGGCGAGTGTCTTTTTCATGAGCGTTCTCCTAACAAAGTTGGTTCAGTGAGTGAGTCTTTTAAAGTCGATCGTTCTCAGCCATAAAACAGCAGGCCACAATACGGGTGCTACGGCTGTTCGGATGCTTGGGGCTTCAACATACGCTTCAGCGTGATATCGCGGATCACAAAGTGATGCCAGATCGCTGCGCCGGCATGAGCCGCCGCGAGCACCATGATCAGCCAGCCGACGATCCTGTGCACTTCGCCCAACAAATCGACTCCATCGGAGCCCAACTGCAGGGTGGCCGGAATCGCGATCAGATCGAATATTTCTGCCGGATCACCCTTGGCGGTGGTGATCAGGTAGCCGGTGGCGATCATGGTAAAAATCAGCAGATACAGCGCGTATTTCATGCTCCCGGCCAGCAGGCGAATCAGCCGGGTGTGACTCTCGAGCGGTTTGGGTTTGCCCCGATTGAGGGTTCGCCACAACACGCGCAACACCATCAAAAAGCCCAGCAACAACCCCAGGCTGACATGCAGTTTCGGCAGCTCATGGTAGCCATCGTCATAGTAGCTCAGGTCCACCATGTAAAAACCGATGCCAAAAATACCGATCACCAGTGCGGTGGAAATCCAGTGCACCAGGATTGTGATCCAGCCATAGCTTTTGGGAG
Source organism: Marinimicrobium sp. C2-29 (assembly GCF_038419845.1). Lineage (NCBI taxonomy): Bacteria > Pseudomonadati > Pseudomonadota > Gammaproteobacteria > Cellvibrionales > Cellvibrionaceae > Marinimicrobium > Marinimicrobium sp. C2-29. The sequence goes on from NZ_JBCAQT010000002.1 coordinate 334,348, forward strand.
TGTCGGCCAACATGCCAAGAATCCTGTCGTTCTGTCTTTTATCGCAAGCGTGAAATCCGTCAGCAAAAATCCTGACTGACGTAAGCGTTAAGCCTATTGAGAAGCTAACAGATAACTGTTAAGGAGGACGTTAAGATTTGTTAGTGGTGGCCCGGGAGTCTGATCACAGCGGCCCCCGGCGGCGACCGCGTGTAAAGTGCCGGGCCTCGAGCTGCCTCTGTGTTTATTTGGGTACGGGGCGGGTCCGGCCATTGTCGTCAATCGCCACATAGACATACTCGCCTTCGGTGACCTTGGTAGTCTCGTTATTGCGACAGTCTTTGATCCAGACTTCAATCATGATGCGGATGGAGGTGCGGCCCACATCGATGGGATGGGCGTACACGCTCACCGTGGCGCCGACCGGCACCGGGCGCAGGAATACCATGCTGCCCACCGCGACGGTGGTGACCCGGCCTTTGGCTATTTCCTGCGCCATGATCGCGCCACCCAGATCCATCTGGCTCATCAACCAGCCGCCAAAGATATCGCCGTAGGGGTTGGTGTCGGCGGGCATGGACAGGGTCTGTAGCGTCAGAGTGCCATTGGGAGTGGGATCTTCGTCGAGTCCTTGCATGGCCATAGGGGGTGTTACCTCTCAATCATTTACAACTGTTGGGGGAGCCAGGTCGCAAGTTCCGGCCAGAGCGCCAGGCTACAGAGTACCAGCAATTGGAGCACAATAAACGGAACCACGCCACGGTAAATCGCACCGGTGGGAACGCTCCGGGGCGCCACGCCGCGCAGGTAAAAGAGCGCGAACCCGAAGGGTGGCGTCAGAAATGACGTCTGCAGGTTGAGGGCGATCATGATGCCCAACCACACCGGGTCCACGCCCATGGCGAGCAACACGGGTCCCACAATAGGGACCACCACAAAGGTGATCTCGATAAAATCGAGAATGAAGCCCAGCAGAAAAATCACCAGCATGACGATCAGCATGGCGGTAAAGACGCCGCCGGGCAGTTGGCTGAAAAAGCCGGCCACCAACTCCTCGCCGCCAAAGCCCCGGAAGACCAGTGAAAACAGCGACGCCCCGATCAGGATGGTGAAAATCATGGCGCTGATCAGAGTGGTGCTGCGGGCCACATCCTTGAGCCGCTGGACGCTCAACTGACCCTTGGCCAGCGCCAACAGACTCGCCCCCAGCGCGCCCACCCCGGCCGCTTCGGTGGGCGTGGCCACGCCCGCGAGAATGGAGCCCAGCACCAGGATGATCAGCAGCAGCACCGGGATCAGACTCAACCAGAGGCGCAGCGGCGAGCGCGGCTCATCCTCCGCCGGGGTGGCGGGCGCCAGGGCCGGCCGCCAGAAGGCCAGCAGTGCGATGTACCCCAGATACAGACCCACCAACAGCACGCCGGGCACCAGTGCGCCGACAAACAGGTCCCCGACCGAGACCGTTTCCGGGCTGTAAACACCCTGGCTGAGTTGGGCACGCTGATAGGCGCTGGAGAGCACATCGCCCAGTAGCACCAGGGCGATGGAGGGGGGAACAATCTGCCCGAGTGTACCGGTGGCGCAGATGGTGCCGGTGGCGAGTGAGGGGCTGTAGCCGTGGCGCAGCATGGTGGGCAGCGAGATCAGGCCCATGGTTACCACGGTGGCGCCGACAATGCCGGTGCTCGCGGCCAGCAGCGCGCCCACCACCACCACCGACAGTCCGAGCCCGCCGGGCAGACCCCGGCAGGCCTGACTCATGTTCTCCAGCAACTCCTCGGCCAGGCGGGACTTTTCCAGCATGGTGCCCATGAACACAAACAGGGGCACGGCCACCAGGGTGTAGTTGGCCATGATGCCGTAGATCCGGCTGGGGAAGGTGCGCAACAGATTGGGCTCGAAGTGGCCCGTGACAATCCCCAGCGCCGCGAACAGCAGCGCCACGCCGGCGAGCGTGAACGCCACCGGGTAGCCCAGCATCAACACCCCGCACACCAGGGCAAACATCAACAGCGGAATCAGTTCGGCGAGCATCAGAGGGGGTCCTCATCGGAGTCGGAGGACACGCTATCGGGCGAGTAGCCCATCAGGATCAGAAGCTGACGCAGCACCTCAGCCAGCGCCTGGATTAGGAGCGTCAACGCCAGCAGCGGGATCAGCGTCTTGAGCCAGTAGACGATGCGCAGGCCTCCGGAGTCAGCTGAGGTCTCCCGGATCTGCCAGGCGCTTAGGACAAAATCCCGGCTGATCCAGCCAATGAATACCGCCAGGGGCAGCAGAAAGACCAGCGCGCCCAGGGCATCGACCCAGGCGCGAGACTGGGGGCGGAAGCGGCGGTAGAAAATATCCACCCGGACCTGGTTGTGATGTTTCAGCGCGTAGGCCGCCCCCAGCATGAACACGGCCGCGTGCATATAGGTGACCGACTCCTGCAGCGCAATGGAGCTGATTCCCAGAAAGTAGCGCAGGATCACCACCGCGCAGGTGGTCAGCACCATGACCGGTGTCAGCCAGGAGACCGCACGCCCGGTCCATTCGGTCACGCCGTCCAGGGCCGAGATCAGCCCTCGCAGCCATCGGGGCGCCGGTTTGTCGTGAGTGAGGTCGGTCATGGTCGCGTCGAGGTTATTGCTGTTATGGAATGCGGCGGATTATACCGAACGGAAGCCTGTTGTGCCGAACGAGTGCCGAACACGAAATTGTAAGGGAGCCCCCGAGAGGGCTCCCGACTGGCGAGGCCGAGACCTCAGGCGCCCAGCTTGTTCAGCTGGCTCTGCGCGGCCTCGCCCAACTTCCCGCCGCCCTGGGCGGCTTGCTGGAAGTAACCGATGGCCTGGTCGCGATCGCCCCGCTGCAGCGCCAGCTCACCCAGGTGGTAGCTGGCCAATTGCGTGGGCAGCAGTTTCTGGCTGGACTCCAGGTCGCGCCGGGCCTGGTCGGCGTTGCCCTCTTCTTTATGCAACAGGCCCCGATAGACCAGTGGCCGGAAAAACTCCGGGTTGGCGGCGACCGAGCGATCAAAGGCGTCGATGGCTGCCTGCTTCTGCTCTTTCTGCATGAGCAGCTGGCCTTTGAGTTCCCAGAACAGATTCTCCCTGGGTTGATGGTCAATGGCCTGCTCCACCAGCCCGAGGGCGCGATCGTACTGTTTCTCGGAGGCGGCCTTCTGGGCCTCCTGGTACTGATCGTAGGCGGGCTGATCTTCGCGTAACTGCGCGGTGGCCCGCTCAAAGGCGGTCTCGTTGCGGGCGCCACCGCCGTACTCTTCGGCAAGCTTCTTGTTGGCCTCGACGCGCTCCTGTGAGGGCGGGTGGCTGGCAAACAGGCCCTCCAGCCAGCCGCTCTGGCGGCCTTCCGAGAGCCGGACGAAGGTCTGTTGCAGCTCCACGGCGGCTTCCGGGTCGTAGCCGGCGCGCGCCATGTACTCAATGCCGTAGCGATCGGCCTCCAGCTCGTGCCCGCGACTGTACTTGGCCTGCCAGGCGCCGGCGCCGGCGGCCACGGCCCCCAGCGCCAGACCGCTGTACTCGGAGTCGGACTGGGAGGCGGCCACCCCGGCCACCATCATGCCGGTCTGCAACAGAATATTGCGCGTGGCCTGGGAGGCGCCGTGGCGGGCGGCGGCGTGCACAATCTCGTGTCCGATCACCGAAGCCATCTGGGCCTCGTCTTCGAGCTCCACCAGCAGGCCGCGGTTGATCGCCATCTTGCCACCGGGCAGCGCCCAGGCGTTGGGCGTGCCATTGTTCAGCACCACGATCTCATAGGGAAGACCGGGGCGGTCACTTTCGGCGGCCAGTTTCTCCATGACGTTGTTGACGTACAGGTTCAGGTCCGGATCCACCACGTAGCGCCCCCCCTGAGATTGCTTGCTGGGCATGTAATTTTCGGCGCCGATCGATACCTCCTGCTGCGCTGACATCAGGGACAGCTCGTTTTCACCGGTAACCGGGTTGACCGAACAGCCGCCCAGGCCCAATGCGAGCGTGGCAACACCAAATACGAGAGACAGAGTACGATTCACGAGGGGTCCTCCAGTGACAGCTGACAGATATGTATAATGTTCCCCCTTTATAGCAGGGGAGTTCGAATGAAGAAAGCGTTACGTACCATTGAGTTGTTTGCCGGTACGCGCCCGGACGGCCAGCCCATTGTCGAGCAGCTGCCGGCGATCGAGCTCGATGCCGGGCAGTTACAGCTGGTGCGCTCGCCCGCGTTTGCCCAGGGGATTGCCGGTGGCGATGTGGTCAAGCTCCTGCCGGCCACCCAGGAGCTCGAACTGGTCAAGCGCAGCGGCAATGTGAGTCTGCGCGTGTTCACCAAAGGCGATATGGCCTCTCTGGCCGACAAGCTGGTTCCGCCGCTGGAAAAACTCGGGGGTGAGCTGGATCTGAACAACGACCGTATGTTGGTTTTCACGATTCACGTGAGCTGTGGCTTTGAGGCGATTGAGAAAATTCTGGAAGACGCGATTGGCAAGGATGAACTCAGCGCCTGGCGCTACGGCAACGTCTACGACCCGGCCGATGGCACCACGCCCCTGAACTGGTGGCAGCCCATATTACAGCCGGAATAACGGCGCACTGATACCCTTATTGCCAGAGAACCCGTTGTTATGTTGGTACTGATTTCCCCGGCGAAAACCCTCGACTTTGAGACCGAGCCCGCCAGCGATCTGGCCACCCAGCCGGATTTTCTCGACGACTCGCAGCAGCTGATTGACGTGCTCAGAAAGCTGGCCCCGCAGGATATCTCCAGCCTGATGGGCATCAGCGACAAGCTCGGGCAGCTGAACTACGATCGCTTTGCCCAGTGGCAGCCGCCTTTCACGCCGGATAACGCCAAGCAGGCCGTGCTGGCTTTCAAGGGCGATGTGTACACGGGGCTGGAAGCCGAGCGGTTCAGCCGCAAAGACTTTGAGTTTGCCCAGGAACACCTGCGCATTCTCTCTGGACTTTACGGTCTGCTTCGACCACTCGATCTGATCCAGCCCTATCGGCTGGAAATGGGCACCAGGCTTGCCAACCCGGGCGGCAACAATCTGTACCAGTTCTGGGGAGATCACCTGACCCGGGCAATCAACGATCAGCTCGAGCGGGTACCGGGTTCGGTGGTGGTGAACCTTGCCTCCAACGAGTACTTCAAAGCGGTGCAGCCGAAACAGCTGGAGGCGCGGCTGGTGACTCCGGTATTCAAGGACTGGAAGAACGGTCAGTACAAGATCATCAGTTTTTACGCCAAAAAGGCGCGCGGCATGATGGCCTCCTACATCATCCGCAACCGGATCAAAAAAGCCGAGGGGCTCAAGGGCTTTACCGGCGGCGGCTATGCCTACAATGACACCCTGTCGAAGGGTGATCAGTGGGTTTTCACCCGGGATAGTGAATAAGCGGCGATTTTTAAACTCCGAAACGTTCTTAGTTTGGTGCCGGCTGTTTGTGACTTTACGCGCCGTGCATGGTTAAAATGAGAAGTCGGTCACAGTAAATTCTCTGGAACCGCCAGTTCAACAAGGATATGACTTTTGGCAGTGAGTAATCGCACTCTCAATCAATTCCTGCACCACCTGTCACAGGTGGCCCCGGTCAATTACAGACGGATTTTCACCGGAGTGGGGGTTTACCATCAGGGGCATCTGTTCGCACTTGTGGCGGACAACCGGCTCTATTTTCGGGTGGATGAGAGTTCCGTCGCCGCCTACCAGGAGCGCGCCATGCCCGCTCTCAAGCCTCAGACCGCCCTCTTTCCGGGCAGTCACTTCTATCAGTTGCCGGATGAGGTGCTACACAACCCGGCCGAGCTGTTGTTCTGGATGCGGGCGGCCGTCGAGGCCAGTCAGCCCCACTCGGTTGATTCCGGTGCCCTGTCTTCTTCCCCCCAGTCATCTGGCTCCCGCCACTCGCTCGCCGGCTAGCAATTCAGGCAGACTCCTGCATTATGTAATACAATTCTGATTGGCTTACCCGGGGTAACCTGTGTTTGACTCCATTTTTGATTATTGTGAGCATACTTGATGGCACTTCGCATCCTCGTCGTAGACGACGCCAGTTTCATCCGGGATATGGTAAAAAAACACCTGCGCGAGGGGATCGCCGGGGTTGAAGTGGTGGAGGCGATTGATGGCCACCGCGCCCTGGCGGCGCTGAAAAACCAGACCGTCGATCTGATTCTCTCGGACTGGGAAATGCCGAACATGGGGGGAGATGAGCTGCTGGACGTGTTGCGAAAGCAGCCAGAGGGCGCGAACATTCCCTTTGTGATGGTTACCAGCCGGGGGGATCGGGGGCACGTGGTCAAGGCCGTGGAAGCCGGCGCCAACGATTATCTGGTCAAGCCCTTCACACCCGAAGAGCTGCTGCGCAAGGTCAACAAGCAGTTGGCTCGGGTGGGCAAAGTGCCGGAGGCCGGAGCCCATGCCGCCGCCCGGGGAGTGGCGGAGCATTCAGTGAACGTGCTGACCGGGGGGCGATCGGCCGGCAAGCCGGCGAGTGCCGGTACCGGGGCCCAAGCCAAAAAAGTGAAAGCACGGGCGCAATTACGTTTCGCCAACCGGGGTGAGCCGACGCACTGCGTGGTCAGAGAGCTGTCACTGCAGGCGCTGACCGGGTTGATCTCCCGGGCGGAGACGCTGCCCGCGCTGTTTGATCCGGTGGTGGTGGATATCGAGCCGGACACCGATGACGGTCCCGCGCGCTTGAACGGCTATGTGCACAGTGTGCAGGCCGCTGAAAATGACCCCCAGACACAGATTGTCAGATTGATCATCCGCTTTGTCGACCAGGACGCGAACAAATACGAAGCGCTGTCACGCTACATAGCGAGAATCTAGGTATCGAGTAGACTCGCCGATAATAATGATGAGTGGATCCATGTCCTGGCCCATAGAGTTTGTGACTCAACACTACGTGATACTGGCGTACAGCCTGGTGGGCCTGTTGCTCGCCATGGGCATTGGCGTGTGTCTCTGGTGGCGTTTCAGGGCGATCGCGGCGCATCTGCGCCGGAGTGAGCGTCGCTTTGACCTGCTGGCGGAGGCGAGCGAAATCGGGATTTTTACCTGTGACGATGCCTTTGATTACGTCAATCCCGCCATGAGCACCATTACCGGCTACAGCGAGGGGGACCTGTACCAGATGCCGGTCGCGGACCTGTTTGGTTTTGATCCCGGTCGGGAACTGGGCGGACAACGCGTCGGCGCGTCCTCCCAGGGCGAAACCGTTCCCCGTAAAACCCTGTATCGGGAAACCTTTGTGACCGGCCGTGATGGCAGGCAGCACTGGTTGCATGTCTCTCTGGTGGTGATGGATGCCCGTCCGGCCCCCCTGTATATGGGCACGGTCTTCGATATTACCGAGCGCAAGCAGATGGAAGAAGAACTGCGCTATCTGGCGTTCAACGACCCGCTGACCGATCTGCCCAACCGGAAGTTTCTGATGAACCGGCTCGAGGCGCTCTTCCGGGACGCGCGGCCACTGGTGGGCAAGCCCGGTCGCACCGCGCCGACGTCGTTCGCCCTGATGTTTGTCGATGTCAATCGCTTCAAGAGCATTAACGACAACTTTGGTTTGAGCCGGGGCGATCAATTGCTGAAGGTGATTGCCCGCCGTATCAAGGCCGCTGTGCCCCGGGCGGTGCTGGTCGCCCGCGTGGGTGGCGATGAGTTTGCCCTCCTGTTCGAGGACAACGTGGATGCAGCCCTGTTGGAGGATGAGGCGCAGCGGCTGCAGCAGGCGTTTGCCCAGGTCTTCCACCTGGGCGAGCAGGAGTTTTTTCTCTCGCTCAGTATCGGGGTGGCGCTCTATGATCCTCGCTATCGCGACGGCGAACAGATCTATCGCGATGCCACCATTGCCAAGGATCTGGCCAAGCGCGCGGGGCCGGGGCGTAGCTGTGTGTTTGACGAGCAGATGCACGCGGCCGAACAGAAGCGCCTGCAGCTCGAGCAGGATCTGCGTCACGCCCTTCGGTGCGAGCACTTCGAGCTCTTTTATCAGCCCATTGTCACTCTGCCGGACGGGGAGTTCCGGGGCTTTGAGGCGTTGATTCGCTGGCGGCGCGAGGACGGAACCCTGGTGTCACCGGGTGAATTCATTCCGCTGGCGGAGGAGACCGGGCTGATCAATCCGCTCGGTGACTGGGTGTTGCAGCAGGCCTGTCGCCAGATCGGGCGCTGGAACCGCGAGCTACTCGGGCCCCGGGCTTTCTATGTGAGCGTGAATCTCTCCAGTGTCCAGTTTTTCCAGTCGGGCCTGATCGAAACCGTGCGTCAGGCGCTGGCGCTGCACGGCGTGCGCCCGGGACAGCTGAAGCTCGAGCTCACCGAGAGCATTCTGGCCGACGACAACCCGCAGGTGATCGATCGCATGCAACACCTGATGGAGATGGGATGCACCATCATGGTGGACGACTTTGGTACGGGCTACTCCTCCCTGAGCTACCTGCAGCGCTTTCCACTGGATGTGCTGAAAATTGACCAGAGCTTTGTCGCCCGAATCGGGCAGGATACCGGCCTGCACCTGGTGCGGGCGATCATCTCCATGGCCCATGCGCTGGAGCTGGGGGTCATTGCCGAGGGCATCGAGAGCCCGGAGGTGGCGCAGCAGCTGTCAGAGCTGGGCTGTGAGCTGGGTCAGGGCTACCATTTTTCCCGGCCGGTGCCAGTGCAGGCGGCGACGGACTATGTCAGCCGCCGTACCGTCCAATCCCAGTCCAGCCTGTTCTGACGGTAGTCGCTCAAAAGGGCCACCACTGGGTCGGGATCTGACCTTTCTGGATCAGCGCCGCCAGATCCATACTCAACGCCACCCCGGCGTGCACCAGAACCCCGCCCCAGATCGAGCGCGAGCGCAGTGCCAGAATCCCCAGAAAGAGCCCGAACAGGATGGCCCCGGTGGCCTCCAGCCACAGCTTGGGAAAGTGGATCATCAGGTAGGGCACGCACATGATCCAGATGGCGTTGGCCCCCAGGGCCGGGCGCAGGGCCCGGAGCATGAAACCGCGAAAGAAAAACTCCAGCACCACAAACTGGCTCAGATACAGCAGCTCCCAGGCGATCAGATCGAACCAGCTGCGCCCGGCGTCGCGGTAAAACGGGTAGTGATTGACGAAATCCTCGCCCTGACTGACCAGCACCACGAACACCAGAATGGGGCTGAGCAGCAACAGGTAGCCCGGCCAGTGGCGGTGGGTTTCGCCCCAACGCCAGCCAAAGTCGCCCAGCGGTTCGCGCCAGAACAGGCGGATCACCAGCCAGGGCAGCAGCAGAAAACACAGCCAGTGCCAGCTGGTCCACCAGACGTACGACCAGAGCTGAGACCAGCCGGAGTCGAACCAGAGCCGGGTATAGGCGGAGGCCTCCAGTCCGTTCCGCTGCGCCAGCGCGACCAACAGGGCCTGCAGATTGTAGGAGTGTTTGGCGTAGTGCAGGATCAGCAGACTGACCGAGACGCAGGCCAGGGTGACAAACACCCGGCGCAGCGCGTCCGGGCGCGAGAGTGAGTAGGACGGCGGATCCCGATCAATCTGATCCATGACCGTGAGTATCTGTCGGGGGTCGAGCAGTTTGGGCAGCATGAGTGGGAGTGCGGGCCTGTGATTATTCAACGTGGGATTCGGATGGGGGATTAAACCTGAATTCTAGCCGACTTTGTAGGGGAGATGCGCCCGCGCCGCCTCGATGTAGGCCAGCACCTCCTGACCCTCGCGTTCGACAAAGTCCTCCACCGCCGCCTGAAAGGCCGGCTCCGCGAGCCAGTGGTTGGAGACGGTGGCGGTGGGTTCGAACCCGCGCGCCACCTTGTGCTCGCCCTGGGCGCCGCCATCAAAGCGTTGCAGGCCGAGATCCATCGCGTAATCCAGCCCCTGGTAATAGCAGGTTTCAAAGTGCAGGAATTCGTACTCCTCCCGGCAGCCCCAGTAGCGCCCGTACAGGGTGGTAGCGTCTCTGAAAAAGAGCGCGGCGGCGATGGTCTCGCCCGCCCGTTTGGCCAGAATCATGGTGACGTGATCGGACAGCCGCTCGCCCAGTAGCGGAAAAAAGGCCCGGGTAAGATAGCCGCCCTGCCCGCTGCGCTTGAGGTAGGTCAGCTGGTACAGCAGATAAAAATTGTCCCAGTCCCCGGCGCTGATGGCCGCGCCCTCGCGCCGCTCGAACACGATGCCCTGCTCCGCCACCTGACGGCGCTCCTTGCGGATGTTTTTGCGCTTGCGCGAGTTCATCACCGCCAGAAAGTCATCAAAATCGCGATAGCCCCGGTTGTGCCAGTGAAACTGACAGCCGGTGCGCACCGCGCTGCCGGCTCCGGCCAGCGCTTCGCTCAGGGCCGCCTCGGGAAACAGGCAGTGCCAGCCGGAGGCGCCCAGTGCCAACGCCCGCTGGCGCAGCGCTTCGGCCGCCACCGGAGCCCAGGCACTTTCATCGCCGCCCGCCAGTAACCGGGGCCCCTGACAGGGCGTGAAAGGAATGGCGCTGACCAGTTTGGGGTAGTAATCCAGCCCGTGCTCGGCGTAGGCATTGGCCCAGGCCCAGTCAAACACGTACTCGCCGTAAGAGTGGGTTTTGAGGTAGGTGGGCATGACCGCGGCCAGCTGGCCCCGGTCATCGAGCAGGGTCAGGTGTTGGGGTTGCCAGCCGCGCCCGGCGCCCAGGCTGCCACTGTCTTCCAGTGCGGCGAGAAAGGCGTGGCGGGTAAAGGGGTAATCCCGGGGGCTCAGCCGGTCCCACTGCTCGGCGGTGACCGAGTGGATGCTGTCGATAAACTCAACGTTCATGGCGGTGGCTATCCGTTGGTCGGTGACGGGCCCTGGCGATCAGTTTTGCGCAACAGCGCGGGCGCTTCAATCTGGCGGTAGTAGTCGGCGTACAATTCCAGGAAGCGGTATACGACCTCGCGCGCGTAGCGGTTCTCCGAGTTGGATAAAAAAACCAGGCCCATCTGTCGCTCCCGGTTGAACAGTACTTCCGTGCGCGTTCCCTCGACCCAGCCGCCATGGTGAACGAAGTGCTGGTGCTCGGCAAAATCAAAAATGCGCCAGCCCAGGCCGTAGTGAATATTGCTCAGGGCCGGGTGTGAACGGTAGTGCGCCTGGCGAAAGCTGGTGGCCACCTGGGGGCTGTGAATCTGCTCGAGCAATTCGAGCGGCAGCACATCGGGGCGCTGCCCCAGTTGCGCCCGGACCCATTGCGCCATGTCGGCTATGCTGGCATTGGCACCGGCGGCGGGCGCCACATTGTAGTAATTGGGGGAGGGCTCCACCGGATGCCAGCGCCCCCGGCTCTTGATGTGAGGAGTGGCGCGATTGGGGTTCTCGGTAAAGGCCTGCCAGCCAAATGAGGCGGTGTTCATATTCAGGGGCCGGAACAGACGCCGGGTGGTGTAGTCCTCATAGGTTTCACCGGTGGCGGCCAACAGCAGGTCTCCCACCAGGCTGAAGGCCACGTTCTGATAGCTGTAGCAGGTCTCGGGCGGGCAGATGAATTCCACTTCGCGAATGCGCTCGGCCACCTCCTGGTAGGGAATATTCGCTTCAATCAGGTTGGTGTAGGCCTGGGGCATGAGCCCGGTGGTGTGCGAGAGTACGCTCTGCAGAGTAATGCGTTCGCCGTAGTCCGGGTTTTTGAACTGCAGGGTCAGATGCTCACTCACGGGGGTCTGCCACTGGAGATCGCCCTCGTGCACCGCCACACCGGCCGAGGTGGCGGCAATGGTCTTGGAGACCGAGGCCAGGCGAAATACGGTATCGCGATTGATCGGCTTGCTTCCCCCGGCGCGGCGTACCCCATAGCCTTTGAGCAACTCGATCTGTCCGTCCGCGATCACCGCCAGGGCGGCACCGGGGATATGGGGCATGATCTCTTCCACCAGGTACTGCTCGAGCGCCTGAACGTAGTCCACCGGCCGGTGGGACATGTCATCAGAGGCGGCCGCCGCCCCACAGAAAAGACTGGAAAGCAACAGAGAGTGAAACAGATGGGCTGTCAGGTAACGCATTACTGCCATGGTACCAGTTGGACTCGCGGGTGATCGGGAGCGCAGGATAACCGCTATTGGCACAAAAAACACCGGTGAATCCCGGTGGCTCGGCCGAAGCTGGCTACTCGCTGGCGCCTCCCTTGGTGTTCGAACCGGGGCGTTTGGTTCCCCGCTCGCCCGCGTACTCTCCTGTCAGAGTGTTTTCAGGTACTCCAGCAGGTCCATGCGCTGCTCGGCCGAGAGCGCGGGCAGCACTTCGCCGTTGGGCTGGGGGGTGCGCCCGGCGGCGTATTCGTGGCCGCCGTTGCCATCTCCCCGGCGCCCGCTGGTAAAGCGGAAGCCCTCGTAGCCTTCGGTTTTGAAGCCCACCTTGATCGGGTCAAACTCCCGGCTGCCGACCTGGAAATGGTCCGGGCGGTACTCGCCCTCTTCCGGGTCTCCCTCGCGCTTTTTGGGCAGGAGCAGGTCGTACAGCGTGGGCACCGAGCCGTTGTGCAGATAGGGCGCCGTGGCCCAGATGCCGTTGAGCGAGCGGCCCTTGTAGGCCAGCAGCGAGTCGTAGGGCCGCGCCGTGGTGTCCGGGCGGTAGTTGCCGGCCTTGACGCTGTACTCGATGTCGTTTTCAAACAGCGACAGACCCAGGGTATAGAGCCAGTCGAGCCCGCGCCGCAGAGGGTTCTTGTCGGCGTCCGGGGTGGAAACGGCGCCCTTGGTGACCGACGTCAGAATCTGTACCACCGGGGCGGTTTCTTCCAGCACCAGGGGGCCGACGGCGGTTTTCTGGTAGGTGTTTTTGAAGTTGCCGGCCTGCCCTTTGTACTCGACGCCGTTGCGGGCGGCGGCCGGGTCGGTGCCCAGTTGCTCGATATCGGTCATTTTGGCGACCACCAGGCGATCCCAGGCATCGGGTTGAACCACCTGATGGCAGCTCTGGCAATAGCGTGCGTACAGGCGCTGGCCCCGGGCGGCGCGCTCCCGGTCGATGGCGCCCAGAATTTCTTCAGGCCACTGGGGTGATTCCAGGTGCCCCAGGTGGGCTTCCAGCCGCTGCAGATTGACCAGGTCAATGGAGGACTCAAAGGCGATGCGTTCGCGTTTGTTTTTCTGCCCGGTCAGGTAGCCCGACAGGCTGAAGCCCGGCTCTTTCACTTCCCAGTCCAGCTTGGCGAACACACCGATCACCTCGCCCACATTGCGGCCCAGCGGCCCGAGTTCGGCGTTGTTGGCCAGCCCATTCCACTGGACGTAATCGGAGTGGGTAATGTCCCAGAGGAAGGGGTAGCTCACCGGGGCATTGGGTTCGTTGAATATCTGGTTGCGCAGGCGCAGCATGTCGCGCTGCGACAACCCGGGCAGCCCCGACTCGCTCGACTGCAGGCGGGTCACGATGCGGTTGAAGGCCTCGTCGTCGATCAGTGTCGGGTCCACGCCCTCCAGCACCTGCTCCACTTCGGCGCGGGTCAGCAGCAGGTCGCCGGTCGGCCCTGTGGCCCTGAGCAGCAGTTTGGCCAGCTGGTCGCGGTTCAGCACATGCTGGAGCACCCGGTTGTAGATACGGCCAAAGGCGTCCAGGCGCGCGTAGCCGTAGTCGACGTGACTGTGGTTGACGGTGTTGTAGGTCCGGATCTGCTCGGCCCAGCGGTCCAGATCGTCAATCACCTCCCGGGGTGTGCGGTAGTCGTTGTCCAGCGCCAGGGCGCGCTCCACCACCCGCTCCTGCTTGGGCGCCTCGTCCCGGGCGGCCACCAGCGCCTTTTCCAGGCCGGCGAGAAATCCGGTCATGTCCGCCATGGCCGGTCCGCCATCAATGCGAATGGCTTTGCCCTTGTAGTTGATCTGGCCCGTGTGGCAGGCGGCGCAGGTAAAGCCCATGTAGTCCTTGCCCTTGTAGTTTTCCCTGGCAAAGCCCACGGGGAGGCCGTCAGGATTGAAAAAGGTGGGTTTCTGGGGCAGGTAGCGGTAACGGTCCATGTTGTGGTCATCGCGGAACAGCGTGTCCGAGTCCGCCTGCTCCAGGGCGATGAACAGGTCGTAGGGCAAAAGTGCCGACCCCTGGGTGGTGTTGTAGTACCAGAGGGTATCGGCCGGCTCCCAGCCCTGATCCAGATAGATGGGGGTGCTGTAGCTCTCGCCCAGGGCGCCGTCTTCGATTCCGATGGCGCCCCGGTCCGGGTCGCGGTCCAGGTGCTGATAGATCTTGCCGGCGGCAAAAGTGACTGCCAGCAGGGCCAGAATGATGCAACCGATCAGGGCTATGAATTTCAGCCGATAGCGCACGGCCAGCAGGGCCATCAGGCCCAGCTTGAACAGGACGGGGAAAGGCATGGGCAAGCTCCTTCGTAACGGTACTCGATCGGGTCGGTACCGCGTTTCCGGTTTTGGGTAAACTCCCTACTTCAACCGCGTTTTATTATGGGGTTCTTCAGACGCGCCTATTATCCAGTTTCTGCCACCGGTGGCAAGAAGGCCGGAGGCCCACTAATGGCCTGCCTCTTTGGGTTGGGGTAACTCCGGCAGAGCGTCGGTGGTGAGCAACAGGCCCTGCTGATAGTACTCGGTGCTCTTTTTATGCTCGCCCAGGTGCGCCAACAATCGGGCCAGCTCGGCGCAGGTTTCCGGGTACTTGTGAAGCTGCAGACTGCTCTGGAAGTATTCGCGTGCCTTGCCCCAGAGCTGGTTGCGCAGGCTCAGGCGCCCGAGCGTGAGCATCAGGGTGGCATCGCCGGGGCGCTTTTTCAGCCAGCCTTCGGCGGTGATCAGCTGCTGGCCGGGGTCGGCGGCGGGGATCAGGCCGTAGAGCCGGACCAGCTCCGGGTCCCAGTGCTTGTGCAGGGTTTTCTGCACCACGGCTTCGGCCTCGCTGTGCAGGCGGTTGTCCAACAGTTGGCGAGCGTAGAGCCCGGCCACCGCCGGCTGTTTTCTGAGAGGGCCGGGTACCTCGTGCCAGGCCTTGTGCAGCTGTTCCGCCGCCTGATCAGGGTTCTGCGTCCGGGCACGCTGGCCGGCCTGCTCCAGCAGGGCGCAGTACAGCTGGCTGGCCAGGGCGTCCAGTTCTTCCTCACTCTGGCTACCATAGGCGCGCAGGCTGGGCAGCAGCGCTTTCAACGCTTCCCAGTCCTGCAGGGACACATACACCTGGCGCAACAGGTCGAGTACCACGGGGTGCTGAGGCGCTTTGCGTTTGACCCGCTCCAGGGTCGCCAGGCACTGCTCGTAGCGGCGGCTCATCAACTGCATGCGGGCCTGGGTCAGGGCCACGGCCAGCTCACTGTTGGGGCTGCTCTGCTCGGCCTTGTGCAACAGCTCCAGCGCCGTGGTCCGGTCGCCCAGCTCATAGGCGGAGCGGGCGGCGGCCAGGTAGTTGATCAGGGGAGTGCCGGACTTGGCGGCGGCGCGCAACAGCTTGCGCTGCGCCTGCTTCCAGTTGCCCTCGATAAAATCCACCAGTCCGCTGGCGGTGCGTCGCTGGGCCCGGGCGCTGGTACCGGAGAATAGCCGCTCCGATGCCCTCCGGGTGGCGGAGACGCTGCCATGCACCAGTCGCCCGATCAGCCAGATGACCCCCAGAGCACCGAACAGCAGCAGTGCGGCGAGCCAGAAGCTCATCTCGATACTGGTGTTCCCCAGCGCGATCAACACATAGCCGCTGTCGGCCTGAATGGCACTCAGGGCGGCAGCGCCCAGTACCATGACCAGCACAAACACAATCAGGGCCCGCTTCATGAGTCGGACTCCTCATCTGAGCCATTGTCGGGTGCTTGCTGAAAATCGGGCGACAGGCGATGCAATTGCTCGATATGGCTTTCCAGCCGATTGAGGGCGTCGTTCAGGTCCGGTAGCTCGGGCGCAATCGGCGTTTCCGCCAATTCCAGCAGAGTGGCGCGCACTTCCCGGGTCTGGGGGTTGAGGGTGTAGTGCTCCTCCAGCCAGCCGGCGGCGCGGTTCAGGCTGGTGCGGAAAATCTCGCCCTCCTCGCGCAGCAGCGCCGCCTGGGCCTGTTCCAGCATCAGTTGCAGCTGCTGGCGCAGATAGAATTGCTCGCGCGGGTCGGCCAGGGCGGTGATGGGTTCTTCGTGGCGACGAATCCGGATATGATTGCTCAGCCGCTGCAGCACCCGTCCAAAGCTCTGTTTGACCCGGTCCCAGGCGCCATCGGCTTCTGGTTCTGCATCGGCTTCGGGGGTCGCGCTCGTGTCGCCCATATCGGGCGTGCGCTCGCTCAGGGGTTCGACCAGTGGCAGGTTGGGAATCTGCTCGCCCAGGGCGAGTAACTGCAGGTAGAGCCCCTCGCGATCGACCGGGTCGGTTAGCTTCAGCGCCTGAATATCGCTCGCCAGGGCGCGTCGCACCGGTAGCAGGTTGCTGTCGTCCAGGTCGCGCAGGATGGCATCGGCGGTCTGGGCCAGCGCCAGGGCGTTCTGGCTGTCCCGCTCCAGCACCAGCCGCTGGTTGGCCAGGCGCAGGAGGTACTCGGCCTCGGCCAGCTTCCAATCTTCCCGGTTGGTGCCGGCGATGGCGCTCAGCCGCCGGTCAACCCGGTTGAGGCGCTGCTCCAGGTTGGCCAGCAGCTCGCTCTGATCACTGTTCTGCTCGCGCAGGACCTGCTCCAGGTCCTGTTGCACCTGTTGCCGCAGTCGTTGGGGCATCTGCTCCAGCTGGCTTGATTGCTGCTCGAGCGTCCGGCGCTGTTGCGCGAGGGTCTCGCTCTGGTCTTTCAGGTCATCGTCCAGCTCGGCCAATTCCGTGTCCTGTTCCTGCACGATCTGCCAGACAGTCCAGCTGCCGTAGCCCACCGCCGCCACCAGCCCCAGTACCACCAGGACAATCAGCGTCAGCAGCGTTTTCTTGCCCTTTCCGCCGCCCGGCTGGCGCGCCTTTCGGCCCGGTTTGGCCGTCGATTTGGGGGGTGCACTGCCCTTTTCACCCGAGGGGGTGGGGTCTTTTTTGACCTCAGCTTTGGACTCAGCCTTTGACTCAGGATGGGACTCAGGTTTGGGCTCAGTGCTGGAATCGGTGTTGCTGTCGTTGGTGTCAGTCACGGTCTAGGGTTCCGTTGGTCTGAAGGAGTGCCGGGTCGTTCACAGCCTGGTGTAAAGCGTCCAGCATACTCGGGTCGGTGGCGTTCTCCGCAATGAATACGCGGGTAAAGCCCAGTGTCTTTGCCTGCTGCGCCACCCGTTCGCCGGGTACCAGTATGGGCGCCCGGGCCAGGGTTCGTCGAGCCGGCCCGTCGATCGGCAATTGCGCCAGTGTCTGGGCGTAATTTTCCAGAGTCTCGCCACTGTGTAAAGCGACAATCAGTGGCTCCGCCGAAGCATCCGTCAGTGCCCGGTCCAGCCGCTCGGCGGCGCCGGTCGGCACCACCCGCTGGTAGAGCTCGCAGTAATGGACCCGCGCGCCACGGGTCTGTAGCGTTTCGCCCAGTATTCCGCGCCCACCTCGGCCGCGAAAAATCACAATGCGTTGTTCCTCTACCTGCTCTTGTTGCAGGGGGGCGGACCGCAACAGGGCCTCGCTGTTCATCGCGCCCCGGCTCTGCAGGGCGGTCACTTCAATGCCGTGCTCACGCAGCGCCTCGGCGGTGCGCTCGCCCACGGCAAAGTATTCGATGCCGATGGGCAGCTGGGGCCAGTAGTCCTCCAGCCACTCCAGCGCATAGGCCACGGCATTCTGGCTGACAAAAATCGCCTTCTGGTACAGGTCGAAGTCCAGAATGATGTTCTTGATCGCCTGCTTCTCCGCCGGTTCCGTCAGTGCCTCCAGGGCCATCATGGGCACGGCAATGGGCTCGGCGCCTTGCCCGGCGAGCGTCCGGGCCCAGGCCTGCGCTTGGGGTTCGGGCCGGGTAATCAGCACCCGCAGGCCCTCGAGCCCGGCCATCGCTAGCGCTCCTGGCCGTAGACGTTGGCCAGAATGCGATCGGCGCCGGCGGCCAGCAGCCGCTCGGCCAGGGCCGTGCCCATTGCCTCATTGTCGGCAATGGGGCCGCGCAGCTCGTCATACAGCATTTTTTTGCCATCGGGCGAGCCGACCAGGGCCCGCAACCAGAGGCCTTCCTCGCAAGGTATAGCATAGCAGCCTATGGGTGTTTCGCAGCTACCTTGCAGGCGCCGGTTCATGGCGCGCTCGGCCAGCACAAGGTCGGCCGTATCCTGGTGATGCAGAGGGCGGATCAGCTCGATGGTGCGCGTATCGTCATTGCGACACTCGATACCCACGGCACCCTGCCCCCCTGCGGGCAGGCTCTCTTCGGGGGCAATACGGCTGCGGATCCGGTCCTCGAGTTCGAGCCGGATCAGCCCGGCAGTAGCCAGCACAATGGCGTCGTATTCGCCGTCGTCCAGCTTGCGCAGCCGGGTCTGGACGTTGCCGCGCAGAAATTTCACCTGCAGGTCTGGTCGCGCGGCCAGAATCTGGCACTGACGGCGCAGGCTGGAGGTGCCCACCACCGTGCCGGCGGGCATGTCACTGAGCTGATCGTAGTGATTGGAGACAAAGGCATCGCGCGGATCTTCGCGCGGGCAGATCACCGGCAGGCCCAGTCCTTCGGGAAACTCCATGGGCACATCCTTCATGGAGTGCACGGCAATGTCGGCCTCATCGCTGGTAATGGCGCGCTCCAGCTCTTTGACGAACAACCCCTTGCCACCCACTTTGGCCAGGGGCACATCCAGAATTTCGTCGCCCCGGCTGCTAAGGGGCACCAGCTCCACGGTCAGGCCCGGGTGGTGGCGCTCCAGCTCGGCTTTGACGTACTCCGCCTGCCAGAGGGCGAGCAGGGATTTGCGGGTGGCAATGCGTAAGGTCTCGGACATAATTCATCCAGTTGAGAGTGCGTGTTAACGCAGGATGATACCAGACAAGCGCCGGGGGGAAGCAGACTCGGCCTCAATGCCGCCTTTATCCGTAGTCACCGCTCGACGCTTCGCATTACACTGGGACAACGAAAAACGCTGATTCAACGGGAGCATTGATGCGCAAGGCGGTTATTGTGATTGTGGTGGCAGCG
Source organism: Marinimicrobium sp. C2-29 (assembly GCF_038419845.1). Classification (NCBI taxonomy): domain Bacteria; kingdom Pseudomonadati; phylum Pseudomonadota; class Gammaproteobacteria; order Cellvibrionales; family Cellvibrionaceae; genus Marinimicrobium; species Marinimicrobium sp. C2-29. The sequence continues at coordinate 353,308 of NZ_JBCAQT010000002.1, forward strand.
GCCGCCGCCGGAGGCTTTTATCGGCTGAGTACCGACCCTTCCCGGGATTCGGCGTCGGAGCCCTCGCGCATCAGCCCCTCACCGGCCGACTCGACGACCTCCGAGAATCCTCCGGAGACAAACCAGTCAGAAGCGGCCTGGCAGAAGCTGCGCGGTCGCCTGAATGAACGTCTGGCGGAAGTGCCGGCGGGCGGCTCCGAGAATGACGCGGATGCGCAAGCAGAAGGGGAGCCGCCAGTGTTCGATACTCGAGCGGACTGGCTGGCCGCTGCTGGCGTGACCCCGGAGGAAGAGGAGGAGTATTTCGCCTGGGCCCTGGAGCGCGGCATCGAACTGGAATCCCTCGGTTATGAGTATTACGACCGCGAGACATTGCAGGCCCTGGCCGACAGTGGCGATCTCTTTGCTCTGCAGCGCCTCGGCGATCAGGCCGCCTGGGGTGAGCAGCAGCTTGAGCAGGCCGAAGTACTGTACCGCGAGGCGGCCACACGCGGGTCGGTCGTGGCCCTCGACCGCCTGGCGCTCAACGAGACCTCAAAGGCCATGGCCTCCGCGCATGAGGATCAACACCAGAGCGCCAAAGGGCACTTATTGAAAGCGCTGGCCTGGAACGAAGTCTCCCGGCGCCGCAGCGGTGGCCTCCCCATCCCCGCCATGCGCGAGGCCAATGTGCGTCAACACCTGGAGAAACTCGACGTGAGCCTGGGCGACGACGACCGGGAGCGCATTCAGGCGCAAGCCGAAGCGCTCTATCAACAGCTGTCAGAGAGGCGGGAAAAACTGGATCTGGGAGATTTCGACAACGCCAAAGCGGCGCTGATCGAAAAGCTTGAGCGCCAGGGGCTGGACAAGCCGTCGATACGGGATCCCTGATTTACACGAGTCGCCGGTTTTCGTAGTCACAGCTTCTGTAACAAATCTTTCAACGCCCCGGCATGCCGCCGGCTCACCGGCGGGCGTTGCTCGGTGTCGGCCAGGCGCACCTGGTAGTGGCCGTCGCCGTTGCGCTCCATGGCCTGGATATGCTGCACGGATACCAGAGCGCTGCGGTGGGTGCGCAGAAAACGGTTGCCGAACTCCTCTTCCAGTTCCTTCAGGGTTTCATCCAGCAGGTGTTCGCCTTTGAGGTGGTGTACGGTGACGTATTTCTGGTCGGCGATGAAGTAGCGCACCTCCTCCAGTGGGATCAGTTCCACGCCGCGCGGGGTGCGGGCGCTGATATGGCTGCGGCCGTTGTGGCTACTCTGGGAGGCTTCGGTCTGTTTGGCCTGGCGCTGCAGTTTGTTGGGGCGGCGGGCTTTTTCCAGCACTTCCAATAACTGCTCGGCGCGCACGGGCTTGAGCAGGTAGCCCACCGCATCGGTGCCGAAGGCGTCCAGGGCGTATTGGTCGAAGGCGGTACAGAAAATCACCGCGGGCGGGTCGTCCAGCTCACCGATCTGGTGGGCGGCGCTCAGGCCATCCTCTCCGGGCATGCGCACATCCAGCAGCACCACATCCGGGTCCTGGGCTGAAATGGCGCCCAGGGCGGAGGCGGTGTCGCCCGCCTGGCCTACCACCCGGTAGCCGTCAAGCTGGTCCACCATGCGCGTCAGGCGCTCGCGCGCCAGAGGTTCGTCGTCGACGATCAATACATCCATGGGTCACTCCATCGGATAGCTGATTACCAGGATAAACCTACCGCCCTCGCCCGCTTCGGACAAGCGGGCTGTCGGGCCAAAGTGGGCCTGCAGCCGGTGGCGTACATTGTCCAGCGCCATGCGGTTGTGCTCGCGTGCCTTCTGCGGCGCTTGCGAGTGCGGCCCCTGTGTGTGCGAAACCGGGGCGGTCGGCAATGGGTTTTCGATTCGAATGGCCAGTTGGTCGCCCGAGCGGGCGATCTGAATCTGGATGACGCCGCCCTCGGGCAGAGGCTCGATGCCGTGAAAAACGGCGTTCTCCAGCAGTGGCTGCAGCAGCAGCGCGGGAATCTGCGCGTTATCGGGCTGTTCGTCCACCTGCCACTGTACCTGCAGGCGCTCCCCCAGGCGCAGTTGCTCCATGGCCAGGTAGTCGCGGCACAGTTCCAGCTCCCGCTCCAGGGGAATCAAGCTGGGCTCGGCCAGGCTGGCCCGAAACAGCGCCGAGAGGTCTTCCACCGCGCGCTCAGCCCGGTCCGGGGCGCTGGCGATCAGGCTGGCGATGCTGTTGAGACTATTGAACAGAAAGTGGGGGCGAATGCGCGACTGCAGCGCCTGAATACGCGCCTGCAGTTCCGCCTGCTGCTGGTTGTGCAGCTGCTGCTGAAGGTAGAGGTAGCGCAGCCCGATGCCGGCCAGAATGGCGGCGGTGATCAGGTTCTCCCCCAGCTGCCAGGCGTCCAGCGTCGGCGCCTGGCCCAGGAAGGCGCGCATCAGCCACTGGCCCAGCAGAGAGAACACCAGGGTGATGGTCAGGACCAGGCCATAGCTGATGGCGCCGGCGCGTACCGGCGGCCACTGGTTGAGGCGCGGTTTCAGGCGGCACAGCAGCGCGGCGCTGACCAGCACAATCCACTGCACCTGAAAGGAGAACAGCGCCACTGCCTCCCACGACACCTGGGCCAGGCCGCGGTTGATCATGGCCAGCAGCAGCGCCAGCAGCTCGGCCACCAGCACCAGCAGCAACACCGCCTGGGGCGCGCACAGGTCCGGGAGAAAGTCGCCGCTCTCGCGTTGGGTCCGGGTTGCGGTTGTCTGGTCGCTCAATTCATGCCCCTGTTAGTTTATAATGCTCGACCCTGGAGTCTTATCCTACCGCTTTTTCGGCGGTCGGGAGCTGAATCTCCCCCCATTTTGCCAACCACGTCAAAACAGCGAGTGTTTACATGAGCGACAGCGAGCCGAAAAACCAGTCCTGGGGCGGGCGTTTTACCGAGCCCACCGATGCCTTTGTCGAGCGCTTTACCGCGTCGATCGGCTTCGATCATCGCCTGTACGCCCAGGACATTCAGGGTTCTATTGCTCACGCGACCATGCTCGCCAAGGTCGGGGTGCTCACCGAGGCCGAGCGGGACCTGATTCTCGAGGGCCTTGAAGGCGTGCGGGCCGATATCGAGGCGGGCAACTTCCCGTGGTCCGTCAGCCTGGAAGATGTGCACATGAACATCGAGGCGGCCCTGACCGAGCGCATCGGTATTGCCGGCAAAAAACTGCACACCGGGCGCTCGCGCAACGACCAGGTGGCCACTGATATTCGCCTGTATCTGCGCGACAACATTGACCGGATCAGCCAGGAACTCACGCGTCTGCAGACCGGGTTGCTCGATCTGGCCGAGCGCGAGGCCGATACCATCATGCCCGGCTTTACTCACTTGCAGTCCGCTCAGCCGGTGACCTTTGGCCACCACCTGCTGGCCTGGTTTGAAATGCTCAAGCGCGACCACAGCCGTCTGCTCGATTGCCGGGCGCGACTGAATCAGTCGCCCCTGGGCGCGGCCGCGCTGGCCGGCACCACCTACCCCATCGATCGGGCCATGACCGCCGAACTGCTGGGCTTCGATCAGCCCACGGCCAACTCCCTGGATTCGGTCAGCGATCGGGATTTTGCCATCGAATTCTGCGCCTTCGCCAGCATTCTGCTCACTCACTTGTCCCGGGCGAGCGAGGAGCTGGTGCTCTGGACCTCGGCGCAGTTTGGCTTTATCGATCTGCCGGACCGCTTCTGCACCGGCTCCTCGATCATGCCCCAGAAAAAGAATCCGGACGTGCCCGAGCTGGTGCGCGGCAAGACCGGCCGGGTCAACGGTCATCTGATTGCCCTGCTCACCCTGATGAAATCCCAGCCGCTGGCCTACAACAAGGACAACCAGGAAGACAAGGAGCCGCTGTTTGACGCGGTGGATACGGTCAAGGACTGCCTGCGCGCCTTTGCCGACATGGTGCCGGCCATTGAGGCGAAAAAAGACAATATGTACGAGGCGGCCAAGCGTGGCTTCTCGACCGCCACCGACCTGGCGGATTACCTGGTGCGCCGGGGTACCCCCTTCCGCGATGCCCACGAGGTGGTGGGCAAGTCCGTCGCCTACGGCCTGAAAACCGGCAAGGACCTCTCGGAAATGACCCTGGAGGAGCTTCAACAGTTCTCCGATACCATCGAGCAGGACGTGTTCGAGGTGCTCACCCTGGAAGGCTCCGTGGCAGCGCGCGATCATATCGGCGGCACCGCACCCGAGCAGGTCCGCAAAGCCGTGACCCGGGCCCGGCAGGCGCTTTCCGGGGAGTGAACGGTCGACCGGTGCTGATGGACATTCATCGCTTGCTTTGCGCTAGTGGTGCGCTATTCTGAGAGCTCAGCCACTCCGGAAAAACCAGCAGAAGGGAATGAATGATGGATGTCATCGACACTTGGCCCCGTGCCAGAGTAACCGGCCGGGCGAGCACCTGGCTCGCCGCCGTGTTTGTCAGCTCACTGCTGGTGTTGAGCGGCTGCGGTGGCAGTAGCGGCGATACAGGCGGCAGTGGTCCGGGCGGCGGCACCTCCAGTGAACCCTCCGAGGACAGCTCCGGTGACTCTGGCGGTGAAAGTGCCGGTGGCGACGGCAGCTATGAGGGCACTGAAGGTGGATCGGAGCCGGCCGGTGGCGGCGGTGACCCGGCCGATTTCCAGTCGGGCACCCTCACGGCCGGGGATCTCGACGATGTGCTCAATGCGTCTCTCTATGCGGATTATGTGAGCAATTTTCTGCAGGAGAACCCCGACGCCTCCTCACTCTATGTGTTCATGAATGAAGCCATTGTCGTTGAGGTGCGCGACAGTGACGGCGAGCCCTTCCCCTTTGCCCAGGTCAGCCTTCTCCAGAACGACGAGGCCCTGTTGAGTCGGCATACGCCGGTGGATGGCCAACTGCGCCTCTTTCCCTCCATTGATGAACTGCCCGATACCTTCGAGCTCCAGGTCAGCAACCCCACCGACGATGTCCAGGTGACCGAGTCGGTGGTGCTGGCCGAGCTGGAGGAGGACCGGACCCTCGTTGTGACCCTGCCGATACTGCCCCAGCCGGTGGACAAGCTCGACCTGCTGCTGGTGATCGATACCACCGGCAGCATGGGGGATGAGCTGGATTACCTGAAAACGGAGCTCTCCAGCATCCTGGGCTCAATCAGCGCCAATAACCCGGGGATCCATATTCGCCTGGGGTTGGTCGTCTACCGGGATAACGGCGATGAGTATGTGACCCGCACCTACGAATTTACCGAGGATGTGGCCGAGCTGCAGTCGACGCTCAATGACCAGGACCACGACGGTGGCGGGGATTATCCCGAGGCCATGGATAAGGCCATGCAGGCGGCTCTGGCGTTTGAATGGCGCGAAGAGGCGGTCAAGACTCTCCTGTTGGTGGCCGATGCGCCGCCCCACGACGACAGACTGCAGGCCACCTGGGAGACCAGCCTGGTCGCGCGGGACCAGCAGATTCACATCCTGCCACTGGCGGCCAGTGGCGCCGGCCCCCTGACCGAATTCATCATGCGCGGTATGGCGGTGTTGACCAACAGCCGCTACCTGTTTCTCACCGACGATTCGGGCTACGGCGACTCCCACGACGAGCCCACCACCGACTGCTATGTGGTGACGCGGCTGGACCAGCTGGTGAGCCGGGTGATCAACTCGCTGCTCGAGGGCGAGCGGATCGAGCCGTCGGAGGATGAGATCATCCGCACGGTGGGTCATTACAACGCCGGCGTCTGCGAGCCGCCCGAGCAGGAACCCGTGCCGGAGGAGGAATAGCCTCCCGGCGGGCGGCGTAGTCCACTAGTGGAAAACGCCCCACCTGACCAGGAGCACGCCCACGAGGGTCACCACCAGGATACCGGCCAGGTTCAACACCAACCCGGCGCTGGCCATCTGCCGAACCTGTAGTTGCCCCGAGCCAAAGACAATGGCATTGGGAGGCGTGGCCACCGGCAGCATAAAGGCGCAGCTGGCGGCCAGGGCGGCGGGCACGGCCAGCGCCTCGGCCGGCAGCCCGAGGCTTAACGCCAGGGCGCCGAGCAGAGGGAGGAAGGCGGCGGTCGTGGCGGTGTTGCTGGTGATCTCCGTCAGGAAAATCACGGTCAGCGTCACGCCCCCGATGATGGCGACCACCGGCCACTGCCCCAGTGCCTCCAGACCGTCCGCAATGGCCTGGGCCAGGCCCGAGTCCTGAATGATCCCGGCCAGCGCCAGGCCGCCACCGAACAATAGCAATACGCCCCAGGGTAATCGCTGCGATGTGTCCCAATCCATCAGGCGTGAGCGCCGCTCATCCCCGGCCGGCAGTGCGTGCAGAGCCACGGCACAGGTGATGGCGATGCCGGTATCGGTGAGCGCCTGCCCGGGCAACAGTCCGGCCAGCAAGGGTTGGCCGACCCAGGCGGCGGCCGTCAAAACAAACACCAGCGCCACCCGCTTTTCCATGGTGCTCATGGGGCCGAGCTGAGCCAGGCGCTGGGCAAAGAGTTCGCGTCGGTGGTCGCCCTCGTCCCGCTCCCCGGTACCGGCGGTCACGCCGCGCGAGACCACACCGGCCAGCCAGAGCCAGGCGGCCGCGAGCATGATCAGCGCCAGGGGCAGACCGATCAGCATCCAGCGGCCGAAACCCAGGTGAATGTCGTGGTGCTCGGACAGGTAAGCGGCCAACAGAGCGTTGGGTGGGGTACCGATCAGGGTGGCGATACCGCCGATACTGGCGGCGTAGGCAATACTGAGTAACAGGGCCACGGCGTAGGGGTTGCCGCCGCGAGCATCGGCGACCCCTTTTACCTGAATAACCGATATTGCGATGGGTAGCATCATAATGGCGGTCGCGGTATTGCTGACCCACATGCTCAGAAAGGCAGTGGCCAGCATGAAGCCGGCGATTTCCCGGCTCGGCGTTCCGCCCATGGCGGCCAGGATCCAGAGCGCAATCCGCTCGTGCAGGCGCCAGCGCTCCATGGCCAGTCCCAGGACGAAACCGCCGAGAAACAGGAAAATCAGTGGATGGGCGTAGTCCCGGGTCACCTGGTCCGCGTCAACCAGCCCGAATAGCGGGCCGAGCACAATCGGCAGGAGCGCCGTGGCGGCCAGGGGCAGGGTTTCGCCGATCCAGAAGACCGCCATGATCCATGCCAGCCCCAGAGCCTGCCAGGCCTCGGGTGCCAACGTTCCGGGCGGGGGGAACAGCTGGGTGAGTACCAGCCCAGCCAGCCCCAGCAGGGCGTCGGGCCAGTGAGAACGCCTGGCTGTGGATCGCGAATCGGACATGACCGGTCTCCTCGAATCAGTTCGGGCACTGGGCCGCAGTTTCCTTTGGTAAATTGAACTGAAATGTTCTAGCCTAAGGGCCTGCCCAAAAAAACATGAAAAACCCGAATCAGACAACAAATAATAGCAACGGGCAGTAACAATAGGTGTGAATGGACTCTTAAGTTGCCCCCGAAACAGACTCATTCCCCGGTTTCGGGAGCAAGGGAAGCGATCACCCGCCTGAACTGTCGAAATCACTACAGTGGCGTTTTGGAAATGACAAAACACAACGGCCTTCAGGGTAAAGCACTGACCCGGCGCATTGAGCAGCTGGAGCGTGAACTCGAGCAGCTTAAAAGCAGAGCGCGTGGCTCCCAGTCACCGGCGGGTGACTCGGCCGGGAATGAGCCGCCCCTGTCGGTCCCCGCTGCCCAGGATGCGACCGAGACCGTGGAGCAATTGCTGGCGCGGGTGGCCGAGCGCTACACCCATGAAGACCTCCTGCGGGCTCAGGAGGCTCTGGTTTCCGCCCGGGCCCAGACCGACCTGGCCAACCGCACCAAGAGCGAATTTCTGGCACGGATGAGTCACGAGATCCGCACGCCCATGAACGCCATTATCGGCCTGGGCCACCTGTTGCGCGACACCTCGCTCGACAGCCAGCAGCGGGGGTATCTCGACAGCATCAGTGCCGCGGCCGACTCCCTTCTGCATATCATCAACCAGGTGCTCGATTTCTCCAAGATCGAAACCGGCAAGATCGTGCTGGAGAACACTCACTTCGACCTGGAGCAGGTGTTTGAGAAGCTCTCGCGCCTGTTCGAGGTCAGCGCCGCGCACCGCAATGTGGACATCACCTACGACCTTCATCCCGACGTGCCGCGCTTTCTGCGCGGCGATACCGCCCGCCTCGGGCAGGTACTGAGTCACCTGGTCGACAATGCCCTGCAGTACTCCTCCGGGGGCAATGTGCTGGTCAGTGTCCGGGAAGAGAGTCGACAGGCCGAGGGGGTGATGCTCAGATTCTGTATCACCGATTTTGGCGCGGGCATGACTTCCGAGCAGGTGGCCGAGCTCACCTCCCACCTCAAGGCGGTGGCCGAGGGCGAGCGCCTGGCCAGTGAAAGCACGGGGCTGCACATCTGTCATCATCTGATCCGGTTGATGGATGGGGACCTGTCCATCAAAAGCCGCGCGGGCAAGGGGTGCCGGATCAGCTTTACCGCCTGGTTCGAGCACAGCCAGATCGGCGCCAAGGCGCTGCGCGATCAGCCCCATCGGTTCGAGCAGTTGCGGGCGCTGATCGTGGACGATAACACCCTGGCGCGGGAAATCATTTCGGGCACACTCCAGAATATGGGCATCGAAGCGGACACGGCCGAGAGCGGCGAGATGGCCCTGAAGCAGATCCGGCGCGCCGATCAGACCGACACCCCCTACGAGCTGGTGCTGATGGACTACCAGATGCCCCGGATGGATGGCCTGACCACCATTGCCGCTCTCAAAGCCGATCACCCGCTGCGCCACCCGCCCCGGGTGTTGCTGGTCTCCTCCTACCACCGCGATGAAATTTTTCAGGATCACCAGCACGCGGAGCTGGTGGACGGGTTTCTCAGCAAACCGGTAAGCGAATCACGGCTCTTTGATGCGCTCAGTCGGGCGTTTGGTCCGGGGTTGACGGATCCGAGCGAGCTGCTCCCCGGCGCCGAGACCGAAGTGCTCGGCGGTCTGAGGGTGCTGCTGGCCGAGGATAACCGGGTCAACCAACAGGTGGCCGAGGGGATCCTGCGTAAGCGCGGCGTGACCGTGACCATCGCCAACAACGGCCGCGAAGCGCTCGAGCGGCTTCAGGCCACGCCCGAGGCGTTTGATGTGATCCTGATGGACCTGGAAATGCCGGAGGTGGATGGCTACGAAGCCACCGAGATCATCCGTTCGGGTACACTGCGCCCGGAGATTCCCATTGTGGCCATTACCGCCCAGGCCATCGGCGGCGATCGCGAACGCTGCCTGGACATCGGCATGAATGGTTACATCAGTAAACCGATCAGGCCCGAGCGTCTGTATCAGACGCTCGCGGAAGTGGCGGCTACCTTCGTCGCGCCCAACATCAAGTAGTAAAGAAGGCCGTTCGAATGCGCTCAGAGGTTATCGAGCTGGACGATAGTGAGGCGGGCATCGATCGCCAGCAGCTCAAGCGGGTCGAGCAGCGTTTTCTGTCGCTCAACCGCGAGCGCCACCGACGCATGCTCGAGGGCCTGAGCGAGCGCCAGGGCGTGTTCGTCGAGCTGTTGCCGCTGCTGTTTCACGTCAATCATCCCATGCTTCCCGGCTACATCAGCGCCAGCGTCCCCAGCGGGCTCTGTCATTACGAGCCCGGCCGCCAGGAGCTGCGGTTGGCGCGTTCGCTGGCGCGCAGCTTTCACTACCAGCGGGATGTCGTTCACCGGCATCTGGCCATCGACGCCCTCTTTGTCATGGGCAGTGTCGGCACCATCGCCCAGAGCGAAGGCAGCGATCTGGATATCTGGGTGTGCCACGGCCCGGCGCTTGACTCCCGTGAGCGGGAGCTACTGCTGAAAAAGTGTCGGGAACTGACCCGCTGGGCCGAGGAGCAGCTGCGCCTGGAAGCGCACTTTTTCCTGATGGAGCCGAGTCAGTTCCGCTCGGGGCAGCTGGGGGAGTTGAGCACCGAGGGCAGCGGAACCGCCCAGCGCTTTCTGCTGCTGGATGAGTTTTACCGCACGGCGCTCTGGCTCGGGGGCAAGCGGCCGCTCTGGTGGTTTGTGCCCGCCAGCGCTGAGACCCACTACAACCGCTACACCGAGACGCTCCTGCACCAACGATTTCTGCCCGCCGATCAGGTGATCGACTTCGGCGGCATTCCCGACATCCCGGTCGGGGAGTTCATCGGCGCCGGTATCTGGCATCTGTACAAAGGCATTGAAGCGCCGCACAAGTCGGTGCTCAAGCTGATGCTGCTGGAAGCCTACCGGCGCGGCGAGGATTCCAGGCCCCTCGCGCTCACCTTCAAAGACGCCGTCTACCGGGCGCTTCCCGAGCCAGACAGCCTCGATCCCTATGTGATGATCTATCGTCGGCTGGAGCACTACCTGAAGGGTGAGGCTCCGGAGGAGCCCCCCCACGGGGCGGCCGGGGAGCGTCTGGAGCTGGCGCGGCGCTGTCTTTACTTCAAGGTGGACAAGGCGCTGACCCGCCCGCCGCGCGGGCCCTCCAGATCCTGGCAGCGGGCATTGCTGGAACAGCTGGTGGCCGAGTGGCAGTGGTCGGCCGCTGAGCTGCAGCGGCTCGATCGGCGCCGGGCCTGGAAGGCGCCGGATGTGCTGCAGGAGCGCAGCCAGCTGGTGGCCGAGCTGAGCGCCAGTTATCGGCTGATCAATGCCATCAGCAAAGAGAGCGCGGATACCCGCATCAACCACGACGAGTTGATGGTGCTCGGGCGCAAGCTGCACGCGGCCTTCGAGCGCAAGGCCGGCAAGATCGAATGGGTGAACCCGGATATTTCACGGGACCTGTCCGAGCCGGCCCTGCGCTTCGTGGAAGACCCCGATCCGGCCGCCGGGGCGCATTTCTGGGAGGTCTTCCGCAGCCGCGACAACCGCCCGGAAGGGGCGCCGCTCAAGCGCGCCCGCTCGCTGGGAGAGCTGGTGCTCTGGTGTTATGGTAACGGCGTGCTCACCGCCGGCACCTGGTTTGATCTGGACAGCGACCGGTTGAGTCTGAGCGCGGTTCAGCGCCAGCAACTGTGGCAGCTGTTGCGCCAGTGGCTGCCCCTGCCCCGGGCGAGCCTCGCGCACGAACCCTTCCATCGCAGCGCCCGGGCCGAGCGGTTGCTGCTGCTGTTCAATCTGGGGGTGGAGCCGCAACAGAGTCTGCGCGAGCGGGGCCTGCACATGCTCAGCGGCCAGAGCGACGCGCTGGATTTCAGCGGTCTGCGCGACAATCTGGTGCGCTCGGTGGATCTGGTGCAGATCAACAGCTGGCAGGAGGTGCTCTGTCGTCACTACGATCAGGAGCCTCTGGTCAATGCCCTGCAATACTATCTGCGCCTGGTGCCCCCGGGCCGGGGGCTGAACCCGCCGGAGCTGACCATTCGCTGCCTGAGCAGCCAGGGCAACCTGGTGGTGCAACGCCTGGAGGAGTTGTGGCGCGATCTGATCGGCTGCTACTACTCGGGAACCCGCCCGCCCAGCACCCGCTACGTGGTGGAAACCGCCGGCGCGTTCATCGTGATCCAGTTTCTGCAGCGTCAGCCCCAGGTGAGCTGTTTCAACAGCTACGAGGCCCTGCTCGAGAAGCTCAGCAGCGCCCAGCTTGAATACAGCCCGATCGTGGTGGATCGTCACGCGCTGAACCAGCACTCACTGAAACTGATGGCCCAGCACGCCGCCCAGCCGGGGGTTTACCTGTTCTATCGGGTTCGGGATGAGGAGGCCGAGGTGACCCTTATCGACGAACAGGGCTCGCTGCTGGTCACCGCCATGTCGTTTCACAGTCACTCGACCCTGTTGCGGCCGCTGCACTATTTTCTGCGCTCGGTTCTGGAGCGGCAGAACTCCAGCCCCGATCGGCGCCCGGATGAGGCAGAGGAGCCCGAGTTGGCGTTGTACGAAATCTGTGGCCCGGTCGAACAGGGGCGCGGCTACCTGAAAGCGCGCACGAGCGCCGGCGACATCAGCCAGGTGTCCTTTGTCAGCATCCAGGTGATCGCCGAGCCGGACCTGGATGGTCAGATCCGTTACACCATCTACTGTAATGATCGCGAGTTTTCCGAGCTCGACTGGGAGGAGGACCTGTTCGTCGAAGTGGCCGGCTACATCCTGGCCCAGCGGCGCTCGGGCGAGCGCTACCCCTGCTACATCACCGACCTGGACCTGACCGAGTGCCGGGACCTGCTGGCACCGCAGTTGGGACTGCAGCTGAGTCACTACCTGGAGCTCAAGGCGGACCTGGAGCGACGCCTGAACCGGGCGCTGGCGGCACTGTAAAACGTCTTGGCAAAACAAAAGGGGCAAGGTACCCTTGCCTCTTCAAATATCTTATAAATCAGTCACCGACAGGATAATAACAATGGAACAGTCCCTGAATCGGCGCGCCCTGCTGCGCGGCGCCGTCACCAGCGCCCTGGGCGTTGCCAGCCTGAGCGCCCTGGGTCCTCGTGCCCTGGCCGACGACCGGGAAGGCGCTTCCGGGCTCAAAGGCAACATCCATCACGCCGTCGCCCGCTGGACCTTTGACTTCCTCTCCCTGGAAGAACTGTGCGCCGTGGTCAAGCGCCTGGGCTTTTCCGCCATTGATCTGATCGGCCCGGGCGAGTGGTCGGTGCTCAAGGAGCACGGCATCGACTCCTCCATGTGCAATGGCGCCGAGCTGAGCCTGGAGGAGGGCTGGGGCGACCGCGAGTATCACTCCGCCCTGATCGAGAGCTACCGCGAACACATCGATCTGGTGAGTGCCGCCGGCTACAGGAACCTGATCTGCTTCAGCGGCAACGCCCGGGGCATGGATCCGGAGGACGGCCTCAAGCACGCCGAGCGCGGCCTGAAAAAGATCCTCGCCCAGGCGGAGAAACGCGGCGTGGTGCTGCAGATGGAGCTGTTCAACAGCAAAATCGACCACCCCGACTACCTGTGCGACAACTCCGCCTGGGGCATCGAACTGTGCAAGCGCCTGGATTCGCCCAACTTCAAGCTGCTGTATGACATCTACCATATGCAGATCAGCGAGGGTGACATTATCCGCACCATCCGCGACAATCACGCCTACTTCGGCCATTACCATACCGCTGGCGTGCCGGGGCGCAACGAAATCGACGAGACCCAGGAACTGTACTACCCCGCCATTGCCCGAGCCATCAGGGAGACCGGCTTCGAGGGCTATGTGGCGCAGGAATTCATACCCAAACGAGCGACGGATGAAGAGAAGATAGAATCACTGAAATCGGCAATTCGTTTGTGCGATGTATGACCCGGCGACCGGGTCGATAATAATGACGTGAAGAGATGTACCTATGGCAGATAATCATTACGATGCAATCGTGGTCGGCTCCGGCATCAGCGGCGGATGGGCCGCCAAAGAGCTGACCGAAAAAGGGCTCAAAGTGCTCCTGCTCGAGCGCGGGCAGAACGTTGAGCACATCAAGGACTACAAAAACGCCCACAAGGAGGCCTGGGACTATCCCCATCGGGACAAACCGACCCAGGAAATGAAAGAAAAGTACCCGGTGCTCAAGCGCGACTAC